>JBAVRE010000147.1:0-9304 GCA_049694695.1 Steroidobacteraceae bacterium | reverse complement strand
GTTCCAGGTCGGCGAGCCCGATGCTGCGCAGCGCGAAGCTCTGCAGCGCGACCTGGGGGTGCATACGACCAGCGCCAATGAGCGCGCCATTGCCGGCGCGCAGCTGGTGGTGCTGGCGGTCAAGCCGCAACAGCTGCGCGCGCTGCTGGAGCCGCTGCGCAGCGCGCTGCAGGAGCAGCGACCATTGCTGCTGTCGATCGTCGCCGGGGTGCGCCTGGGCGATCTGGCACGGCTCTGCCCCGGCGTGCCAGTAGTGCGCTGCATGCCCAACCGCGCGGCCCTGGTGGGCGCTGGCATCACGGCGCTGTACGCACCGGAACAACTCGACCACACCCGCCGCGCTCTGGCGGAGCGCGCCATGGCGGCCGCCGGCGGCACGGTCTGGGTAAAGAAGGAATCCGATCTGGATATCGTCACCGCGCTCTCCGGCAGCGGACCGGCATATTTCTTTCTGCTCGCCGAACAGATGGCCGCGGCCGCGCGCGAACTCGGACTCGAATCCGCCACGGCCGAACTGCTGGCGCGCGAGACCCTGCGCGGCGCCGGCGCCCTGCTGGCAGGCCCCGAGTCGCTGGCCGAGCAGCGCGTCGCGGTCACCAGCAAGGGCGGCACCACCGCCGCCGCGCTGGGCGTGCTGGCAGAGCGTGCTTTCGGCGCCACCATCGCCGCCGCCGTCGTGGCCGCGAGCCGGCGCAGCGAGCAACTGGCGCAGCAGTTTGGCAGTGACGACCCCGTGGCGAGCGCTGCTGCGCCCGCCGCTCAATAGGAGTGTGCCCATGGCGGCCCTGAGTTACCTCATTGATACCCTGCTGTCGCTGGCCCTGCTGGCGGTGCTGCTGCGACTGCTGCTGCAGTGGGCGCGGGCCGATTTTCGCAACCCACTGGTGCGCTCGCTGGTGCAGATCACCAACCCGCTACTGGTACCGCTGCGCCGGGTACTGCCGGCAGTGGGTCGCATCGATACCGCCTCGGTGGTGGTGGTGATCGTGGTCGCGCTGCTGCGTGTCAGCGCCATCACCTTGCTCGGCCGCATCGGTCTGCCGCAGCCGCTGGTCTGGCTGGCACTCGCGGCAGTGCAGATTGCCCGCACCGTGTTGTGGATTTATTTCGTCGCCATTTTCACCTATGCGCTGCTCGGCATGATCGCTCCCGGCACCTATTCACCGGCGCAGGGCGCGCTGGCCAGCCTGTGTGAACCGCTGCTGCGGCAATTTCGCCGCCTGATTCCGCCGCTTGCCAATCTTGATTTCTCACCGCTGTGGGCTTGCATCCTCATTCAGGCGCTGCTGCTGTTGCTGCCATGAGCGCTGCGGGTTGCCATATTTCTCGTGGGCTTAGCCGCGCAATCGCAGCACGCGTCGAGGCATTGCGGTACCTCACCGGCAGCAGTCTTTGGACGCGCACGCCTCAAAGCCTGTAAATGCAGCCATTTGCGACAAGGCTTGGTGAAAATAGCCATTTGCGCCGCGCGCCGCTTGTGTTATGTTGCGCCCCGCTTCATGTATTCAACGATTTTTTTCTAAACGTCCGCCAAACTCGAGGAGATTCAGCAATGGCGAAAAAAGGTGGCGCACCGACCAAGTCGGAGATTCTGGCAACCATTTCCAAGGACACCGAGCTGTCGCGCAAGCAGGTCAACGAAGTGTTCGATTCCCTGAACGGCATCGTCAAGAAGAGCCTGCGCGGCAATGGGTTGTTCACCCTGCCCGGCCTGCTCAAACTCAAAGTGGTCAAGAAGCCGGCCACCAAGGCGCGCGAAGGCGTCAACCCGTTTACGGGTGAGAAAATGATGTTCAAGGCCAAGCCCGCGAGCAAGAAAGTGCGCGCGCTGCCGCTGAAGAGCCTCAAGTCGATGGTGAACTAGGATTCCCCGGGGAATTCCCCAGGAAAATCCCGAGGGAAATCCCCAGGGAATTCCGCCAGGGTAGTTACTGTCAGGCATTAAGAACGCCATGCCGTGGGGCCCGGGCCTGTTTACAGGTGCCGGGCCCTTCGTTTTTATGGAGTGCCGCGCACCAGTGCCGCGGGCCATTGCGCCAGCAGGCAGGCCGGCAATTCATGCAGCCGGCCGTGAAAGAAATGCCCCACACCCGCCAGTTCCACCAGGCGCGCGGCGCCGGCGTGGAGCCCGCACCACTGACGCACCGTGGCCGCGGCCACCACCTCGTCGGCATCGCCCTGGACGATCAACCACGGACACGCGGGCGCCACAAAACCCTCCAGCGGCACGCGCTCGACCGCTGGCGCGACACTGATCAACCAGTCGGGCTGTGCGCGGGCGGCGACCGCGATTGCCACGGCCGCGCCAAACGAGAATCCCGCCAGCACCAGCGGCAGGCCCGGCCAGCGCGCGCGCGCCGCTGCCACCGCTGCCAGGGCATCAGCGCTCTCGCCCATGCCGTCGTCATAGCGCCCGGCGCTGCTGCCCACACCGCGAAAATTGAAGCGCAGCGTGGCCGCACCAGCGCCGCGCAGCGCTCGCGCCACGGTGTACACAACCTTGTTGTGCAGCGTGCCGCCATGCAGTGGGTGCGGATGGCAGATCACGGCCGTCAGCAGCGGGGCGACATGCGCAGGCAGTTCGATCAGCGCTTCCAGCGGACCGGCCGGGCCTGCAATGGGCTGCAGCAACGGCGGCGGCGACTGTACCGGCGGCGGCCCGGGCGCGCCGCCGCTCATTTCCTGGCAGTGCCTGGCGCCGACGCTGCGGCCTGGAAATCGAGTGAGGCCGAGTTGATGCAGTAGCGCAGGCCGCTGGGCCTGGGGCCATCTTCAAAGACGTGCCCCAGGTGCGCCTCGCAGCGCGCACAGGTGACTTCGGTGCGCGTCATGCCGTGGCTGCTGTCCGTATGGGTACGCACATTGTCGCCCGCCAGCGGCAGCCAGAAACTGGGCCAACCCGAGCCGCTATCGTACTTGGTGGTCGAGCTGAACAGCTCGGCGCCGCAGCACACGCAGCGATACACGCCGTCTTCCTTATGGTGCGCATAGGCGCCGCTGAAGGCGCGTTCGGTGCCTTTTTCGCGCGTCACGTGATACTGCAGCTCACTGAGGCGGGCGCGCAGTTCACTATCCTCGGGCGGCTTCTCGTTCCCCATGTTCAATACTCCGTATCGGTCTATTGCACCCCGGCCATCCGTACCAGCAGGCTGTTCAGGCGCCGGGTAAAGGCGGCCGGCTGTTCGATCTGCCCGGCGTCATTCAGACGCGCCTGATCGTAGAGCAGCTGCGTCAGCTCGTTGAAAGTATCACCCGCCGGCAGGCCGTCAAGATAGCGCACCAGCGGGTGCTCGATATTCAGCTCCAGCCGGGCGGCCACGACCGGCGGCGCCTGACCCTGGCTTTGCAGCATGCGGCGCAGCGACTCGGAAAGATCGGCATCGCCGCGCACCAGGCAGGCCGGCGACTCCTGCAGCCGCGCGCTCGGCCGCACCTCGCTGACCTGTTCGCCGAGCGCATCCTTGCAGCGCTTCAGCAGTTTCTTGCTCTGCTTGAGCGCATGGTCGAGCTGCTCGCGATCGGCGGCATCGGCCAGGGCCCCGAGTTCCAGATCGCCACGCGCCGCGTCCTTGAAGCGCTTGCCCGAAAACTCACCCACCTGCCCCATGACCCATTCGTCGACGCGATCGGCCAGCAGCAGCACCTCGATGCCCTTCTTGCGCAGCAGCTCCAGATGCGGGCTCAGCCGTGCGTCTGCGTGCGACTCGCCGAAGACGTAGTAGATGCGCTCCTGGCCAGGAGGCATACGTGCCACGTAGTCGGCCAGGCTCACCTGTTCCAGGTTATCGGCGTTGCTGGTGCTGGCATAGCGCAGCAGCGGCAGGATGCGCTCGCGATTGCCCGGATCCTCGCTCAGGCCCTCCTTGAGCACGCGCCCAAACTGCTGCCAGCAGGCGCGGTATTTTTCCGCGTCGTCAGCCGCCAGCTTGCCCAGCAGCTCGAGCACCCGGCGGGTGAGCGCACCGCGCATCGCCTCGACCTGTTCGTCCTGCTGCAGCAGTTCACGCGAGATGTTCAGCGGCAGATCGCTCGAATCGACGATGCCGCGGATGAAGCGCAGGTACAGGGGCAGGAACTGCTCGGCGTTGTCCATGATGAAGACACGCCGCACGTACAGCTTCAGGCCGCGCGCCGCTTCGCGTTGCCACAGATCAAAGGGCGCCTGCGACGGCACATACAACAGGCTGGTGTACTCGCGCTTGCCTTCGACGCGATTGTGGCTCCAGATCAGCGGGTCGGCCCCGTCGTGGCTGATGTGGCGATAAAAGGCCCGATATTCCTCGTCGCTGATCTCGGTGCGCGAACGGGTCCAGAGCGCCTGCGCCTGATTGACCACCTCGTATTCGAGTGTCGCGCCCTCCTTGGGCAGGTGCACCGGAAAGGCGATGTGATCGGAATAGCGGCGTACCAGCGCACGCAGGCGCCAGGCGTCGGCGAACTCGCGCGCCTCGGGCTTCAGGTGCAGGATCACGCTGGTGCCGCGCTCCGCGCGCTCGAGCGTCTCGATGGAGTATTCGCCATCAGCCGCAGATTCCCAGCGGATCCCTTCGCTGGCCGGCTGGCCGGCGCGGCGGCTGAGGACCTCGACCCGATCGGCCACGATGAAAGCAGAATAGAAACCGACCCCAAACTGGCCGATCAGCTGCGCGTCGCGCTGCTGATCGCCCGTCAGGCGCTGGAAGAACTCGGCCGTGCCCGATTTGGCGATCGTGCCCAGGTGTGCGATGGCCTCCTCGCGATTCATGCCCACGCCGTTGTCGCGCACGCTGAGCGTGCCTGCCTTGGCATCGAAATCGATCCAGATGGCAAGCTCCGGCTCGTCGCTCAGCAGTTCAGGCGCGCCCAGGGCCAGAAAGCGCAGCTTGTCAGCCGCATCGGAGGCTTTGGAGATCAGTTCACGCAGGAAGATCTCCCGGTGACCGTACAGGGAATGAATCATCAGCTGCATCAGCTGGCGCACTTCGGCCTGGAAGCCGTGCGTCTCGCGGGTATTGGTCATCGGAAGGCGACCTCCTGGCCGGAACAGAACCGGGGAAGGTGCGCTTTATGAGGCCCGCAGGCCGTTAAATCAAGCCCTCAGGTCTGCTGGGGCAGTGCGCCGATGCTCAGCTCAACCGACCCAGTACATGGCGCGCTGCGCGCAACCAGTCATCCATCTCGTCCCAGAGCAGCAGAAATACTTCCACGACAGGCTTCCTTGTCAGCTGTGACCATCGTAGCGAGCCTCATGGCGGCACGCCGTGCGCCGGCTCACAGGCTGAGGTCGGCGTCGTGACCAGGCTGCCGACTTGCAGCACTGCGTTGCGCTGCGTAGTCTTGCGATCACGACATAATTGGTCGGCGATAACTTAAGATGGAGCGCATGCAGCGAATCGTGGTCCTTAATCCCAAGGGCGGCTCCGGTAAGACGACCATCGCGATCAACCTGGCGAGCTACTACGCGCTCCAGGGAGACCGGCCGGTGCTGATCGACTACGACCCGCAGGGCTCGGCCGCGCGCTGGGTAAAGAAGCGCCAGGCCAGCCAGATGCCCATCCATCTGATCAGCGCCTTTGAACGCGACAATCGCGTGACCCGCGCCTTCCAGCTGCGCGTTCCCGAGGGCACCGGGCGCGTCATTATCGACACGCCGGCCGCTATCGACGCCACCGAAATGCCTGATCTCACCGCCAACGCCGACAAGATACTGGTGCCGGTGCTGCCATCGGACATCGACATCCACGCCTGTTCACGCTGCATCGCCAGCCTGCTGCTGGTCGCCAAAGTGCGCCGCGCCGATAACCGCCTGGCGATCATTGCCAACCGTGTACGACGCAATACCCGCATCTATCAGGCGCTCACCCGCTTTCTCGATACCCTCGAGATTCCGATCATCACCACGCTGCGCGATTCACAGAACTACGTGCGCGGCGCGGAGCTTGGCCTGGGGTTGCATGAGATGCGCCACCATCAGGTGGCCGAGGACCTGGAATCCTGGCAGCCGCTGTTGGCCTGGCTGGATACACCGCGGAATGCGCGCGCGGCACAGGCTGAAGTCGGCCCGGCACCGCCGTTGGCGGTGGGTTAGCAGCAAGGATACGGGTGCACCAGCGCAACGCCGTGCCGGGACCAGGCTATTTGCCGGAGTCAGGGTCCCACGAAGTGCGCACTTTATCCGCCCAGTTCTTGTAGTTCGACCAGGTGTACAGATTGCGCGTAATGGCCGCATGGCGGCCGCGGGTCCGTTGCATGTGCTCGAGCCAGCGCGCGTAGGCCTCGGCGCCGCCTTCCGGTGCGACCGCGCCGGGCAGGCTCTTGCCGGTTTCTGGTCGCGTTGGCGGGTCGTTCTTGCTCATGGGCGCATCCTGAACTTCTTCAGCGCAGGGTACGACGAGCGGTTCTTCCGGGTAGAGGAACTGGGTCACAGCCGCCGCAGCTGGCGCTGTGCGATAGGTCGCAGCGGCGCGCCTAGGCGACCAGGCGATAGCAGGGCAGGTAGCGGCTGCCGGGCAGCTTCATGCGCTGCTGCGCCACGAAGGCCGCCAGCAGGCGATCGAGCAGGCGCATGACGCCGGCATCGCCGCGCAGTTCGAACGGACCCTCGCGCGCAATGGCCTGCATGCCCTGCTGTCTGACGTTGCCGGACACGATGCCGGAAAAGGCCCGGCGCAGATCGGCCGCCAGTTCATGCGCCGGGCGATCACGGCGCAGATCCAGGGCGCGCATGGCAGCGTGCGTGGGCTCAAAGGGCAGTTGCAGTGACGCCGGCACCTGCAACAACCAGTTGAAATTGTAGGAATCATTGCGGGTGCGCCGATAGTCGCGCACCGCGTTGAAGCTCTGCACCATGGTGCGCGCCACCGCCGCCGGGTCGTCCATGATGAAGGTCAGGCGGGCCAGCGCCGCGGCGCCCAGCGTGCCTTCGATGAATTCCGCCAGTTGCTCGAACCAGGCGGCGCTGTGGCGTGGGCCGGTGAGCACCACCGGCAGGGGCATCCCGGCGTTGGCAGGGTCGAGCAGCACACCCAGCAGATACAGCACTTCTTCAGCAGTGCCGACGCCACCGGGGAACACCACGATGCCATGCGCCATGCGCACGAAGGCCTCGAGGCGCTTTTCGATATCAGGCAGGATCACCAGCTGATTGACGATCGCGTTGGGTGGCTCGGCAGCAATGATGCCGGGTTCAGTGAGGCCAAGGTAACGGCCGACGACAATGCGCTGCTTGGCGTGCCCGATGGCAGCGCCTTTCATTGGTCCTTTCATGGCGCCCGGTCCGCAGCCGGTGCAGACGTCGAGCCCGCGCAGACCCAGCTCATAGCCGACCCGCTTGGTGTACTGATACTCCACGTCGTCGATCGAATGTCCGCCCCAGCAGACCGCCAGATTCGGGCCGGCCTTGTGCTCGAGCACGCGCGCATTGCGCAGGATATGGAACACCGCATTGGTGATCGAAGCCGGGTCGCTGCTGTCGAGGCGCCCGGCGCCGATGATTTCATTCTCGGTGTAGATCACGTCGCGCAGCACCGCGAACAGATGCTCCTTGATGCCGCGGATCATTTCACCATCGACAAAGGCCGCGGCCGGCGCGTTGGCGATCTGCAGCTTGATTCCCCAGGCGTGGCGCACGATCTGCACCGTGAAGGCGGCGTAGCGTTCGAAGATTTCCTGGGTGTTGTCGCTCTCGCTGCCGGCGTTCAGCACCGCCAGCGCGCAGCTGCGAAACAGCGGGTAGAGGCCCTGGGCGCTGCTGTCGAGCAGCTTGTCGATCTCGCGCTGCGAGAGATTCTCGAGGCTGCCGCGTGGACCGACCCGGGCGTCGACGGCGTCGGCGAGAATGACACTGCTTTCCATGCGCGGCCACGCCTCAGGGCGTGATGTCGATCGGCATGTTGTCGTGCGTTAGCAGCCAAAACTCGACCATGTCGGCGTTCGCGAGTGCAATGCAGCCGTCGGTCCAATCCTGGTTGGCGTAATAGTCGGGCGCGTGCCGCAGGGAGTTGGGCAAGCCATGCACCATGATCGAACCGCCCGGGTTCCAGCGATTGCGCCGCGCGCGCTGGATATCGGCGGCGTTCGGATAGGAAACCTGTATCGCCAGGAAGAAATCGCTACGGGTATTGCGCCGTGTGAGGCGGTAGCTGCCTTCGGGCGTACGATAATCGCCAGAGCGCTCCTTGCTGCCTGCCGGCATGAGGCCGAGCGCGATCCGGTAGCTGCGCAGCACCTCGCTGCCGTTGAGCAGGTACATACGGCGTTCGCCCTTGCGCACCACCACCCGCTCCGCCTGCGGCAGCTGTGCCGCGCTCAGGCTGCGGGCGCCGCTGTCCGGGTCGGTCGGGACGATCTGTGAATTGCCGCTGGCAGCGGCCAGCGCGAGGCCGCCTGCACACCAGGCTGTGGCGCACCGGACCAGGACTGCAAGGATGAGGCGCTGCATGGCGGCGATTATAGGGTTTAGCCCGGGCCACCGCGAGCGTGCAGGGTTCACAACCCTCGGGTTATGAGGCCTCAGCGACGCGCGGCACCATAATCTGCGTGCCGGGTCGCAAATCGGCGAAATCGACGTCCGGGTTGTATTGCTGCAGCAACCAGGCCGGGAGCGTGCCGCGCTGGGTCACGCTCCACAGCGAGTCACCACGGCGCGCGACATAGGGTTCGGCGCCAACGATGTGATGGGCCGCAAAATAGTCGGTCTGCAGCCGTTGATGGTATTCACGCCGTCGGGCTTCGAACTGTTCACGCGAGACCTGCGCGAACACCAGCTTGAAGCGCCGCCCCATGAGCACCGTGCTGTGCCCACGTATGTGATTGAGGCTTCGCAGGGTGGCGGTCGGTACTTTCAGCCAGTCGGCATAGTGTCCGATGGTTTCATCGGCAACCACGACCAGGCTGTTGTCGGCGCGCACGCTGTAGTCGATCGGATCAGCCGATGGTGGAGCCGTCTCGCCCTGAATCAACGCCGGGCCCTGCTCGAGCGCTTGCGCCACGGTCACCGGCGCCGAGCTGAGCACCGCCGCAATGATGGCCTGCGCCTCCTCGCGCTGGTCCGCTTCGGCAATCCGTGCCAGCTCGGTCAGCGCGCTGGCCGAGGGACCCACGATCACCAACCGTTGGCCTTCATAGATGCGCTCATTTTCACGCAGCGCGTTGAGGCTCAGCAGCGCTTCTGGGGCGAGCCCCGCCTGCAGCGCAATCGAAGCCAGCGAATCGCCGCGGCGTACCGTGTAGGTATCAGCCGCGGCCTCGGACAGGCTGGCGGCCGCAGTAACGGCCGGCGCAAGCGGCTCGGGCCCAGCCGGTTGTCGCACCTGGATCACCGGGG
>JBAVRE010000146.1:0-2502 GCA_049694695.1 Steroidobacteraceae bacterium | reverse complement strand
CGCAGATCAGGTAAGTCAGCAGGATAAGTCATCAAGGTGGCATTACGCCAGACGGCCGGGAGCGGCGCATGTTCAAGACCACCCATCAGCCCCGAAACCATCACCATAGACGCCCCGGAGGCTTGCTGGGGGAGCATCGCCAGATCTGCCGGGCGCAGCCACAGCATCAGTGCATCGTCGCGCCCCAGGCCCTTAAGCGCGGCGCTCAGCTCGGCTTGATTTCCTTTGTTATTGGGTAGCGCTCGATGCTCGACTTTGATCCCCAGAGCGCTTAAGCGTGCCGCCAGCGCCCGTGCGGCCTCCTCACCCATATCGCCTCGCCGGTAGATTTGCAGCACCCGCTTGAGCGCGAGCGCCTTGTGCCGCTCTGCCAAGCGCCCAGCCATCAGGTCCGCCTCGAGCAGCACCCCGCGCGAGAGGTAAACCGGGTAGAAATCGCCCTCCGCCACTACCGGCAGGTTTAAATTCGGAAACAGGCACGGCAATTGCGCGGCCTGACAGAAGTGATGCACAGGGGCCCAGTTTGCACCGCCCAGACCTGAAATCACGGCGTACACAGGCTCGGCGGCCAGATGCGTGCGCAGTTGTTCTTCCCAACGGTCGCTCGAACCTGTGAGCTCCCAGACGTGCAGCTGCCAGCGCCGTGACACGCGGTATTCGATTTCGCGCGTGGCGTGCATGGGTTTGATGCCGCCGCGAATGAACGCATTCTTGTCATCGACGAAATGTTGCATGACATCGAGCATGCCCTGGCGCTCGATCGGGTCGGCATCGGGCGTAATGATGGTCGCGAAGTGCAGTACGCCCTCGTCTACTCCTGGCACGTCGCCGGAACTGAGCTCCTTGAGATACTGCGTGAGCGAGGCCATGGCCGGGTCGTCGAGCGCGTAACGCGGCATCAGAAAATTCAGGGTGCGGCCGTTGGGCGCAACACCCTCGCGTATTGCTCGCGCCAGAGTTGCATCGGTATAGGGCTCACGCGTGGTGCGAACCCCCACCACGTGCGGCATGCTCATGTCCTGCACGTTGGTCGAATGTGAGCGAAACAGGTATTTGCCGATGATCGGCGGCACCACGATGCGGCCCTCGCTGGTGCCCAGACCACTGCCGCGATGACAGGTGATGCAGGCGGCAGCCATGCCCTCGACGCTGACACCGCCATCCCGCTCGCCCCGTAGCGTGGCGCCGGAGGGTAGCTCTCCCTGTCGATACAGGGCCTGGCCAGCATTAATGTCCACGCTGCTGATGGTATCGGCGGCGGTGCCCCAGGCCGGCCAAAGGCAGGCGAGCGTGAATCCGGTCAGCCAGGATGTCGGAGGCAGCCGCATCACGGCCGCTTCGGGCTCAATTTACCGCCACTTTGGTCGAGCCCACGCCCGCCAGATTGCGGTACTGGTCGAACAGGTCGCTCGCCGACGCAAACCCGTCCATGCGCACCCAGGGCGAACCTGGGGCTGCACGCATCAGGGTTAGCGGGTCGTGACTCATCTTGTCTCCCCGATAGGCATCAAATGCTTTCTGCACCTGCACGCTGGCTTCGACCGTACCCGTATAGTGCTGCCACTGACTGCCAGCCCGGAATTTTTTTGCATAGGCGCGCAACCGCGCCGGCGTATCCTGCTCCGGGTCGATTGATATCGACACCATGTGCACTTTCCCCCGTTCCGCGCCCAGGCGCCGTTGGAATTGCGAGAACACCTGACTCATCAGCGGGCAGATACCCGGGCAGGTGGTATAGATGAAATTCAGCACAACCGGACGAGCATCGTCCAGTTCTGCGGCCAGGAATACCTTCTTGCCGTCGTCGCGCACCAGCGAAACCTGGGGTATCACATAGTCGGCGGTCGAAACCCGGGTGCCACCAGCCGGCGCCTGGTGCTGCGCATGCGGATCAACCGCTTCGGTCTGTGACCAGGCCAGACAGGGCAATGCCAGAACCAGGCTGGCCGCCAGCAACGGCGCTCCAACGGACATTCGCTTGCTCACGCGTCAGGCTCCTACGTCGCAGCGCTTCGTGCCGCTAAATGGGCTTGCTGAAGCGTGTCGAATCCAGCCGGGGATTGAGCACAACATGCTCAATGTAGACGTTCTCCGTGCCAGGCACACCGCTAAGCTGTGTTTCGAGGCGGTGTGCGACCTGCAAGCCATCGACCGATTTGTAGTCGCGATACCAGATGTAGACAGTGCGCATTTTCCCGTCCCAGCGACGCGGCGCTCCTTCGATTCGGGTCTCCAGAAAGGTCTGCCCGTCCACCCAGAGGTGGCGCACGTCGCCGCTCTTCAAAGTCAACTTCAAACGGTAGTTGCCGTGCCCTTCCAGCATCTCGGTTCCATCCAGCTCAACCCTGGTTCCCTTGGCCTGGTAATTGACTAGCGCCCCATCGAGCTCCTGCTGACTGGCAGCGAGCTTGAGTTCTTCATCGCTGAACGGCTCCACTTCGTGGCGGCCGAGGAAGGGCCGCAGCTTCCAGCCATTCTTGCCGTCATACACCTGAATCGCGG
>JBAVRE010000145.1:0-12954 GCA_049694695.1 Steroidobacteraceae bacterium | reverse complement strand
ATGCTGCCCTGGATCGGGCGTTTTTCAGTTGCGGCATTCCGGCGAGCGCAGCACACGCTAGCGCTGGCGCCGCTGGTGCTGCCCGCTTCACAAACCTGGGCGAACTGGCTGCAGGCAATCAACCGGGCGGAACTGCTGTGTCGCCACGGGCACTACGAAATCGGACTCAGTGAGCATAGCCCTGCGGCGATGCGCCGGCAGGCGGCGGCCATGGCCCGCCTGGGTGTCAGAACTGAACCGGTATCCGCACAGCAGTTGTCCGCTTTGCAGGGCGCCACCGGCGCACGCGTCGCAGCCGGGCTGTGGTTCGAGGATTCGGCGCACGTCACCGACCCCCTGGCTGCGGTACAGGCCTTCGTACGCGCGGCGGTCGAGCGGGGCGCGCTGGTGCTGCGCTCGGAGGTGCGGGCACTGCAGCCACGCGGCGAGCAAATTGAAATTCATGAAGCGGCCGGGCCGCGCCTGGTCGATGCAGTCGTCGTCTGCGCCGGCATGGGTTCACAGGCCCTGCTCGCGCCGTTTGGATTGCATGCGCCATTGCAGTCGGTACGCGGATATCACATCGAGATGCCAGGGTGTGCGCCATACATCGATGCCCCCGTCCTGCATACCAATGAGCACCTGCTGGTTACCCCCATGGCAGGCCGCCTGAGGGCATCGAGCTATATGGAGTTTGCGGCCGAGGACGCACCCGCCGATGCCAGCAAGCCAGCCAGCCTGCGGCGCAAGGTGCGCGCGCTCGGATATGCCTGCGATGAAGCCGGTCCGAGCTGGGTCGGGTCGCGCCCGGTGCTGCCGGATTACCTGCCCGGAATCGGCCGTGCGCCAGGATCGGCTAGACTGTTCTATGCGGTGGGCCATCAGCATATCGGGCTCACCATGGCTCCGGTCACCGGCGATCTGATCGCAGACCTCGTGGCCGCGCGGCCGCCAAGGCTGCCTCTGCAGGCTTTCGACCTGCGCCGCTTTGGTTCGCCAGCGGTTTGAGCTTGTTCTCGCGAAGCAAAGGACCTGTCATGCCCAGCAACTTTCGCCTGCCCTGGATTGCCCTTGGTGCGCTCGGCTGTGCGCCGTTCGGAGCTGCCGCAGCAGCGAACCAGACCGACGCCCGGCTGCAATCCATCTACAAGAGCGAGTGGCAGTGGCGGCAGGAACAGCTGCCCGATCCGGAGGACACGCAAAAGCCGGTCGAGAATCACCTGCCCAGGGTGGATCCGGCCACACAAGCCGAGCGCCTGAGGTACTGGCAGGAGGTGCTGCAACGCCTGGACGGCATCCGGCGCACCGAGCTCTCGAGCGCTGAACAACTCAACTACGACGTCTATCGCCCGCAGATCGAAGCGTTGATCAGCAACCAGGCGTTTCGCGAGTACGAGATGCCCGTGAATGCCGACACCACTTTCTGGACCGAGTTCAGCTACACGGCGCGGCGCCCATATCGAAATGTGCAGGACTACCGCAACTGGATTGCACAGATGCAGGACATCCCGCGCTACTTCCGCGAGCAGATGGCACAGATGCGCGCCGGCGCGCGGCGCGGGTTTACGCCGCCACGGGTCACGCTCAGCGGCCGCGATGCGTCCATCAGCGCCGTTACCGAGGCGACGCCCGCGGCGAGCCTGTTCTACACGCCGTTCAGGGACATGCCGGGCATCGCGGCGAGCGATCAGGCCAGCCTGCGTGCCCAGGCGCTCGCCACCATTCACGACGCGGTGCAGCCGGCCTATCGTGAACTGCTGAAGTTCATGCGCGAGGAATACCTGCCCTCCACACGCACGACGCTGGCGGCCTATGACCTGCCCGACGGCCAGGCGTTTTACCGTGCCAAGATCAGCGAATTCGTAACGCTGGTGCGCGAGCCTGCGGCAATTCACGAGTTTGGCGAACAGGAAGTCGCGCGCCTGCACAAGCAGATGCTCGAGGTCATGAGAGAAACCGGATTCACCGGCGAGTTTGCGGCGTTTCTGCGCTTCCTCAAGACCGACCCGCAATTCCAGGCGAAGAGCGGCGAGGAACTGCTGATGCGGGCTGCATTCATCGCCAAGCGCTTCGACGGCAAGGCCGCGCAGTACTTCGGCATGCTGCCGCGCGCGCGCTTCGCGATCAACCCGGTGCCGGACGATCTCGCGCCTTTCTATACCGGCGGCCGCGGCGGCCCGGGCGAATACCTGGTCAACACCTACGATCTGCCTAGCCGCCCGACCTACAACCTCACCGCCCTGACGCTGCATGAATCTGCGCCAGGCCATGCCTTCCAGATGTCCCTGGCCCTGGAACACAAGGATCAACCGGAGTTTCGCCAGCACACCTACCTTTCTGCCTACGGCGAAGGCTGGGCGCTGTACTGCGAGCTGCTGGGCGTGGAGATGGGCATGTATGCCACGCCCTACGATCGCTTCGGCATGTTGAACTATCAGATCTGGCGCGCCGTACGCCTGGTGGTCGACACCGGTATTCACTCGCAGGGTTGGAGCCGCGATCGCGCAGTCCAGTACATGCGCGACTACACGGCGCTTGCCGAGCACGAAATCCAGACCGAGGTCGATCGTTACATCGCCTGGCCGGCACAGGCGCTTTCCTACTACCTGGGTGAAGACGCCATCCTGAAGGCGCGTGCGCAGGCCGAAAAGGCGCTCGGCGCACGTTTCAACCTGCGCGCCTTTCACGATACCGTGCTCGAACTCGGCTCGGTGCCGTTGCCGGTACTGGCGGCGCGGATCGACCGCTTCATTGCCGACGGCGGCGTCGGCCCTTATCCGGACCTGGAGTAAGCCACCCGTGCCCAATCATGGTGCTCTCGCGCTGGTCTCGCTGCTGGCCGCGATTGCCGCGGCCTACATCGTGCGCTGGTGGGTCCTCGAGCGCAGGCGAGCGGTCGCCGGAATTCTGCGCCGGCCCCGCCCGAGCGACCTGCTGGTCGGCTTCATCACCAATTTCTTCGACACCCTCGGGATCGGCTCGTTTGCACCCACGACCGCCTGGTTCAAGCTGCGTGCACGCATGCCGGACGAAGAAATTCCCGGCACCCTGAACAGTGGCCAGGCCCTGCCCACCATGACGCAGGCGCTGATATTCATCGCCACCGTGAGCGTGGACCTCACCACGCTCACCAGCATGATTGCCGCGGCGGTTCTGGGTGCATGGCTGGGCGTGGGCCTGGTGTCGCGACTATCGCGCCGGGCGATTCAGCTTGGCATGGGCGTGGCTTTGCTGTGTGCCGCGCTGCTGTTCCTGGCTGCCAACCTGGGTTGGATGCCCGGCGGCGGCGAGGCGCTCGGACTTACCGGGTCGCGCCTGATCTTCGCCGTGGCCGCCAACGCCGTGCTCGGCGCGCTCATGATGCTGGGGGTTGGTTTGTATGCGCCCTGCCTGATCCTGGTCAGCCTGCTGGGCATGAGCCCGCTGGCGGCCTTCCCGATCATGATGGGATCCTGCGGCCTGCTCATGCCGGTCGGCGGTGCGCGTTTCATCCGCACCGGTCGCTACAACTTCACGGCTGCCGTGGGGCTGGCGCTCGGTGGGATTCCCGGCGTGCTGGTGGCCGCCTATGTCGTCAAGTCGCTGCCGATCATCTGGCTGCGATGGCTGGTGCTGATCGTGGTGCTGTATGCGGCGGTGCAGATGCTCAAGGCCGCGCGCCGCCGGATAGCGGCACCCGCACCCCCGGCCTGATCACAGCGGGGTCGAAGGCTGGCCGCGCGAAGACCTCCCTCACCATGGGTGCGAAGAACTCCAGCGGCTTGCCTGCGTAGTCGGGATCAAAACTGTTCTGATCCCACTGCTCGCAGAATTCAGCACAGTCATCAAAATAGGGATTGCCCCGAAATGCTTCGCGCGCGTTCGGATCGCCGCCAACATGCCCGGCATAGTAGAGCATCTGAAAAGCGCCATGGGTTTTCACCACCCAGGTGCATTGCTCGCGCACATAGGGGCGGATGATCGCGGCGGCATACTCACCATGGTTGCAGGGGGCGTAAACGTCGCCGATATCGTGCAGCAGTGCGGCCACCACCCAATCGATATCGGCCCCGTATGCCCAGGCTCGCGTGGCGGCCTGCAATGAATGAGTGAGCCGTGTGACCTGGTAACCGCTGAGCGAACTGTCGAGGCCGGCCAGGGCCGCCAGCAAACGTTCGCCGGTGCCGGCTTCATACCCGATCTCATGGCTCCTGAGAAAGGCGTAGTCCTCCCGGTCGCCATCCTTCATCCGGGTAAATTTTACGGTTTTCATAGGTGACAATCCGACTAGATCGCCCGCTTTGGCTCCACCAGACTACTGGGTTTGCAGGCGGCGGTCAGCCGCTGCCAGTCCTCGCGCCATTGCGCCGACAACTGCTCGACCGACTGCGAATCGGCGCGTGGAAATTCCGAGACCAGGGAGCCCAGCATCAGCGTATAGCGCGGCAGGCCCTTGGGAAATTGCCCGCGCGGCGTGAAGATCACACGTCCATCCACCGGCAATTCACTGACCAGCGCCCGTACCGCGGCGAGGCGATCGTACAGACCAGTCTGCGGGTTGACGAAGGTGTAGCGCTGCGCACGGTGCATGACGGTCCAGTCGTTCATCTGGTCGCCACCAAAGATATTGCCGGCGACATTGCGCAGATCGATGACCACGCAGCCGCGCGCGGTGAGCAGCAGAAAATCGATGTGCACCCAGCCGCCCTGCCCATCCGGCACCAGAATATCGCGCTGGTATTCAAACGCACTGCCGACCACGGCCGCCAACTGCAGCGCGCGGGCTCGTCGGCGCCGGTACCAGCCCCAGAAGAACAACAGCGCGACGATCAGCGCAGCGGCTGCGCCTATGCTCACCAGCGTCTGCGTATCCGGTTGTGGCAGGCTGATCATGCCGCCTCCTGCAGACAGGCGCGCAGCGCCGCGAGCGTGGGATCAAGTTCGGAAAACTGCGACGGGCGTTCGAACAGGCGTGCCAGGTTCACCGGCACCGGCACCGGGCGGCCGATCAACGGTTCAACGATCTCGCGAAACTTGGCCGGGTGTGCCGTGGCCACCAGCACCCAGGGACCGCGCTCGCGCCGCGCTTCCGGCAGCTGCGCCCAGGCCTCAGCGGCGGTTGCGGTATGCGGGCACCAGATCGCCCCGTAGCGTTCATAGTCGGCACGAATGCGGGCACGAATGGCATTGTCGTCGACCGAGACCGCGCTCACCGCCGCACCCAGTGCGCTAGCGTCAGGATAGAGCGCAGTCAGGCGTTCGAGATTGCTGGGACTGCCCACATCCATGGCGGAAGCGATCGTCGGCACGCTGGCGCGCAGCCGCAGTACGCCCGCAGTCAGGTAATCGGGCACCGTGCGATTGGCATTGTGCGCCAGCACGATCTCATCGATCGGGGCACCCAGTCGCCGCGCCCACACACAGGCAGTCGAGTTGCCCAGATTGCCACTCGGAATGACAAACGAGGCTGGCCTGCCCGTCTGCCGCTGGATCGCCAGGCTCGTGGCCAGGTAGTACACGGCCTGCGGCAGCAGGCGACCGAGGTTGATGCTGTTGGCCGACGACAGGTCAAACCCGGCGCGCAGCCCGGGGTCGAGAAACGCCTGCTTCACCAGCAGCTGGCAATCATCGAAGGAACCGCGCACCGCAAAGCTCTGTACGTTCTCTCCCCAGCAGGTCAACTGCTGCTGCTGTGTGGGCGACACCAGCCCCCTGGGAAACAGCACCGTGACCTGGATGCCGGCGCGCCGATGGAAGGCTGCGGCCACCGCACCGCCGGTGTCGCCCGAGGTCGCCACCAGCATGCGCAGCGGCCGCGCCGCACCGACACGCAGGCGCGTGAGCGTGGCAGCCAGAAAGCGCGCCCCGAAATCCTTGAAGGCCGCAGTGGGTCCGTGGAACAGTTCGAGCACCGAAAGCCGCGACACTTCCGGCAAGGGCAGCAGCGGCGCCGGGAAATTGAAGGCTTCGGCACAGACGGCGGACAGCTCCCCTGCCAGTCGATCGCCGTCGGCAAACGGCGCGAGAAATCTTTCGGCCACCGTGGCAAGAGGTTCCGTGCCGTTCAGCGCCAGCGCCGGCGTGGCCGGCCAGGCGGTCGGCACGAACAGGCCGCCATCGGCGGCCAGGCCCTGGGTAATGGCGGTGCTCAGCGGCACCCGCTCGGTCCCGCGCGTGCTGACAAACTGCATCAATCGAGTACCCGCGCACCGAGCGAATCGATCGGCGTGGTCCAGTGATCGCTCGCCAGGCCGTGATGCGAAAACTCGACCACCATGGCCTCGCGGACTGCGAGCGCATGGCTCGCCAGGCACCAGGCGAACAGCGTCGGTCCGGCGCCCGAGATTGAACAACCGAGCGCACCGGCTGAAACGGCGGCGCGGCGCACTTCGCCAAAGCCGGGGATCAGCGCCGAGCGTTGCGGCTCGATGACCACGTCTTCAAACGATTCACGCAGCATGTCGATATCGTCGGTATAGCAACCGGAAATGAAGCCGGCCAGATTGGCGGTCTGCCAGACAAAGTCTTTCATGGCAACGCTACCCTTGAGTATGGCGCGCGCCTGGCGGGTCGAGAGAAACATATGCGGATGCACGACCACGGCGCGTATGGCCGCGGGCACGGGAATCTGCTTGACGCGCGGCTGATCGATGCCCACGGTGAGCACCAGGCCGCCATACAAAGATGGCGCGATGTTATCGACGTGCATCGAACCGCTGGCGACGGCTTCGCCCTGCATGGCGAACTTGAGCAGCTCGAGCTTGCTGCAGGGCGTGACCAACAACGCGTTGGCCGCCACCACGGCGGCGACCGCCGAGGCTGCCGAGCCGCCCAGCCCCGAGGCCAGCGGTATGCCTTTGTCGAGCTCGAGTTCCAGGCCAAAGGGCAAGGCCAGCGCTTCGCGCATCGCCTGCAAGGCGCGCCCGGCCGTGTTCTTCGCCGCTTCCATCGGCAGGTCGGCAACTACGCCGCGAATTGCCTTGATCCGCACGCCCGGTTCGTCGCTGCGTCGTACCGTGGCACGATCGCCGATCGCGCCGACCGAGAAACCGAGTATGTCGAAACCGATCGCCACGTTGCCGACCGAGGCCGGAGCGAAGGCGCTCGCCACAGTGCGCGGGTTGTTCACAGTCGGGCTCCCAGGAACGTGGCGAGTCGCAGCAGGTCAGCGAACACGCCGCCAGCCGTGACAGCCGGCCCAGCTCCAGGACCCTGAACAATCAAAGGGTTATCGCAGTAACGTGATGTGGTATATCGCACGACATTGTCGGTCAGGGCGATGTTGGCAAAGGCGTGGCGCATATCGAGTTCCATGAGACCGACGGTAGCCTCGCCCGCGGCAGTAACGCGCCCAACATAGCGCAACACGCGTCCACGTGCCTTGGCCGCTTCGAATCGTTGGCGCATCCCGGCATCGTAACGCGGCAGTTGTTCCATGAAGGCCTCGCTGCTGCCACCCTCGAGACCCGCTGGCACCAGGCTTTCTACGCGCACGTCGCTCATCTCGAGTGCGAGGCCCATCTCACGACCGAGAATAATGAGTTTGCGCACCACATCGGTGCCGGACAGGTCATCGCGTGGATCAGGCTCGGTGTAGCCGCGTTGCTTGGCGTCGCGCACGATGGCCGAGAACGGCGTGCTGCCGTCGTACACATTGAAGAGATAGGCCAGCGTCCCCGAAAAGATACCCTCGATAGAGCTGATCTCATCGCCGGTTTCGCGCAGGTCGCGCAGCGTCTGAATCACCGGCAGGCCGGCGCCGACCGTGGCTTCGTAGAGATAGTGCGCGCCGCTGGCGCGCCGCGCCGCCTGCAGGCTGCGATAAAAACCCAGCTCGCCGCTGTTGGCTTTCTTGTTCGGCGTGATGACATGGACGCCGGCCGCCAGCCAGTCGTGATAGCGGCGCGCCACCGACTCGTTGGCGGTGCAATCGATGATGACCGTGTGCGGCAGGTAATCGACTTTGACATGCGCGAGAAAGCGCTCGTAGTCGGCCGGCTCACTCGTCTGCAGCAGCTGCTCGCGCCAGCGATCAAGATCAATGCCGGCCGGCGGCAGCGTCATGCGCCTGGAACTCATGATGCCGCGCACGCGCAGGTCGACATTGAATTCATGCGCCAGCCGCGCGCGCTGGCTGGCCAGCTGATCGAGCAGCACCTGGCCGACCGAGCCGGGCCCGATGACACCGATCGAGAGCGTATGCGGCGAGAGGTAGAAACCCGCATGCACGGCGCGCAGCGCGCGGGTCGCGTCTTTGCCGGCGACCACCACCGAGATGTTGCGCTCCGAAGCGCCCTGGGCAATGGCGCGCACGTTCACGTTGGCGGTGCCGAGCGCGCTGAACACTTTGCCGGCGACGCCCGGCATGCCGGCCATGCCATCGCCAACCACCGCGAGTATCGCCAGCTCACCGGTGACCTCGACGCTCTGGATCTGCCCATCCGCCAGCTCGCGTGCGAACGCCCGTTCCAGCACGCGCGTGGCGCGCGCCGCCTGATCGGCCGGAATGGCGCAGCAGATGGAGTGCTCGGAACTGCCCTGCGAGATCAGGATCACCGAGATGTCTTCTTCGCGCAGTGCTCCGAACAGACGATGAGCGGTACCGGGCACGCCAATCATGCCGGCACCTTCGGTGTTCACCAGCGCCACCTCGTCGATGCTGGTGATGCCCTTGACCGGCTGATCGGAGTGCGGATGTGCACAGATCAGCGTGCCGGGCTTCTCCGGCGCAAAGGTATTGCGGATCCAGATCGGAATATCGCGCCCCACGGCTGGCGCCATGGTCTGCGGATGAATTACCTTGGCGCCGAAATAGGCCAGCTCCATCGCCTCGTTGTAGGAGAGCGCGCCGATTACCCGCGCGTCGGGCACCCGGCGCGGATCCGCCGAGAGCACGCCATCGACGTCGGTCCAGATGTGAATCTCCGCGGCCGACAGCAGGGCGCCAAAAATCGAGGCGGAAAAATCGCTGCCATTGCGCCCGAGCGTGGTCTGGATTCCAGCTGCGTCGCTGGCGATATAACCGGTAACGACCAGCGTGGCCGCATCGGGCGGCAGCAGTTTGTGCAGGCGCTCGCTCGACAGCGGCCACTGGATGCCCGGGCCCAGCGGACCCCATACCGCGACCACGCAGGCGCGCGCATCGACCCAGTGAATGGCGCGCCGCTGGCCGCGCTGCTGCAGATAGCGCCAGAACAGGCGCGTCGACCAGATCTCACCGTACCCGGAAACCCTGTCGCGCACGTGCTGGCCGCCGGTACGCATGACCTGGGTGGTGCGCAGCACGCTGTCCAGATCGGCCACGTCGTGGTCAA
Organism: Steroidobacteraceae bacterium; assembly: GCA_049694695.1. Lineage (GTDB taxonomy): Bacteria > Pseudomonadota > Gammaproteobacteria > Steroidobacterales > Steroidobacteraceae > FEN-1191. The sequence continues at coordinate 3,682 of JBAVRE010000145.1, read as the reverse complement.
ATTCAGTCAGGTACTCCTGCACCACAGCGACCGGCAGCAGCGCCGCGGCGATCGTTGCATGGCGCTCGCGCAACCCCTGGAGCGTGGCACGCCAGCTCTCGTCCTGCCGCTCGGCCGAGCTCACCAGCTGCAGCAGCGCGTCGGTCACACCCTTGCAGGCGGACAGCACCACCGCCAGCCGGCGACCCGGTTGCGCTTCGACAATGGCGGCCACGCGGGCGAAGCAGGCTGCGTCCGCGACACTGGAACCACCAAATTTATGGACGACCCATGAGTCAGGGTCAGGCGAGCTCATCGGCAAGGCACTACTGGCTGCAAAAACCGCCAGCACTCTACTGGCCGCCTGCCCTTCCCGCAAGGCGGCAAACCGGGTATCGGGTGCCTAGTCCAGGCGCTTGTGAAACCTGGTCGCTGCCAGCGCCACCGCCAGCACCAGGAACACCGATAACTTCGCCAACGGCTGCCAGAGACTGGCCAGCGTGGCGCCGCGGACGATGACGCCGCGCAGGATTTCCACGAAGTGCGTCAAGGGCAGCACCTGAGCGAAATACTGCACAATCCTTGGACTGCCCTCGAAAGGAAAGGCAAAGCCCGACAGCAGGATGGAGGGCAGCATGGTGAAGAAGCCGAGCTGCATGGCCTGGAACTGGGTGGTGGCCAGAGTGGAAATGACCAGGCCCAGGGCCAGCGTGGCCGCAATGAATAACGCTGCGCCCAGATACAGCTGCCACACGCTGCCGTTCACCGGCACGTCAAACAGCAGCACCGCGGTCAGCAGTACGATGGTGGTCTGGATCAGACCAACCGCCACGTAAGGCAGGAGCTTGCCGATCATGAGTTCGGCCGATCGGACCGGAGTCATGATCAGCAGTTCCAGATTGCCCCGTTCGCGCTCGCGCACCAGCGCAATGGCAGTAAAAATCACCATGGTCATGTTCAGTATCACGCCGATCAGGGCCGGCACCACCTGCACCGCAGTGCGCCGCTCGGGATTGAATTCGGTCAGCACCTCGATTGCCGGTCGGGCGCGCCGTTGCAGGCCGCTGCGAGCGGCCAGCGGCGCACTGGCGATCGCCCGCACCGCCGGCTCGACGCCCGGGTGCGTGCCGTCGATGATCACCTGAGCCACCGGGCGCGTCGCATCGATGCGCCGACGCTCGAAGTCGGGCGGAATGTAAAGCCCAACCTGGATCTGGCCGCTGGCAATCATGGCGCGCAGCGCCTCCACACCCCGCGGCCGCGCCACAAAATCGATCACCTGACTGGCGCCGATATCGGCGATCAGGGCGCGCGAGGCCTGCGTGCCGGCCAGATCCACCACTCCGGTGCGCACATGGCGCACATCGTTGTTGATGCCAAACCCGAAGATGATCATCTGCATCAGTGGAATGCCCACGATCATGCCGAGCGTCAGCCGATCGCGCGACATCTGCCGCAGCTCCTTGACGGCAATCGCCCGCGTCCTTCGCAGCCCAGGGAAGCGCATTCAGTGTGGCGTCGCGCCGGCGGACAGCGTGGCGCCGACGAATACATCTTCGAGACTGGCCGCCGCCTTGCTTACCGTGGCGACGATGCCGGCCTGCGCGAGCAGCGCACGCACCTGTGCAACGCCGTCGCCCGGAGCGCCCGCAGCCGCGCCCGCCGGGTAATCCTGTGGAGCCAGCAACGCATGCAGGCGCAACCCCAGCTGCGCCAGGGAACGCAGCGATGCGAGCCCGCGCAACGCCGCACGCACGGCAGTCGGATCGGCCGCCTCGATCTCCACCACCTGCAGCGGCAGCTCGTTCATCAACTGAATTGGCGTACCGCTGGCCACGATGCGGCCCAGATCGAGAATCGCCAGCCCATGACAGCGCTCGGCTTCATCCATGTAGTGGGTCGACACCAGTATGGTCGTGCCGCCGGTCGTGAGCGCGAACAGGCTCTCCCAGAAGTCGCGCCGGCTTTGCGGATCGACCGCACTGGTCGGCTCATCGAGCAGCAGCAATTGCGGCTCATGCAGGGTCGCCGCCGCCAGCGCCAGCCGCTGCTTCTGGCCACCGCTGAGTGTGCCGGCGGGCCGATCCAGAAACTCCTGCAATCGATACTCGGCAATCGCCGCGGCCGAGCGCCGCGCCGCGTGGCGCGCCTCGAGCGTATAGATGCTGGCCATGAACGCCAGGTTTTCGCGCGCGCTCAGGTCTTCCCACAGCGAGAAGCGCTGCGTCATGTAGCCCACGCGGCGACGCAGTGCTTCGGCCTGGCGTGGCATCTCCAGCCCCAGCACCCGGATGGTGCCACTGGTCGGTTTGATCAACCCGCACAGCATGCGAATGGTGGTCGACTTTCCCGAACCGTTAGGGCCCAGAAAACCATAGATGCGGCCGCGCGGAATGCTCAAGTCGATATGGTCGACGGCCACGACGTTGCCGAAACGCCGCGTGAGCCCCTGGGCCTCGATGGCCAGCTCAGGCGCACTCACGGCGTGGTACCCAAGGGCACCTCGACCGGCACGCCTACCGGCAGATCGCGCGCCGCCGCCTCGGGCAGGTCTATTTCCGCCAGGTACGCCAGTCGGCTGCGATCGCGCTGCGTGAGTGAAAAGTACGGCGTGAAGCTGGCCTCGCCGGCGACGTAACGCAGTTGTCCGGTGAAGGTCTTCGCAAAACCATCGACGTGCACCTGCAGGTTCTGCCCGGGGCGCAGCGCGGCGCGCTGCGGCTCCGGGATGTAGACCCGCGCATAGGGCATGCCGCTGGCCAACATGATGATCACTGGCGCTCCGACCTGCGGTCTTTCTCCCAGGCGGTACGGCAATGCTTCAATCACCCCATCTACAGCCGCGCGCAGCGTGAGCCGATCGAGCAGCACATCCTGCTGGCGCAGCTGCTCCTCGGCTGCCCGCAGGACGGAAGCAGCCTGCGCCAGCTGCTCGCTGCGCGTGCCGGCGCGCAGCAGGTCGAGCGCCGACTGCGCCGAACGCATGCTTGCTGCGCTGGAATCGCGTAACTGCAATTGCTGATCGACCTGTGCCTGGGCGATCAGGCCACGTGCGAGCAGCTGTGTCGCGCGAGTGTAGTCTTTCTCCGCCTGATCGCTCCGCGCAACCGCCGCGGCAAGCTGTGCCTCGAGCTGCGCAATCTCCTCGCGGCGCGCACCGTGCCTGAGCTCCTCCAGCCGTTGCCGCCACTGCGCCACCTGCGCCGCCGCGCTGGCGCGGGTAGCAGCCAGCGCCTGCCCGTCCAGCTGCGCCAACAGTTCGCCGGCGCGCACGGCCTGGCCCTCCCGCACCGGCAACGCGATGATCTGCTCAGCAGCCGTCGCCGACAGCTCAAAACGGTGGCGCTCGATGGTGCCGACCGCCGGCGCCCCCTGTTCGCGCGTACAACCGACCAGCAACGCAGCCAGCGTCAGCGCGGCCGTGCAATAGACACGCGGGATGGTCATCAGTCGTGTTGCCATGAGGCAAATCATAGACGGGCAGCGCCGTGCCGGCTACCGAATCAGTACTGGAATGAAGCAGCAGCTCAGTCGGGGAGCATGCTGATGAGCACATCGCTCTGCATGACGAGGCTGGCGCGCGCCCGTAGCGGTGCGCGCCCAAGAGCGTAGCAGCGCTGGTGAGCAACCTAAGCATCGAATACCGCCAGCGTCGCCGCCAACGCCGGCCCGATGAAGGGCACGACCAGGGGCTGGCAATGAG
>JBAVRE010000144.1:0-3661 GCA_049694695.1 Steroidobacteraceae bacterium | reverse complement strand
CTCTATCGACAGGCCGTCGGTAAAATCGATATTCAGCGCCTGTGAAGCATAGTGTTGCTGCACGCGTGTGGCCACGGCAGGGTCATCGCTGATCTTGCGATTGATCTCGCCGCTGACCGGAAACAGGCGCTGGCGCTCGCCCACCAGCTCGCCCAGAGTCTTGCCGCTCTCGCCCATCACCGCCAGCACCAGCAGCCAGGGAATCATGCCGCTGTCGCAGTAGGCGAAATCCCGGAAATAGTGGTGCGCGCTCATTTCACCGCCATACACCGCGTCGACCTCGCGCATGCGTTGTTTGATGAAGGCGTGACCCGAGCGACACATCACGGCTTCGCCGCCACAGCGGCGCACGATATCGATGGTGTTCCAGGTCAGGCGCGGATCGTGAACGATGCGTCCGCCCGGATAGCGTTTCAGGAAAGCCTCGGCCAGCAGGCCCACCAGGTAGTAACCTTCGACAAAGCCGCCGTGCTCATCGAAGAAGAAGCAGCGATCGAAATCGCCGTCCCAGGCCAGACCAATATCCGCCCCGGTGCGCCGGATCGCATCTACAGTGCTGGCGCGATTTTCCTCCAGCATGGGATTGGGCACGCCATTGGGAAACGAGCTGTCCGCCTCGTGATGCACCTTCACGAACTCGAACGGCAGGTGCGGTTCGAGCTGATCGACCACCATGCCCGCGCCGCCATTGCCCGCATTGACCACCACCTTCAATGGTCGCAGGGTCGCACCCTTCACGTAACTGAGCAGGTGCGCAAGGTACTTGGCACTGATATCGAGTGCGCTGGTGCTGCCCGCCTGCGCTGCGCGCGGCGGCAGGCGTGACTCTTCGATCAGCGCCTGCATATCCTTGAGACCGGTGTCAGCGCTGATCGGCCGACTGCCTTCGCGCACGAACTTCATGCCGTTGTAGTCGGGCGGGTTGTGACTGGCGGTCACCATGATGCCGCCGTCGAGCGCCTCCGCGAAGGTCGCGAAGTAAACACCCTCAGTGCCGCACAGACCGATATCGGCGACGTTGACGCCGGAATCGTTCAGGCCGCGAATCAGCGCAGCCGACAGCGTGGCGCTGGTGGCGCGAATGTCGCGGCCCACGGCGACTTTCTTGGGTCGCACGAAGGCTGCATAGGACTGGCCGATGCGATATGCCAGATCTTCATTGAGTTCAGATGGAATACGGCCACGAATGTCATAGGCCTTGAAACAGGTCAGCTTGCTCATGTGCGCTCCTACTTGCTCGATCCCTGCCGGCCATACTGATCTTCGAAGCGGACGATATCGTCTTCGCCCAGATAGCCGCCAGACTGCACCTCGATGATATGCACGGGGATCTTGCCCGGATTCTCGATGCGATGGCGCACCCCAATGGGGATATAGGTCGACTGATTTTCCTCGAGGAGGAATACCTCCTCGCCACGGGTGATACGCGCCGTGCCGGACACCACCACCCAGTGCTCGGCGCGATGATGGTGCAGTTGCAGCGACAGCACCCCGCCCGGTCGCACGATCAGCCGCTTGACCTGAAAGCGTTCGCCATTTTCCAGGCTGTCGTAACTGCCCCAGGGCCGGAACACTTCGCGATGCAGCAGGTGCTCGCTGCGCCCACTCGCCTTGATCGTGGCCACCAGTGCCTTGACGTCCTGGACGCGGCTACGCGGTGCCACCAGCACGGCATCCTTGGTCTCGACCACCACGTGATCGCAGAGGCCCACGGTGGCCAGCATCCGGCTGCCGGCGTACAGGTAACAGTCGTGCGTGTCGACGCTCAGCACATCGCCCTTGCGCACATTGCCTTCGGCATCCTTGTCACTGGCGTCATGCAGCGACGACCACGAACCCACATCGCTCCAGCCGGCATCGAGGGGCACGACCACGGCGGCGCCAGTCTTCTCCATGACGGCGTAGTCGATCGATTCGCTGCGACAGCTCGCAAAGGCCGCGGCATCGATGCGAGTAAAATCAAGATCGCGTTGTGCCGCGCTGTAGGCACGCTCGCACGCCTCGGCAATATCGGGTGCCAGGCGCTGCAGTTCATCGAGGTAGCGCCGCGCACCGAATACGAACATGCCGCTGTTCCAGTAATACTCACCGCTGGCAACAAATTCTTCGGCACGCGCGCGCTCGGGCTTCTCCACGAAATGCTCGATCCGCCAGGCCGCGCCGTCGGCCGCGCCGCGGCGAATGTAGCCATAGCCGGTTTCAGGCGCCTGCGGCACGACTCCGAAGGTCGCCAGGTTCCCGGCCCTGGCAGCACTCACGGCTACCTGCACAGCGTCGCGAAAGGCGTGCGCATTGCGAATTACATGATCGGCGGGCAGTACCAGCAGCAGCAACTCCTCGCCGGCCGTGCCGGCCGCGCCGGCCGCGCTCAGGGCCGCGTGTGCCGCGAGCGCGATGGCCGGTGCGGTATTGCGCCCGGCCGGCTCCAGCACAATGGCTTGCGCCGGGGCGTTGATAAGGCGCAGCTGCTCAGCCACCAGGAAGCGATGCGCCTCGTTGCACACGACCACCGGTGGCGCGGCGTTCAGGCCGGCGAGCCGCAACACCGTGTCCTGCAGCATGGTGTGTTCGCCCACCAGGGGCAGCAGCTGCTTGGGATACAACTCACGCGACAGCGGCCAGAGCCGCGTGCCGGCACCGCCGGACAGGATGACTGGAACGAGCATGAGCGAGCCGTACTCCGGTTGTCTAATCTGCAAACATGGATCGCCCACGCCCGATGGCGTAGTACTCAAAACCCTGGCGCGCGAGCAGGCCCGGATCGTAAAGGTTACGACCGTCGAGAATGCGTGGCGCACTTAACAGTTCTTTGAGGCGCTCGAAATCCGGGCTGCGGAACTCCTGCCACTCGGTGGCGATCAGCAGCGCCGCGGCGCCGTCAACCGCTTCGTAGGCGTCGCGGCACAGCGTCAATTGCGCTTGCCCGGCGTACAGGCGCCGCGCCTCTTCCATGGCGATGGGATCGTAGGCGCGCACGCTGGCGCCTGCCGCCAGCAGCGAATCGATGATTACCCGGCTGGGCGCCTCGCGCATGTCATCGGTGTTGGGCTTGAAGGCCAGACCCCAGAGCGCCACCTTCAGACCTTTCAATTGCCCGCCGACCACAGCCTTGAGCTTGCGCACCAGAATGGATTTCTGCAGTTCATTCACCTGCTCCACGGCATTGAGAATCGGCGTGACATGCTTGACGTCGTGGGCCGAACGTATCAGCGCCTTGACATCCTTGGGGAAACACGAGCCACCGTAACCGGTGCCGGGATACATGAAGCCATAGCCAATGCGCGGATCGGAGCCAATGCCGATGCGCACCCGCTCGATGTCGGCGCCGACGCGCTCGGCCAGGCCAGCGAGCTCGTTCATGAAGCTGATTTTGGTGGCCAGCATGGCGTTGGCGGCGTACTTGGTCAGCTCGGCGGAGCGGATATCCATGACGATGAGGCGATCGTGATTGCGCGTGAAGGGCTCATAAAGCGCCCGCATCAGTTCCGTGGTGCGCGGACCATCGGTGCCAACCACCACGCGGTCGGGGCGCATGAAGTCGTCGATTGCCGCCCCCTCCTTGAGGAACTCGGGGTTGGAGACCACGTCGAACGGCTGGCTGGTGACCGCGGTGAGCCGGGCCTTGACCTGGTCGCTGCTGCCGACCGGCACCGTCGACTTG
>JBAVRE010000143.1:0-22562 GCA_049694695.1 Steroidobacteraceae bacterium | reverse complement strand
GCCCTTGGCTGCCCAGTCGCGTGACGAGCCGGTGCCGTATTCCTTGCCGGCGAGAATGATCAACGGCGTCTTTTCCGACTGGTAGCGCATCGCGGCGTCAAAAATGCTGAGCTGTTCGCCGCTGGGCACGTGCACTGTTACGCCGCCTTCGGTGCCGGGCAGCAGCAGGTTCTTCAGGCGGATGTTGGCAAAGGTGCCGCGCATCATCACTTCATGATTGCCGCGCCGCGCGCCGTACTGATTGAAGTCGGCCGGCTGCACACCCTGCGCCATCAGATAGTTCGCCGCCGGGCTGCCTTTGGCGATATTGCCGGCCGGAGAAATGTGATCGGTGGTCACCGAATCGCCGAGCAGGGCCAGCGCCCGTGCGCCGCGAATCTCGCCGACCGCCGCCGGCGCCATGCTCATGGCATCGAAATAGGGCGGGTTCTTGACGTAAGTGGAGTGCGGGTCCCAGGCGTAGATCTTGCCGGCCGGCACCTTGATCGCCTGCCAGCGCTCATCGCCTTCGAACACGCTCGCATAACCGCGACGAAACATTTCCGAACTGATGTTCTGGTGTACGCAATCGGCGATTTCCTGGCTCGATGGCCAGATGTCCTTGAGAAATACCGCACGCCCATCGCCATCGGTGCCGAGCGCTTCGCTGTTCAGATCGATATCGAGCGTCCCGGCCAGTGCGTAGGCCACCACCAGGGGCGGTGAGGCCAGGAAGTTCATCTTCACTTCCGGATGCACGCGGCCGTCAAAATTACGATTGCCTGAGAGCACCGAGCAGCCGATGACATTGCCGGCCTTGACCCCGGCCGAGATCTCCGGCTTCAGGGGACCAGAATTGCCGATGCAGGTGGTGCAGCCAAAACCAACGACATCGAAACCGATGCCTGCCAGTTCGGTGAGCAGACCGGCACTGCTCAGGTAATCGGACACCACGCGCGAACCCGGCGCCAGGCTGGTTTTCACCCAGGGCCTGGAACTCAGGCCGCGGCGCCGCGCATTGCGCGCCACCAGGCCGGCCGCAATCATCACGTAGGGATTCGAGGTATTGGTACAGCTGGTGATGGCGGCAATCAGCACCGCGCCGTCGGCCAGTTCATAGCTCTGCTGGCCGGAGGTGACCCTGGCCTTGCCCGTAGCGCTGGCATCCTGCTTGGCCCGTTCGGCTGCCATTCTGGCGTGGTGCGTGCGATAAGTGCTCTTGGCCAGGCGCAACGGCACACGGTCCTGCGGACGGCTGGGGCCCGCCAGGCTCGGCTCGACCGTCCCCATGTCCAGTTCCAGCACATCGGTGTAAGCAGCCGTCGGCGCCCCATTCACGCGCCACAAGCCCAGGGCCCTGGCATAGGCCTCGACCAGGGCGACCTGTTCCGGCGCCCGGCCGGAGAGCTTCAGATAGCGAATGGTTTCTTCATCGATCGGGAAGATTGCGCAGGTGCTGCCAAACTCGGGCGACATGTTGCTGATGGTGGCGCGATCGGCGAGGGGCAGATTGGCCAGGCCGTCGCCGAAGAACTCGACGAATTTGTCGACCACGCCATGCTTGCGCAGCATTTCGGTGACCGTGAGCACCAGATCGGTTGCGGTCGCGCCCGCGGGCAGCGTGCCATTGAGCCTGAAGCCGATGACTTGTGGAATCAGCATGGTGACCGGCTGTCCCAGCATGGCGGCTTCGGCCTCGATGCCGCCCACGCCCCAGCCGAGCACACCCAGTCCGTTGATCATGGTGGTGTGCGAATCGGTGCCCACTACCGTATCGGGGTAGGCCTGGCGCACTTTGCCGGTGTCGCTGTCGAACACCACGCGCCCGAGGAATTCCAGATTAACCTGATGGACGATGCCGGTATTGGGCGGCACCACCTTGAAATTTCGGAACGCCGTCTGGCCCCAGCGCAGGAACGCGTAGCGTTCGCCGTTGCGTCCAAACTCGATGCGATTGTTGTTGGCCAGGGCCTGCGCCGTGCCGTATTCATCCACCTGCACGGAATGATCGATGACCAGTTCGGCCGGAGCCAGGGGATTGACCTTGTCGGCATCGCCGCCCAGGCGGGTGATGGCTTCGCGCATCGCCGCCAGGTCGACCACGCACGGCACACCGGTGAAATCCTGCATGATGACCCGCGCCGGCGTAAACGAGATCTCGTAGGAGGGCTGTGCCTTGGGATCCCAGTTGAGCAGCGCCTCGATATCCTTGTGCGTCACATTGACGCCATCCTCGAAACGCAACAGATTCTCGAGCAGGATCTTCAGCGAGTAGGGGAGCCGGGCCACGCGCTCGGCGCCAAGCGCCGTGATATTGAAGATCTGGTAACTCTTTGCGCCTGATTTCAGCGTGGTGCGAGCCTGGTAGTTATCGGTCATGGTTCCTCCAAATCCTGGTGGGGCACAGTGCCCGGCGCCAGCACAGCGGACGCATTATAGGGTTTCTTCGATGACGCCGCCGCCCAGGCAACGCTCACCCAGATACAGCGCCGCCGTCTGTCCCGGGGTGGCTGCCCACTGCGGCGACTGAAAATGCACGAGTGCGGTGTTATCGGGGCGCAATTCGACCCTGGCTGGCTGATCGGCCATTCGATAGCGCAGCTTGACGCCGGCAGCAAATTCTGTGACGGGCGGCTCGCACAGCCAGTTGATGGCGCCGGTGCGCAGCGCGCCGCTGGCCAGTCCCGCGCGCTCCATGCTCTGCACCACCAGCAGGACATTGCGCGCCGTATCCTTGCGCGCCACGTACCAGGGCTCGCTGGAGCTGCCGCGCACACCACCAATTTCGAGTCCACCACGCTGACCCAGGGTGTAAAACGGCAGGCCGCGATGCTGGCCCAGCACGCGTCCGTCCAGAGTCTCAATGGGTCCCGGGGTCTCGGGAATGTAGCGCTTCAGGAATTCCGCAAACGGGCGCTCGCCTATGAAGCAGATGCCGGTGCTGTCCGGCTTGTCGTGTACCTGGAGGCCGGCGCGCAGCGCGCGCTCGCGCACCTGTGATTTTTGCAGCGTGCCGAGCGGAAACAGCACCCGCGCGAAGCGGGTCCGCTCAACGCCGCACAGGAAATAGGACTGGTCTTTCGCAGTGTCGATCGCGCGCAGCAACGCCGGACTGCCACGCTCATCGACGCAGCGCGCATAGTGACCAGTGGCGAACCAGTCCGCGCCGAGGCGCTGTGTATAGCGCAGGCAGGCGCCAAACTTGATTTCACGATTGCACAGCACATCGGGGTTCGGCGTGCGACCGCGCCGGTATTCTTCCAGGAACTCGTCGAACACCAGGCGGCGGTATTCGTCAGCAAAGCTCACGCGGTGCAGCACGATGCCCAGTTCGCGCGCCACGGCGCGCGCATCCTGGTAATCCTGCGCGTCGGTACAGTGGCTGTCCTGGTCTTCCCAGTTGCTCATGTACAGGCCGCCGACCTGCCAGCCCGCCTCGATCAGCAGCAGCGCCGCGACCGCAGAGTCGACGCCGCCCGACATGCCCACGATCACGCGCCGCCCGTTACCGCTCATGATGATGGATCGGGATCCCGGGACAGTTCGGCGACGGCGCGCAGCGGCAGGCGCACGCCGGCCAGATAGTCATCAATGCATTGCAGTACCAGTGGTGTGCGCAGTTTGCGCTCCGGTTCGAGCAGCTGTGCGCGCGTCAGCCAGTGTGCGGCCACCACGGGTGCATCGAGCACGCGCCGTTGCTCATGGCCATGCACTCGTCCGACGTAGGCAAAGCGCAGCGTGCTGCGCGGCTTTGCCGGTGCCTGCCAGCGGTAGACCCCCAGGAACCACTGCGGCTCGAATTGCCAGCCGGTCTCCTCGAGTGTCTCGCGGCAGACGGCCCGCAGGAAGTCCTCGCCGCTTTCCACGTGGCCCGCCGGTTGATTGAAAACCCGCTGGTTGTGGATCAGTTCTTCGACGCACAGGAAGCGTTCGTCAACTTCGACGATGGCGGCTACGGTAATGTCCGGCTTCCAGCTCATGCCGGCAAGTATACGCAGCGATGCGCGCGCGGCGCGCCTACATGCTGGCTGAACGGCGCAGGAAGTGAGCGCCGCTGGCCTGCCAGGCGAGGTCGAATTCCTGCAGATACTGCCGTGCCAGTGGTGGGCTGTTGATGGCCGCAATACCTTCCCAGCGCTCGGAATTCAGTCGATAGACGATGCCGCGATCGTCGGCGATGCAATAGGAAGAGGTGTAGTGATAGTGTTCCGGGAGCAGGATGCGGATTTCCAGATAGCTGGTCAGGCGCTTGGCCATCGACATGAAGCGATTGCTCGAGCCGGAATGGCGGGTGTGATCGCGCACCAGAATGCGCACCTTCGCGAAACTGTGGCTGAGCACGAAACGTTTCAGTACCTCGATCACCTGTGGGTTGTCGTACACCGGTGGTTCGAGATCGGGCGTGAAGATGGATATCAGCCGCTGGCCTGTGGCCGCCACCGCTGCGGTCGACTGGCACACTTCGGCGAGCGTCGTCAGGATGCGCAGCTCGTCGGCGGCTGGCATGGGCAGGGGAATGGAGAGCGGCGGTGACACGCGCTCGGCGGCAGCCATGCTCGCCAGCCAGTCTTCAGTGGTCGTGCTGTGCTTTTTCTCGGCCACGCCATTTGCCCAAAACGCACCGGATCGGCGTTCGGTCATGGTAGGCAGGCGCAGGTCCAGGACCGGTCGATCCGGTCACGAATGTACGGTGGCAGAATGTGATGCAAGCCACAATTCGCCGCCGCAACTGTACCAAAGCTGTGGTCGCGGCGCTGCGGCGGCTATCGACCCGGCGAGCTCAGCTGCCCCGCTCGGTGGCCAGCCTCGCGGCCAGACCCAGGTATTCGCGTGGCGTGAGGGCGCTGAGGCGCTGGCGCTCGGCGGCGGGCAGCGGCAGCTGTGCCACCATGGCACGCAGCGATTCAGCATCGATGCGTTGCCCGCGGCTAAAGGTCTTCATCAACTCGTAACCATCGGGCACGCCGTGCGCGCGCAATACGGTCTGCACGGCTTCGGCCAGCACTTCCCAGGCGCCGTCCAGGTCGCTGGCAATGCGCGTTGCATCGGGCGCAAGTTTAGCCATGCCTTTTTGCAAGGCCAGCCAGGCGATCAGGCTATGACCCAGGGCCACGCCCAGGCTGCGCAACACGGTGCTGTCGGTCAGGTCACGCTGCCAGCGCGAAATCGGCAACTTGTCGGCAAAGTGGCGCAGCAGCGCGTTGGCAATGCCAAGATTCCCCTCGGCATTCTCGAAATCGATGGGGTTGATTTTGTGTGGCATGGTGGATGAACCCACTTCGCCGGGCACGGCCCGCTGGCGCAGATACCCGAGCGAGATATAGCCCCAGCAATCCCGGCACAGATCGATCAGTATTACGTTGAGCGCCGCGCAGGCATCGCAGTATTCGCCGATCCAGTCGTGCGGTTCGATCTGCGTGGTGTGGGCATTCCAGACCAGTTGCTGCGCTTCGACGAAGCGCCGGCTGATCGTCGGCCAGTCGGCCTCCGGAACGGCGACACAGTGGGCATTGAAATTGCCCACGGCACCGTTCCACTTGCCCAGGATCGCAACAGCGCTCAGCCGCTTCGCGGCGCGCTCCAGCCGCGCTGTCACATTGGCGAATTCCTTGCCAAGCGTGGTTGGGCTGGCGCTTTGCCCATGGGTGCGCGCCAGCATGGCCAGCTGCGCGTGCTCGGTAGCGACAGCACGCAGGGCGGCGATGATGCGCTGGATCTCAGGCAGCAGTACCGCGCTGCGAGCCTGCGCCAGCAGGCGTGCGTACGCCAGGTTGTTGAGATCTTCCGAAGTGCAGGCGAAGTGCACGAGTTCCAGGGTGGCAGGCGTGGCACCGGCAGCAGCCAGCTCCTGCCGAAGGTAATACTCCACCGCCTTGACGTCGTGATTGATGCGCTGTTCGATGCCTTTGACAGCCGCCGCTGCCTCATCGCCTGGGTTGTCCGCCAGCGCCGCCGCGCGCGCCCGCACGCTGGCGGGCAGTGCCGAGCCCGGGAGCTTTGGCAACGCCGCGGACAATTCCAGCAGCCAGCGGGCTTCGATGCGAATGCGTTCGCGTATCAGGCCGGCTTCCGAGAACAGGGGCCGCAGTGGCGCCACTACAGCCGCATAGCGGCCATCAATGGGGGAAATAGCCTGTAATCGGTTCTGGTCCATGCAGGCGGCAACGCTCGCGGTTAGAATCGCTAGTGTATCGCATGCGACGGAGCCAAACCGATGAATGAACCTGCCGAGCGGATCGAGCGTGACAGCATGGGCGAGTTGAAGGTGCCGGCCGCAGCGCTCTGGGGTGCGCAGACCCAGCGCGCGGTGAACAACTTTCCGATCAGTGGACGGCGCCTGCCGCGAGCCTTCATTCGGGCCCTGGCCCTGGTCAAGCAGGCTGCCGCCGGCGCGAACGCGCAGCTGGGTCTGCTTGAGGCCACGCTGGCTCAGGCCATTGCCACGGCCTCGGCCGCCGTCGCCAGTGGTGAGCACGATGAGCAATTCCCGATCGATGTGTTCCAGACCGGGTCCGGCACCAGCACCAACATGAACGCCAATGAGGTGATCGCGCATCTGGCAGTGCGCGCTGGTGTGGCCGTGCATCCCAACGATCACGTCAACATGGGCCAGAGCAGCAACGATGCGATTCCGACTGCCATCCACGTCGGGGCGGCGTTGCTGTTGCGTGAGCAGCTGCTGCCCGCGCTGGCGCACCTGGCAGCGGTGTTGGCGCGCAAGGAACTCGAGTGTGCCGGCATCGTCAAGACCGGCCGCACGCATCTCATGGATGCGATGCCGGTCACGCTGGCGCAGGAACTCTCCGGGTGGCGCACCCAGATCGAGTACGGTGCCGCCCGCCTGCGAGCGGTCGAGCCGCGCTTGTTGCGGTTGGCGCAGGGCGGCACGGCCGTGGGCACCGGCATCAACGCGCACCCGGAGTTCGGAGTTGAGTTCTGCAGGGCGCTGGCAAGCCTGACGGGCATCGCTTTCCAGCCCAGCCCCAATTACTTTGAATCGCTGTCCACCCAGGACTGCGCCGTGGAGCTCTCCGGGCAACTCAAGGTGCTGGCGGTGAGCCTGCTCAAGATCGCCAATGATCTGCGCTGGATGAACAGTGGGCCGCTGGCGGGCCTGGGCGAGATAGCGTTGCCCGCGCTGCAGCCGGGCAGCAGCATCATGCCGGGCAAGGTGAATCCGGTGATTCCGGAAGCCACGGCCATGGTGGCGGCGGAAGTCATCGGCAACGACGCGGCGATCACCATTGCCGGCCAGTCCGGAAATTTCCAGCTCAATGTCATGTTGCCGCTGGTGGCCTGGAATCTGCTGGAAAGCCTGCGCCTGCTGAGCAATGCCGCACGGCTGCTGGCGGACAGCGCCATTGCAGGTTTCAAGGTCAATCGCGAGCGCCTGGCCGAGGCGCTGGAGCGCAACCCGATACTGGTGACTGCGCTCAACCCGGTTATCGGCTATGAGAAAGGCGCGGCTATTGCCAAGCGTGCCTACGCCGAAGGCAAACCGATTCGCGAAGTGGCCGCGGCGATGACCGATCTGGCGCCGGCAGAACTGGCGCGGCTGCTCGATCCGGCGGAACTCGCCAAGGGCGGCATCAAGGGCGGCAGCAGTGGCGGCGGCTGAACGCGCAACGTGGCTGTTGCAGTAACGCGCATGATCTCTGGCCTGCCCGCGGACTGGCAGCAGCGCCTGCAACGCGCCCTGCTGAGCGTTCCGGATCATGACGCCGATCAATGGCAGCAGGGCGGGCAATCGCCAGCGCTGCTGGCGGCGATGCGCGCCGCCATGCCGGCGATACCGACTCCTGCCGCAGTACTGATACCCATCGTCGATCGGACTGACGGGCCCACCCTGCTCATGACCACCCGCGCCGGGCACCTGCGCCGGCACGCCGGGCAGATCAGTTTTCCGGGCGGGCGGCTGGACAGTCAGGATGCGGATCCCGTGGCCGCGGCGCTGCGCGAGACCCGTGAGGAAGTGGGCATTACCGCCGAATTCGTCAAAGTCATCGGCTTTCTGCCCGATCACATCGTGCTCACGGGATTTCGCATTACTCCGGTGGTGGCCGTGGTGAATCCGGGCTTTGTGTTGCGCAGCCACGCTGGCGAAGTGGCTGAGATTTTCGAGATGCCGCTCTCCTGCATCATTGAACCGGGAAGCTTTCGACCGACGCGCCGCACGCTGCATGGTCAGGAAGTGATCCTGCGCGATGTGCACTTTGAAGGGCGGGTGATCTGGGGCGCCACCGGTGCCATGCTGCTGGCACTGCACGAAGCGCTGGCACGCTCTTCATGAGCAGCGCCGCGCAATGAGCGAGGCCGCAAACCGGCTCGATGAATTGCTGGCGTTGATGGCGCGCCTGCGCGACCCGCAGCGTGGTTGTCCCTGGGATCGCGCGCAGGATTTCACCAGCATCGCGCCCTTTACCATTGAAGAGGCCTATGAGGTAGCCGAAGCCATTGACGCAAACGATCCTGTGCAGTTGCGAGATGAACTGGGCGATCTGCTGTTCCAGGTAGTGTTTCACGCTCAACTGGGGGCCGAGCGCGGCTGGTTTGATTTTGCCGCGGTGGCAGCTGGCATTCACGACAAGTTGCTGCGGCGTCATCCGCACATTTTCGCCGCCACGGCAGACGTTGGCAGTGCCGCGCCGGCCAGCGCTGATCTGGCCAGCGCGTGGGAGTCGCATAAAGCCTCCGAGCGCGCCGCGCGCGGCGCCACCGGTGCGCTCGCCCATGTGCCGCTGGCGCTGCCGGCGCTGGCGCGCGCCGCCAAGCTGACACGGCGGGCCGCGCGTGTCGGTTTCGACTGGCCAGATGAAACGGCTGTGCGACCCAAGATCGCGGAGGAACTGCGTGAGACCGAGGCGGCGATCGCCGCGGGCGTACCGGCCGCCATAGAAGAGGAGTTGGGCGATACCCTGTTCGCGCTGGTCAATTGGGCCCGGCAACTGGGGGTCGATCCCGAGCAGGCGCTGCGCCAGGCAAATCGAAAGTTTGAGCGGCGTTTTGCCGGCATGGAGGGCTTGCTGGCGCAGCGCGGGCTCGAAGCCGGTGCGCTGTCCGCCGACGCCTGGGAAGAGCTGTGGAAGGAGGTCAAGCGGGCCGAGTAGTGCGTCTGCGGGCGATTCAGGACGGGTTCAGTATGCCGGCCTTAAGCTCGAGTCGTGTTAGCTAAGGAAGGAGGCTCTTATGTTCAGCAAGACCGCTTTGGGCCTGGCAACTGGCCTCATTCTGGCCGCGCCGGCTTTCGCTGACCATGGCTACCAGCCCTACGAAGACGAGTTCGATTACGCTGAAGTCGTGAACGTAGAGCCGAATCTGCGCCAGGTGCGCATCAGCGTGCCGCGCCAGGAGTGTTACTCTGATACCCGTTATGTTCCCGATGAAGGCTACGGCTATCGGCGGGACCGTCCGGCGGCAGGACCGATGATACTGGGCGGGCTGGTCGGCGCCGTCATTGGCCATCAGTTTGGGCATGGACGTGAGCGCGGTGTGGGCACCGTCGCCGGCGCCGTCATTGGCAGCGCGGTGGGTCACGATGCTGCGCAGCGTCAGGCTGGGGGCGGCAGGTTGCGTGCGGTAGACTCAGAACGCTGCGAGACACGATATGATGAGCGCTATGAGTCGCGAATCGAGAGTTACCGGGTGAGCTATCAATATCACGGGCGCACTTATCAGACCACCTTGCCCCGCGATCCGGGCCAGCAGCTACGCGTGCGCGTGGCTGTGACGCCGGCTGAATAACCGAGGCACGGCAGGCATGGCGGCACTACCCGGCAGATTGACGCGAGTGAAATTTTGCCTGGCGTTGATCGGCGCGTGGGCACCGCTGCTGGCTTCACTGCCATTGGTTCCGCTCGTCGCCGACGCGGCTGGCGAGAGTGGCAGTCAGGATCGCATTATCGACACGGTGCAGAGGCGCTTCAATGCGCGCGTCGTCAAGGTCGCCCAGACCGAGGTCAACGGCCGCCCGGCACTTGAATTGCGCTTGCTGTCGAGTCAACGGGTCTGGACCATCGTGGTCGACGCAGCGTCGGGCGACGTGCTCTCGGGGGGTTGATGCGCATCCTGGTCGTCGAAGACGAGGCGGCGCTGCGTGAATCACTGAAGAGCGAACTGAGCGCCGCGGGTCACGCCGTCGACGTGGCTGCCGATGGCGAAGAGGGCCTGTTTGCCGCGCTCGAATACCCCATCGACGTAGCCATCATTGATCTGGGCCTTCCCAAGCTTCCGGGCCTGGAAGTCATCCGCAAGCTGCGCAGCGCCGGCAAGACCTATGGCGTGCTGGTACTGACCGCGCGCGATCGCTGGCAGGACAAGGTTGAGGGACTCAGCGCCGGCGCCGATGACTACCTGGCCAAACCTTTTCATATCGGCGAGCTGCAGGCCCGCCTCGCGGCGCTGCTGCGCCGCGCCAGCGGCTGGACCACGGCCGTGCTGGAGTGCGGGCCGTTGCAGCTCGACACCCGCGCCCAGTCGGTGTCCATGAATGGCGACGCTGTCGAGCTCACCAGCTTTGAGTACCGCCTGCTCGAACACCTGATGTTGCATGCCGGCGAGGTCATTTCAAAGACGGCACTGACTGAAAAACTTTATGAACAGGATTTCGAGCGCGACAGCAACGTCATCGAGGTGTTGATCGCACGCCTGCGCCGCAAGCTCGATCCTGACGATCGGCTCAAACCCATTGAAACACTGCGTGGCCGCGGCTATCGGCTCAGCCTGCCGCGCAGCGTGGAAAGCGGCGCCAGCAAAGTCTGATGGCGCGCATTCCATCTGTCAGCCGTCAGCTGGTGCTGTCGATTGGCGTGCCGCTGGTGCTGTCCTTCGGCCTGACCGTGTGGGCGCTCGATCGCATTTTCCGCGACTCAGCAGCGCAGGCGTTGCGCGAGCGCCTGGATGAGCAGCTCATCGGCCTGGTCACGGCTGCTGAGCTCAACGAAGACGGGCGCATGGATGTGCGGCTGCTCGATCCCGAATCGCGTCTGAGTACCCCGGGCTCGGGTCACTACGCGCTGGTGCGTAATCAGCGCGGCCGTGAATTGTGGCGCTCACCCTCGGCGGCAGGTCGCACGGTGGATTTCGGCGCGACCCTGGGCTCTGGTCGGGCGCTGTTCTTCCAGGCTCGCGTGGCAGGTGGCGGATTGGTCGCGGTCTATAGCCGTGGATTGCAGTGGGACTACGCACCCGGCAACAGCGCCAATCTCGTCTTCAGCGTGGCCCAGGACCTTTCTGCCCAGCAATCGCGGCTGCGTCGCTTCCGGCAGCAGCTGGTCGCCTGGTTCGCCGGACTCACGATCCTGCTGCTGGCAGTGCTCGGTTGGCTGTTGCGGCGGGTGCTGCGCCCGATTCATCGTCTCGAGCATGAAATCGCCGAAGTGGACAGCGGCACACGCGCCCAGCTCGGCGGTGGTTTCCCGCGCGAATTGAGCGGGGTGGCGCGCTCACTCAATGCGCTGCTGCGCTCGGAGCAGCAGCGCATCGCCCGCTATCGCGATACGCTCGGCAATCTGGCCCACAGCCTGAAGACACCGTTGGCCGTGATGCGCTCGGCACTTGCCAGTGGCACGGATATGAGCGCCACCATCAATAGCGAGATCGATCGTGTGGCGCAGATCGTCGATCACCAGCTCATGCGTGCGGCCACCAGTGGCGGCACTACGCTCGGTCAGACACCCGTGCCAGTGCTGCCGATTGTCACCGAGCTGCGCAGCACTTTGCGCAAGGTGCATGCCAACAAGGACCTCTCGATCGAGGCCACGGTAGATGCCAACGTCGGTTTTGTCGGCGATCGCGGTGATATCACCGAGTTGCTGGGTAACCTGCTCGATAACGCCTGCAAATGGTGTCGCAGCCGGGTGCACATACAGGTGAGCGTCGATGCGCGCCTGCCGCCGGAGCAGAGTCTGCAGATAAGGGTCGAGGATGATGGGCCCGGCATCGCACCTGCTGATCGCAACCGCGTTCTGGCGCGCGGTGTCCGCGTCGACGAGCGCGCGCCCGGCCACGGGCTGGGACTTGCCATGGTGGCCGATGCCGTAGCGGTATACGGGGGCGATCTGGCGATCGGCGATTCGACCCTGCTGGGCGGCGCTTGCCTGGAGATTGCCCTGCCCGGGCGCCTGCTGGCGGCAGACGCGTGCTAACATTCTGCCCATGAGATCAACCGACGCAAACGCCTGGCAGCCGACCAGTTGGCAGGCGCGCAAGGCGCAGCAACAGCCTGTTTACGAGGATGCCGCGCTGCTTGAACGCGCGGTCGCGGACCTGGCGCGGCTGCCGCCGATTGTCGTTTCCTGGGAGATTGACAAACTGCGCAATCAGCTGGCGGCGGCGCAGCGTGGCGAAGCCTTCCTGTTGCAGGGCGGTGATTGCGCCGAAAACTTCAGCGACTGCGAGTCTGATCACCTCGCCAAGCAGCTCAAGGTGTTGCTGCAGATGAGCCTGGTGCTGCTGCAGGCCATGAAGCGGCCGGTCATCAGGGTAGGGCGCTTCGCCGGGCAATATGCCAAGCCGCGTTCCGCCGATACCGAAACGCGCGCCGGGGTTTCACTCCCGGCCTACCGTGGCGACCTGGTCAACCGTCCGGAATTCAGCGCTGAGGCGCGCCGCGCTGATCCGCTGCTGCTGCTGCGCGGCTACGAGCGCGCCGCCCTGACCCTGAACTTCGTACGCGCTCTGGTCGATGGCGGCTTTGCCGACCTGCACCATCCCGAGTACTGGGACCTGGGTTTCATGAGCCACGCGCCGCTACGCGACGCCTACCAGCGCATCGTAAATTCGATCGGCGATGCGCTCGATTTCTTCGAGTCACTCACTGGCCAACGCGTTGGTGATGCCAGTCGAGTCGAGTTTTTCGCCAGCCACGAGGGGCTGCATCTGCTGTACGAGCAGGCACAGACGCGTTACATCGCCCGCCAGGAACGCTGGTACAAC
Organism: Steroidobacteraceae bacterium; assembly: GCA_049694695.1. GTDB lineage: Bacteria > Pseudomonadota > Gammaproteobacteria > Steroidobacterales > Steroidobacteraceae > FEN-1191. Next base: position 9,650 of record JBAVRE010000143.1, on the reverse strand, counting down.
CTCTCCACGCACATGCCCTGGATCGGCATGCGCACGGCGCAGCTCGACGGCGCGCATGTGGAATATTTTCGTGGCATAGCCAATCCGGTCGGCGTCAAGATAAGCGCCGGCATGAGCGATGAGTGGCTGCAGGAACTGGTGGCGGTGCTCAACCCCAATAACCAGCCCGGCCGCCTGACGCTCATCCACCGCTTCGGCGTCAAGGAGATCGAGCAGCATCTGCCGCGGGTCATCGCCGCAGTGCGCCGCACCGGCCACTCGGTGCTGTGGTGCTGCGATCCGATGCACGGCAATACCGAGACCACCAGCAGTGGCCTGAAGACCCGCCGTTTCGACAATATCATGCGTGAAGTGGACCTCTCGTTTCGCATCCATCGCGAGACCGGCTCGAACCTCGGTGGCGTACACATAGAACTCACCGGTGAAGATGTCACCGAGTGTACTGGTGGCGCGCGCGGCCTGACCGATGCTGATCTGCAGCGCGCCTATCGCTCGCAGGTCGACCCACGGCTCAACTACGAGCAGGCGCTGGAGCTGGCAATGCTGATTGCCGAGCGTAGCAAGCAGAGCTCGTAGCCGCTGGGCCGGTGGTGCCCATGAATCTCCCGGCATTCGACCCCAAGCGACTGGTCGCGAGCCTGCCGCGCCGCCCGGGCGTCTATCGTATGTACGATGCCAGCGGCGAGCTCATCTACGTGGGCAAGGCCGTCAGCCTGCGTGATCGGGTCGGCAGCTATTTCAGCACCCGCTCGCAGGCCATCAAGGTCGCAGTCATGCTCAAGCGGGTGCTGCGCATTGAAGTGACGGTGGTCGATTCCGAAATCGATGCGCTGCTGCTCGAGTGCAATCTCATCAAGGCGCATCGGCCACGTTACAACGTCATCCTGCGCGACGATAAATCATATCCCTATATTCTCTGCCCACCGGGCCATGAGTTTCCGCGCCTGCTGATGTGGCGCGGCCTGCGGCGTCCAGCCGGGCGGCTGTTTGGCCCCTACCCGAATGTGGCAGTCGTCAAGGATGCCCTGCAACGCCTGCAGCGGGTATTTCTCATCCGCAACTGCCGTGACGCCTTTTTCGCGCATCGCAGCCGCCCCTGCCTGCAGCACCAGATCGGGCGTTGCTCGGCACCCTGTGTGGGACTGATCAGCGCGGTGGATTACGCGCGCAGCCTGCAGGGCGCAGTACGGGTGCTCGAGGGACGCAGTGACGAGCTGGCCGACGAGCTGCGGATTGAAATGGCGGCCGCCAGCGAGGCGCGGCGCTTCGAGGCGGCGGCGCTGATCCGCGATCAGCTGGCGGGACTGCAGGAGATGCAGGCCCAGCAGATTGCCACCGCGCCGCGCAGCCGTGACGTCGATGTCATAGCGATAGTGGGCGAACCGGGGCAATACGCGATTGCGCTGCTGACCGTGCGCGACGGCCAGAGCCTGGGCACGCAGAATATTTTCCCGGCCGCGCTGGCCGAGCCGAGCGAGGCGCTGGTGCAGTTCATGCTTCTGCACTACGGAGTACAGACGGTACCGGCGGAAATACTGGTCAATCAGGCACTGCCCGATCGGGACGCGGTCGCCGCCGCGCTGGCGGCGGTCGCCGGGCGCAATGTCCAGTTGCGCCAGCCCGAACGTGGCTTGCCGGGTCGATGGCTGGAACTGGCGGAAGACAACGCGCGTGAAGCGCTGCGCATGCGCGCCAATCGCGGCGACATGATTGTCAGCTCGCTCAGGAACCTGGCTGAAGTGCTCTCGCTGGCAGCGGCGCCCGAGCGGATCGAGTGTTTCGACATCAGCCATACGGGCGGTGAGGGCACGGTAGCCGGATGTGTGGTGTTTGGCAGTGAGGGCAACCTCAAACGCGACTACCGGCGCTACAACATTGAAGGTGTCATTCCGGGCGATGACTACGGTGCACTGGCCCAGGCGCTCGCCCGCCACGGCGCGCATATCGTCAGCGGCGATCGGCCCCGACCTGACCTGTTGATGATCGACGGCGGTGTTGGACAACTGCAGGCTGCGCGCCAGGGCCTGGCGGCGGCCGGCTGTACGGATCTGGTGCTGCTGGGCATCTCCAAGGGGCCGGATCGCAAGGCCGGCCAGGAGCGCCTGCACCTATCCGGCGAGCGGCTGGCGCGTGTGCTGCCACCGGACAGCCCTGCTCTGCACCTGCTGCAGCGCATCCGCGACGAGGCACACCGATTTGCGATTACTGGCCACCGTCGGCGCCGCGCGCGACGCTTTCGTGAATCGGTGCTGGAGAACATCGCCGGCCTGGGGCCGGCCCGGCGGCGTGCGCTGCTGATACATTTCGGCGGCCTGACGGGTGTGCTGCGCGCCGGTGTCGCCGACCTCGAGCGCGTCAAGGGAGTTGGGACAGCGCTGGCACGAACCCTTTATGATCACCTGCACCCGGGGGCGTAATGGTCTGGAATCTGCCAATCCTGCTGACATGGCTGCGGATCGTCGCGATACCGCTGATCATGCTGCTGGTCATGATCGGCAGCGCGCATCCAGCCGGTGCGGCGGACATGGCGGCCGGAATACTCTTTGGTCTGGCGGCGATCACCGATTCGCTGGATGGCTACCTGGCCCGTCGCCTGGGGCAGATCACGCGCCTGGGCGTCTTTCTCGATCCGGTCGCCGACAAACTGATCGTGGCCGTGGCCCTGGTGCTGCTGGTCAGTCGCGATCAGCACCGCCTGGTGGTGCTCATGGCGGTAGTGATCATCGGCCGTGAGATCGCCATTTCAGCACTGCGCGAGTGGATGGCAGAGCTCGGCCATCGTGCCAAGGTGGCCGTGTCGGCGTTGGGTAAATACAAAACCATCATGCAGATGGTGGGCCTGTCGCTGATGCTCTATCGCCATGACCTGCTTGGCCTGCCCATTTACCGGCTGGGTGAATGGCTGACGGCGCTGGCTGCGTTGCTGACGCTGGTGTCGATGTTCATCTATTTGCGCGCTGCAATGCCGTACCTGGGCGAACGCGGCTAAAGTAATTATCCGCAGCCGCCGATAGCGGCGGTATGACACCCGCGAAAACCGTCGGCGCTGCTACGGACCCGCTCGCCCATTCCGGCGGCTTCGAGTTCGTGCGCGATCTGGCCCGTGCTCTGGCTGATGGTGACATCAGATTGCCCAGCTATCCGAAGGTCGCGCTGCGCCTGCAGGAACTGCTGGCCGACGAAGACACCGATGCTGGCCAGCTGGTGCGTGTGCTGGGCGCAGAGCCGGTCCTGGCAGGGCGGATTGCCGCCATGGCCGGCTCGGCAGCCCTGAACCCGGCCGGGCGCAAGGTAGCTGATCTGCGCACGGCCGTCGTGCTGCTGGGGCACGACGCGTTGCGCACCACGACGGCCGCCTATGCGATGGCGCAGATTCGCCAGGCCGATGAATACCGCTCGATTGCCGCCGCCGTCGCCGAACTGTGGCAGGAAAGCGCGCAGCGCGCGGCGATGAGCTTTGTACTGGCGCGTCATGCCGGCGTCTTCCGGCCCGACACTGCCATGCTCGCCGGCATCCTGGCCGGCGTGGGCAAACTCTACCTGCTGGCGCGTGCCAGCCACTATCCCGATCTGTATGCCGATCAGGAACGCTTTCGGGAAATAGTGCGCGACTGGCAGGCGCGTGTTGCGCAGGCGCTGCTCGAAAACTGGCTGATCGCGCCGGAGATTGTGGCTGCGGTGCGCGGCTGGGGCGCGGCGGCCGATGAGCCGGGCGATGGCGCGAGCCTCGCCGATGTACTGGCGAGCGCCGACCTGCTGTTGAGTTTTCGCGAGCAACCGGAGCTGTTGCAGGGACTGATCACCGAACATCGACCGAGCGTGCGGCTCGGATTAAAGGCGGGATGCGCGCGTCTGCTGGAAGATTCGGCCGCTGAACTTGCTGCCCTGCAGGCCGCGCTTGACGGTTGAGCGGTTCAGGAGCGCGCCTTGCGCCACACGCTGGCCAGCCATGGCTGCTGATCGCGCGGCAGTCCGGTCGGGCGATAGTAGTGCTCCAGCTCGATGAACCCGGCAGCGCTCATATGGCGTCGCCATGCCTCGAGATCGTGGAAAGCGCCGTAGCGTCCGCGAGTCCAGCCCTCCTGATTATCGCCATGCGGATTGGAGCTGAACAGCACGCCGTCAGGCTTGAGCGTGGCGTGCAGCTGGCCGAGGATGCGCGGCAGCACCTGGGTGGGAATGTGGAACAGCGAGGCATTGGCGAACAGGCCATCGAAGTGCGCTGCCGGTAGATCCAGGCTCATGAAGTCCTGTTGCCAGACCTGGCAGCCGGAATGGGCGCGCGCCATGGTGGCGAAGGCTGCCGCACCCTCCAGGCCGATGGCATTGTGACCCAGGGCCGTGAAGGCCTGCAGATCGCGCCCCGGTCCGCAGCCGAAATCGAGAATCGTATAGGGTGGCGTGCCCTTGATATGTCGCAGCAGCGCAGCAATGTTCTGGCTGACATCGTGGTCGATGGTGTTGGTGCGAAACTCCGCGGCGCGCTGCTGGTAGTGCGCCAGCGTCGCGGTGGCGATTGCCGCGGGGTCTTCGGGTTCCAGTGGTGTGTCAGACATGGATGCAGGGTCGCGTGCCAGCCGGCGGTAGCGGATTGTGCGCCAATCGCAGGCCCTAGTGGAAATCCCGCGAGCGCCGCTCGAGCCCTGCCAGCCACTGCGATCGATCGTGCAGGCGGCGCGCGATCAGATGCGTCACGCCAGCACGATTCTGCAAGCTGCCGCTGACTACGATAAGACTGGCCGTGAGCGCGACGCTGCGCTGCGTAGCGAACACCTGTGGCCAGAGAATCACGCTGAGAATTCCAGTTTCGTCCTCGAGCGAGAGAAATACCACGCCCGCGGCCGTGCCGGGCTGCTGCAGGTGGGTGATGAGGCCGGCAGCGCGCACCGTCGTGCCATCGGCCAGGCCGCGCAATTCCAGGGTGCTGCGGATGTCCAGGCGGCGCAAGTGCTGGCGCAGCAACACCAGTGGGTGACGCGTGGTGCTCAATGCGAGCTGGCGATAATCGGCGAGAATCTCCTGTGCTTCACTCGGTGCCGGCAGGGTCACGGGTGGCTCGGCCGCGGTTTCAAGCTGCAGCGATCCGGCCGGGCGCTCGGCGCCCAGGGCCAGCCAGCTGGCCTCATGGCGATGGGCGCTCAAGTTGCCCAGCGCGCCCGCTGCAGCCAGCTTTTGCAGGCTGCCACGATTCAGACTGGCAGCGCTCGCCAGCTCAGCAATGCTCTGCGGCATTCGCAGCGCCCGCGCCGCCACGATGCGCTGCGCTTCGGCCCTGGCGAGCGAACGCACCTGACGCAGACCGATGCGGATCGCGAGTGCACCGTCCACGCCGCGCTCGAGTGTGCAATCCCAGTCGCTGACCAGCACATCGGGCGGCAGTATGCCAACGCCGCTGCGGCGCGCCTCCTGCACCAGCTGCGCCGGTTGATAGAAGCCCATCGGCTGGCTGTTGAGCAGCGCGGCAATGAAGGCCGCCGGCTCGTGGCATTTGAGCCAGCAGGAAACGTAAGTGAGCAGCGCGAAGGAGGCGGCGTGTGATTCCGGAAAGCCGTATTCGCCAAAACCCAGGATCTGACGATAAATGCTCTCGGCAAACTCCGGCTGGTAGCCATTGGCGAGCATTCCCGAGAGCAGGCGCTCGCGAAACGGTTCGAGGCCGCCTTTGCGCTTCCACGCCGCCATGGAACGGCGCAGCTGATCGGCCTCACCGGCGCTGAAGCCGGCCGCAGCCACTGCAATCTGCATTACCTGCTCCTGGAAGATGGGCACGCCGAGTGTGCGCCGGAGCACTTCCTCGAGTGCCGGACTGGGATAGCTGACACTGGCCGGATCCTGCCGGCGGCGCAGGTAGGGGTGCACCATGCCACCCTGGATGGGGCCGGGGCGGATGATGGCCACTTCGATCACCAGATCGTAAAAGCTGCGCGGTCGCAGGCGCGGCAGCATGCTCATCTGCGCGCGCGATTCGATCTGGAATGCGCCGAGCGTTTCGCCGCGGCAGATCATGTCGTAGGTGGCGCGATCCTCGGCGGGGATGTCCTGCATGCGCTGCGGCCAGCCACGATGGGCGCGCGTGAAGTCCAGGGCGCGGCGGATCGCGCTGAGCATGCCGAGCGCCAGCACGTCCACCTTGAGCAGCCCCAGGGTGTCCAGATCGTCCTTGTCCCACTGGATCACCGTGCGTTCGGGCATCGCGGCGTTCTCGATCGGCACCAGCTCATGCAGCGGTTCGCCGGAAATAACGAAGCCGCCGACATGTTGCGAGAGGTGACGTGGAAAACCGCGCAGTTCGGCGATCAGCTGCGCAGCCAGGGCGGTGCGTGCCGCACTGGGCGCTGCCTTGCCCTCGATGCCCAGCGCGCGCTCGACATCGCGGCGCGCGCTGCGCGTGCGATAGGTGATCACCGTGGCCGCGAGCGCGGTACGCTCGCGCCCGTACTTGCCGTAGAGGTACTGGATGACCTCCTCGCGCCGTTCATGTTCGAAGTCGACGTCGATGTCCGGTGGTTCGCGCCGTTCACGGCTGATGAAGCGCTCGAACAGCAGAGTCATGCGCGCCGGATCGACCTCGGTGATGCCGAGCGCATAGCAGACCGCGGAGTTGGCCGCCGAGCCCCGTCCCTGGCAGAGAATGCCGCGGCCACGCGCGAAGCACACCAGATCGTGCACAGTCAGGAAAAAATGCTCGTAACCGAGTTCGGCGATCAGCAGCAGCTCTTTGTCGAGCAGCGCGCGTACGGCAGTGGGCACACCCTCTGGCCAACGATCCCGGGCGCCGGCTGCGGTGAGCACGCGCAGCTGCGCACTCGCGCTCGAGTTCGCCGGCACCAGCTCGGCCGGGTATTGGTAATGCAGCTCACCCAGGTCAAAGCTGCAACGCTCGGCGATGGCCACGCTCGCGGCCAGCAACTCCGCTGGATACAGCTGCGCCAGCGTGCTCAAGGCGCGCAGGTGCCGCTCGCCATTGGTGAACAGGCGCGAACCTGCCGCTGCGAGCGGGCAGCCGTGGCGGATCGCGGTCAGCAGATCCTGAAGGCGGCGCCGGCTGCGGCGGTGCATGTGCACATCGCCGGCGGCAACTGCCGGCAGTCCGCACTGCGCAGCCAGTTCCATGCAGTAGCGGAGTCGGGCGCGATCATCAGCGCCGCGCTGCAATTCCACGGCCAGCCAGCTGCGCTCCGGAAAGCATTCACGCAGCCAACGACCCTGGGAGATCGCCGCCTGGCTGGCTGCCACGTCGGCGGCGTTCGCGGCAGCGGGCGGTATCCACAACGCCAGGCAATGATCGAGTCCGGAGGAAAAATCGCCTGAGTCAATCTCATAGCGGCCCTTGGCGGCACGCCGCCGCGCGCGCGTGATGAGCCGGCAGAGCTGTGCATAGGCGCGCTGCTCTGGCGCCAGCAGCACGAGCTGCAGATCGTCGCGGCAGCGGAACTCGGCGCCGACAATCAGTTGGCAGCGACTTTCCGCCGGCAGCGCACGCGCCGCTTCATAGGCGCGCACCACGCCGGCCAGCGAGCACTCGTCAGTCAGCGCCAGTGCGCGATAACCCAGTTCATGCGCGCGCGTGACCAGCTCAGCCGGATGCGAGGCACCGCGCAGAAAACTGAAGTTGCTGAGGCAATGCAGTTCGGCGTAGTCGCTCATGGCAATTCACGCCCATAACCCGTGCAAGTGCCAGGTTCCGGTGCGCAGATCACGATACACCCACCACCGGGCGCCAGCCGCGCCGCGCGCCAGGTAGTAATCGCGGGCGATATCGGCGCCATCCCACCATCCGCTCTCGATGCGCTCGGGGCCGGCGAGCAGCTCCTGTGGAACCGCGATGGCGCACGGCTCGGGCAACAACCAGCAGGGGCGCGGTGACGGAGCGACTGCGACAGCTGTTGAGGCGATAGCGGCTGGCGTCGATACACTGTGCTGCGCCGCCAACGCAGTCCAGGCGCGCTCGGGGCGATGATCGGCGGCATAGCGCAGCGTCTGAACCGCTGCGCCACCGAGGCGCGCCACCAGGCGGTCGATGGCGGTCTGTAGTTGTTCGCTGTGCTGGGCATTGTGCGAAAAACAATCCAGCTGCTGCACCAGGGGTTGCAGAAACTCCTGTGCTTCCAGGGCCAGAGCCTGCACCGGTGCGGCGAGTGCGAGCGCCGCCAGCCGCTCGCGCGCCAGTGCCAGCAGTTGTGCAGCCTCACGAGCTGGTCTGGCAAGACCGATCTCGAGGCGTGTGGTCACGCCCTGTCGATGTTCGAGCAGCAGCGTGTAGCGCTGCACCGCCCGATCGAGTGAACGCAGGTAACCTTGCAGCCCGGCCAGCAGTCGTTGCAGTGGAAACAGCAGGGCCATGGCATCGGTCACAGCGTATGAGAATTCACAGCGGCTGAAAAACTGCGCTGGCGCCTGCAGCATGCGCAGCGGCTCAGGTGCCTGGCCGCAAAGGCGCTGCAGATAGTTGCTGGCATCGGTACCAAGGCGCTGTGCCAGCGCGGCCAGCGGCAGCGCCAGCAGCTCGCCGATGGTACGCAGCCCCGTGCTGCGCAGGGCTGCGAGCTGTTCGGGTGTGAGTGCCAGCAACGATAAGGGAAGTGGCTCCAGCAGTGTGCGCAACTCGGTGAGTGTGACGGCGTTATGCGTGTGGCCAGCGTGGCTGGCGGCGCCACTGTTGCCCGCGCGCGCCAGCAGTGCCGCGCCTTGCGGCGTGGGCGCAACGCCAAGCGCGGCGCGGTAGCCCAGCGTGGCGAGTTCGGCAGCAATACCTGCGCGCAGTGCATCGGCACTGCCGAATAGTTGCCGGCTGGCGCCAATCTCCAGCCACAGCGTTGCCGGGTCGCTGCCCGCCGCTGGCATGCAGGGGCTGACCTGACTGCTCCACTGCAGAGCCCAGAGTGCCAGATTACGCAGCGCCGCCGGCTCAAGCGGCGGCAACAGAATGCACAACCACAGCATGCGCGTGCCCGCCACGGGCTTTATGGATAGTGATATGCAGACCGGCAGTGTCAGCGCGCAGCAGCAGCCGCAAAGCAGCCGGCGAGTGCTGCTGCGCGCAATGCGGGGCACGATAGAGCAGGCCGCAACCGCCACCGCTCTCGGCGGCAAGCTGCAGGCGACGCAGCTGTCGATCATCGACATTGTCCGGCCAGGCCAGCACCGCACCGATCGCCGGACAACGCAGCGCCTGCTCCGCAGCCCACAAAGCGCTGCGCGCAGCGCGCGTCTGTATCCACAGCAGTTGCTCAAGCACGATGCCATGGCGTATGAGCGCCGGCGGATAAGGCAGGCAGGGTGGCGCAATCCAGGCAATGTGCCGCCCCGCGCGACACAACTGCGCCAGCGCTGGCATCAGCAGCGAAAGCTCACCAATCCCCGTCACCTCAGGCATCAACTCAGTGATCGCCCCCACCGGCCACCCGCCCCCCGGCAACACCGCATCAAGTTCGCTGAATCCAGTCGACTGCGCCACCGGCCGCGCGTGCTCGTCGGCCTGAGCACCGCTTCGCCCATCGCCTCGCACGCTCCGACATGCTTGTTCCAGTTGTGCCAGCACTGCCGCACGCCCCTCATGCTGCTCCAGCGGTCGCGCAGAGCGGGGGAAGACGGCGATAGGTATTTTGCGTCGCTCCACGATATTCGCTTTGGCAAAACACCTATCGCCG
>JBAVRE010000142.1:0-1861 GCA_049694695.1 Steroidobacteraceae bacterium | reverse complement strand
GCTGCCAGATGATTCGGCTGTTCGCGTCCGAGTCCGACGTTCAGATACTCGCCCTTGCGAACGCACCAGCCGTAGCCGCTCAGGTCGTCGCAGAAATACAGCTCCGGCACCGCTTCCGCCACGCGGCAACGCGCCAGGTCGCTGTCGCTGAGCTTCAACTCAAGCTCCTGCGCATAGATCGCCCGCTCGGCACGTCCCACCTGGGCACCGAGTTGACGCGCCACGGGGCAGAAGTGACCTCCGGCGCCGATCAGCAACTGACATTGGAGCGTACCGTTGACAATCCAGCCATTGGCAAGCTGCTCCAGGCTCTCGATGGCGCTGCCCAGTCGCAGGCGTGCGCCGGAGCGGCGTAACAGGTAATCGTCAAACTCGCAGCGCCGGATCGCGTAGCTGATGGGCGTGGGGTAGCGCACCGTGACCGGGGAACCGGACATCAGACCACTGGCAAATCCGCTCACCGGCTGCAGCGTGCGTCCGTGCGCGTAGGCATCCAGATCGAGTTCCAGTGAATCGATGAGCTGCGGGGTAATCCAGCCGGCACAGACCTTGTCGCGCGGAAAGCAGCTGCGGTCCATCACGGTGACCTCGAAGCCGCGCCGGCTCAGTTCGCGCGCGCAGCTCGATCCGGCTGGGCCGCCGCCGACAATCAGGACTTCGCAGTGGTCCACGTGGACGCCGGCGTGGTGTCGTACCAGTGCGCCCTGGTCCAGGTCTGCTGCCCGTGCCGGGCGGGCGCGAACAGGACCTGGAACAGCTGCAGGTCACCCGACTGGAAGGCTGCCTGGGAGCCTGCCAGGTACAGGCGCCACATGCGCACAAACCGCTCATCGAACATGGCTGTCACTGCCGATCGTTGCGCCTCAAATGCCGCCAGCCACCGTGCCAGCGTGCGTGCATAGTGCGGTCGCAGGTTCTCGACGTCGGTCACCGACATGTCGGTCGGCTCGAAGATCTGCAGGATCTCCCGCAATGAGGGAATGTAGGCGCCCGGGAAAATGTGCCGCTCAATCCAGGGATTGGTCGGCGCCGGCGCACTGCGGCCGATCGTGTGGATGAGTCCGCGGCCCGTGGGTCGCAGCGACCTGGCGATCAGCCGCCCAAGCGCGGCATAATTCTCGCGCCCGACGTGTTCGAGCATGCCAACCGATACGATGGCGTCATAGCTGCCGCTGAGGTTCCGGTAATCGTCCTCGATGAATTCGACGCGATCGCCCAGCCCCAGGCTGAGCGCCTGCTCCCGGGCGTACTTGATCTGCTCGTGCGAGATATTGAAAGCACGGACGCGCGCGCCGTAGCGGCTGGCTGCATGCATCGCCAGGCTGCCCCAGCCACATCCCAGTTCCACTACTTCGTCGCCCGCACGCAGATCCAGCTTCCGGCATACATGGTCCACCTTGGCAAGCTGTGCCTCGGCCAGCGTCGTCTCTGGAGTTGCAAAGTACGCGCAGGTATAGGCAAGGCTCGGATCCAGCCAGAGCCGGTAGAAGTCGTTGCCCAGATCATAGTGAGTGCGGATGTTGCGCCGCGAGCCACTCAGGGTATTGCGCTGGGTGTGGCGCAGCACCGCGGCCAGGCGTGCCCTGACACTGTCGGGACTGGCTGCCCTTGGCTGCCGAAGAAAAACTTCCTGCAGCAGTGCAACCAGATCGCCACCCGGGATCTGAAACCTGCCTTCCAGGTAGAGCTCACCAAACTGCAGTTCCGGATCAAGCAGCAGTTTCAGCAGCGCCTTTGGATCCTTGATCTGGATCGTTGCCAGCGCCGGGCCGCTGCCCGCCTGAACGCTATCGCCATTCCAGAGCCGCACGCAGACGGGTGGCGATCCCAGCAGAGTCAGCAGCCGTCGTAGCAGCTGCGC
>JBAVRE010000141.1:0-3720 GCA_049694695.1 Steroidobacteraceae bacterium | reverse complement strand
TTTTCGTCGATTGCCTTCTGCATATCGAAGGGCTGCACTCCCTTTTCGCGATACTTGCCGACCGTGTAGAAATCGCCCTGCATGACGTAGTACTCACGATCGACCTTCGACAGGCCCTGTGGCGGTTCCACGAGAATCAGCCCGTACATGCCGTTGGCGACGTGCATACCCACCGGAGCAGTGGCGCAGTGATAGACGTACAGCCCGGCGTTGAGCGCCTTGAACGTGAACTGCGACTGATGCCCTGGCGCCGTGAAACTCGAGGCCGCACCACCGCCAGGCCCGGTGACCGCGTGCAGATCTATATTGTGCGGCATCTTCGAATCGGGATGATTCTTGAGGTGGAACTCCACCGTGTCACCCTGCCGGACGCGAATGAAGCTGCCCGGCACCGTGCCGCCGAAAGTCCAGAAGGTGTACTTGACGCCCTCGGAGATCTGCTTCTCGACCTCACGCACCTCGAGCTCGACAATGACTTTGGCGGGGGCCGCGCGATTGGTCGGCGGCGGCACATGGGGCGGGCTGGTGAGTATCGCCTGCACCGGCTCACCCTGCGGTGGGCCAAAGTCTCCGGCCGCAGAACCGCCCGTATCAACACGTGTCGCCGCATTGATCGTGTTTTGCGACTGCGCCGGGCCACCCGCCAGCAGCAAGCCTGCAGCCATCAACAGAGAACAGATTACAGTGTTTTTCATGACTTCCCCGCAAACCAGTGCAATGGATCAAGACCGCCAGACTACGCGCCGGGCGTACCGCGCGCCTTGACCTGGATCAAACCAGCCCGCTGTCGGTTCAGGCGAAAAGAGCGCGCAGCACGCCCAGTGGATCGTGCGCCCGCGCCACGCTGATCACAAACAGGTACACCAGCACGGCTGCCGCGAACAACCCGGCTCGCGCCCGGTAAGTTCTGGCTCGCCGCAGGGCGAAGCTGCCAAGCACCACATAAACCACGATCAGCAGCAGCTTGCTGGTGAGCCAGTCCTGTTGAATGGGATACTGATGCAGCAGGCTCATGAGCAGCAGCGCCGCGGCAAGCAAGGCACTATCAATGAAGTATGACAGCCAGCGCAGCAGCAGGTGATTGGCGTGCGCCGAGCCTGCCAGCATCAGCAGGCCTCGCAGGCAGAACAGGCTGCCCGACAACAACGCGCAACTGATGTGGAACAGCCTGATCTGCGGATAGAGTTCCAGCAGGCGTGGCCAGGTTAAGCCAGTGCCGGGCATGGTGTTGCCGGTGACTCAGGAATGCAGCACGTTGCGCGCCAGGGCGCGCACTGCGGCCGGTTCAACGAATTGCACATCACGGCCGGATACGCTGATCAGGCCCTGATCCTGGAACCGGCGCAACACGCGGCTGATGGTTTCCGCGGCCAGGCGCAGATAGTTGGCGATATCTGCGCGCGGCATCGACAGCCGGAATGCGCTCGCGGAATAGCCGCGCGCCGCATAGCGATCGGCGATTGCCACCAGGAACGCCGCCACGCGCTCATCGGCGCTGAAATCGCCGGAGAGCATAGACGCCGCGCCGATGTCCCGGCTGAGCATCCGGAACAGCTGCTGCTGTATGCCCGGTATCTGGGTCGCGAGGGTGGCGAGGGCCGGGAATGAAAAGCGGCACAGATAAACCGTATCCAGCGCAATTGCGTCGCAGGGATAGCGTTCCGGATGGATCGCGTTGAGCCCCACCATCTCCCCCGGCAGGTAGAAGCCCAGTACCTGCTCACGGCCCAGGCTGTCGATCAGGCGTGTCTTTACGGTGCCACCGCGCACCGCGAAGATGGCGCCGAAAGCCTGCTGGGCAGCGAACAGCTGTTCACCCTCACGCAACGGACCCACATGCTCTACCAGGCAGTGCAAAGCCTGCAGCGCGGGCTTGCTAAATCCATCGGGCATGCACACTGCACCAAAGGCACAGGTGGAACAGAACGTGATGTCGCTGCCGTCATCGGTGAACGGCAGCCGGGACTTTGCGGTTCTATGCACGCCGCGATGATACGCACAAACCCGGGGGGCTTGCTGGCTGTTATGGCACCGGGCCGTCCCAACGACACTTGACGATGGGCAGCTGACCGGCGTCGAGTGCGCTGCTGTACGCCTTCAGGTCTGCTGCGTTTGTGGTCCGGCAACCGCCAAAATGACTGCTTGCACCCAATCCCAGCCCCAGCACATCGCAGCCCTCCGGCAGGCCGGCAATCGGCGGGTTCGATTGCCCGGCCGGCGCCATCACGGTACGTGCCAGCGAGAAATGCTGCCCCAGGGACTGCAGCAGATCCGCGCGTTGCATCTCATCCAGCTGCGCGAGGCCGCCGCCCTCGAGCGTGAAACGCACGATCTGGCGGTCGCGCGCCAGCAACGGCGCAAAGATCTCCATTTCACGATACAGGCGTTGCAGGAGCGCATCGCTGCCGCGTGCGCCCAGGCACACGCGCAGCACAATATTGCGTGGGATGGGATCCTGATTGCTGTCGCGGATTGCTCGGCGCAGGCTCGCCTCGCCGGTTTCGGCAGTCAACTCGCTCATGTTCGTACCTGCATCGCAGCAGGCTAGGGCAACTCTGCAGACAGCGCATTGACGCGGATCAAGCGCATGCTAGATTGCAGGTTCGCTGGCCGGAGGTCTCAGGTATGTACCGATTATCATGGCTGATACTTTTACTGGGCACGCTGCGCGCCGCGGCCGGCGCAGCGCCGCTGGCGGACCTGCCGCGCCCGGCGCCCGGCGCTGATTGGCGAGCGAGCGTCCAGACCTTTGCGAAGGCGCATTTCAGCAACCCCGCCTGGGGCTATTCCCACTCGGTGCGCGACTACGCCCTGGCGCGGCAGCTGGCCGCGGCCGATCACATCAAGATCGATGACGATGTGCTGTTCGCCGCCTCGTTCCTTCACGACCTGGCGGCCTTCAAGCCCTGGGAGGATGCGCAGGCCGATCACGCCGATGTGGCAGCGGACCTGGTTGCCGCGACGCTGCAAGGCACGACATTTCCGCTGAGCAAGATCGAGGCGGTGCGGGCGGCCATCCGCACGCACATGTTCGATCGCGACCCGGTGGGAGCTGAATCGCGCTACCTGCACGACGCAGATGCGCTCGATTGGCTGGGTGCCATTGGTGTGGCGCGCGTCACGGCGCTGGCCGATCCCAATGGCGCCAGCCCGGACCTCCCTGCGGTGGTGAAAATGCTTGAGGAGAATCTGGCCCAGGTGCCGGGACGGGTGCTCTCGCCCGCGGGCCGCGCCTTGGTGCCGGGACGGCGCGCGGAACTGCAGCGCTTTCTGAACGCGCTGCGTGCGGAAAGCGATGGGCTGCGATCACTGTAGGCGCTGCGCCAGGCTGTTCGATGGGGTAGCGATCCGGATCAACCAGGCCCGGCAGAAGTCAGGTACCCTTTGACCAGGCCTTGGGGAGGAACAATTGATGACAGTCTCCAGACGCGGCTTTCTCGGAATGACAACCGCTGGCGCAGCGCTCGCTACCAGCACCGGGCTCAACGCGGCCGGCTCGCACGTGCAGCGCCTGGCTTCGCTCACCAAGGGCGCTCAGCCCATCACCGCACAGGAGCACGCCGGGCGGATCGCAAAACTTCAAGCCCTGATGCAGCAGCGGAAGGTCGCGGCACTCTTGGTCGAGGCGGGTTCGTCGCTCCAATATTTCACGGGCATTCGCTGGTGGAGGTCCGAGAGAACGACCGCCGCGCTGATCCCTGCCGAAGGCGGCGTCGTTGT
>JBAVRE010000140.1:0-19268 GCA_049694695.1 Steroidobacteraceae bacterium | reverse complement strand
CGTCCAGGGCGGCGCCCGCAGGCGCCGCCGGCTGCGCGCCACTCCGCTCCGCTGCCGCCAGGACGCCGGCTGGGGCCGACGCCAGCGCCTGCGCGAGCGCGTGCAGCTGCGTTTCGGCCCCAGGCTCAGCGACAATCAGGCAGCGTACCTGCGCATGATCGTAGACAACTGCCGCACGCACCCGCAGCGCCAGGGCGCAGATCGCCTCGGCCTGCTGCGCCGGAATCGCAAGGCCCCGTTCGATGAACGCCGCCATCTCGTACGACAGGTACAGCGCCCAACCGCCGCTGAACGGCAGCCCGGCACCCGCGTCCGGCATCCGCACGCCTTGCCACCACTGGTCGAAGGCCGTGAGAAAATCCGGGCCCGCGAGCTCGATACCCTGACACTCGAGTCGACCATCGCCGCGCAACAGCAACGAGGCCTCCGGACGCGCAAACAGGATGGAGTACCGACCGAGTGAATCGCGGGCCACGCCCTCGCCGCTCGCGGCGCTATCGAGAAGCAGTGGAAAGTCATCGGGCCGATGGGTGGCCAGCCAGAGCAGTTGCGCCGGCGTGGCCTCGACTTCGCGCATCAGCGGAGCGCGTGCCAACATGTGCAGCGGCCTGGAAGCTGCGTCAGCCTGTCAGGCGACGCAGGATCACGGTGCCGTTGGTGCCACCAAAGCCGAAGGAATTCGACATGGCGACGTCGATGCGCATCTGGCGCGCCGTGTTCGGAACGAAATCAAGATCGCAGTCCGGATCCGGCGTAACGTAATTGATGGTCGGCGGCGCGACCTGGTCACGAATTGCCAGCACACAGAAGACCGCCTCCAGCACACCGGCCGCACCAAGCAGATGGCCGGTCATCGACTTGGTGGAACTCACCGCCAGTTTATAGGCGTGTGCGCCAAAGGCCTGTTTCATGGCCACAGTCTCAGCCCGATCGCCCAGCGGCGTCGAAGTGGCGTGAGCGTTAAGGTACTGCACCTCGTGCGGGTTCAGGCCAGCATCACGCAGCGCATTCTGCATGGCCAGGCGCGCGCCTGCGCCATCCTCAGGCGGCGCGGTAATATGGTGCGCGTCGCCGCTCATGCCGAAACCGACCAGTTCGGCGTGGATGCGCGCGCCACGCCGTCTGGCATGCTCATAGTCTTCCAGCACCATCGCCCCACCGCCGTCGCCGACGACGAAACCGTCGCGATCGAGATCCCAGGGGCGAGAGGCGGTGGTCGGCGAATCATTACGGGTCGAGAGCGCCTTGGCCTGCGCGAAGCCGCCGATTGCCGTCGGCGTAGTGGCCATCTCGGCGCCTCCCGCGATGATCAGGTCGGCGTCACCATACTGGATGGCGCGCGCCGCGAGACCCACGGCATGGGTCGAGGTGGTGCAGGCGGTGACTACGCCCAGATTCGGGCCACGCAAGCCAAAACGAATCGACAGGTGGCCGGCAAGCATATTGATGATGGAGCCGGGAATATAGAACGGCGAGATGCGGCGCGTGCCGCCAGCCAGGTAGGCATTGTGTTCGGATTCGATGGTGCCGAGGCCACCGATGCCCGAACCCATGATCACGCCGCAACGATCGCGATCGAGCCGGTCGAAGTCGGCGCCGGCATCGGCAACTGCCTGCACCCCAGCGGCAATGCCGTAGTGCATGAACGGATCCATGCGGCGTGCTTCTTTGGGCGGCAGGTAAGTGTCGAGATTGAAGCCGCGCACCGCGCCAGTGAAGCGTACCGGCATGGCGCTGGCATCGAAGCGCGTGACCGGCCCGATGCCACTCTCGCCGCGCAGGGCAGCCGCCCAGGCATCGTCCACACTGCTGCCGAGCGGACAGACCAGTCCGAGGCCAGTGATGACAACGCGGCGCTTACTCAAGCGTCAAACCTGCCAACATGTGCTGGGCTGGCGCTGCACCAGCGCTGCCTGAGGCACGCTGCATCAGGCCTTGGCGCGGCGTTCGTTGATGTAATCGATCGCCTGCTGGACCGTGGTAATCTTTTCAGCGTCCTCGTCTGGAATTTCAATTTCGAATTCCTCTTCGAGGGCCATGACCAGCTCGACCGTGTCGAGCGAATCGGCGCCCAGATCATCGACGAAGGAGGCAGCGTTGGTGACCTGCTCAGCCTTGACACCCAGCTGTTCAGCTACGATCGCCTTTACTTGTTGTTCAACGTTGCTCATCTTGTTCAGACCCTCTGTTCGTGTGGCATGCCGCCTGGACGCGCGGGCGGCGTATTGTAGGGGAACACCCCGCCCGCCGCCACCAGGCTATTTTGCGAGTACTTGATTTCTCTGATTATTTACGCTTCAGCCACCCATATACATGCCGCCATTCACATGCAGGATCTGGCCGGTGACGTAGCCCGCCTGGTCCCCGGCGAGAAATATCACCATGTTAGCCACATCTTCCGGGCTGCCAAAACGTCCCAACGGGATCTGCGCCTGGTAGGCGGTCCGGTGCTCCGCCGGCAAGGCGCGCGTCATGTCGGTTTCGATAAAGCCTGGCGCCACGGCATTCACGGTGATATTCCGGCCCGCCAACTCGCGCGCCAGGGCGCGTGTGAAACCGTCCAGTCCGGCCTTGGCGGCGGCGTAATGCGTCTGGCCGGCATTGCCGATTGAACCGATTACCGAGCTGATATTGATGATGCGGCCGCGCCGCTCCTTGAGCATGCGCTTGAGGCACAGCTTGGTGAGGCGGAACACCGACGACAGGTTGATGTTCAGCGTCTGATCCCATTCTTCAGCCTTCAGGCGCAACACCAGGCCATCGCGCGCGATGCCGGCGTTGTTGACCAGAATCGTGGGCAGACCTTCCTGCCCTTCCAGCTGCGCGACCAGCGCCTCGGCACCGCCCACGGCAGCGGCGTCATAGACCACGCCGCGCCCAGGCAGGGAGCGCTCCCTGAACCAGGCGCTGATGGCTTCGCTGCCGGCGCTGGTAGTCGCGGTACCCACGACCGTAGCGCCAGCCTGCGCCAGGGACAGTGCAATGGCCTGGCCGATGCCGCGCGAGGCACCGGTTACCAGTGCTACATCAGTGTTGCTGATCACGATTGCTCCTGCGAATTTCCGGACGTGGCGGCCAGGGCGGCGCGAATCGCCGCCGGGTCTTCAAGCGCCAGGCAGCTGATCTCGGGACGGCGTTCGATGCGGCGATTGAGCGCCGTGAGCACTTTGCCGGGGCCGCATTCAACCAGCTGCGTGGCCCCGCGCGCGGTCAATGCCAGCACCGTGGCGCTCCAGCGCACCGGACTGGCAAGCTGCCTGCCCAGCAAGCTGCGGATATCTTCGGCGTCGCCATGCTCGCTGGCATCCACGGCGCTCAGGTATTTCAGGCGTGGCGCGCTGATGCTCAAGCCCGCCAGGCGGCCCTGGAACTGCCGCGCCGCGCCCTGCATCAACGACGAATGTGCCGGCACGCTCACTGGCAGGCTCATGGCCCGCTTCGCGCCGCGCGCTTTGGCCGCCGCAATCGCACGTGCCACCGCCGTGGCGGTACCCGCGATCACGATCTGGCCGGGCGCGTTGTAGTTCACGGCCTCGACGATTTCACCCTGTGCCGCTTCGAGGCAGGCGGCCTCTGCCTGCGCATCGTCGAGGCCCAGCAGGGCCGCCATCGCGCCACTGCCTGCCGGGACGGCCGCTTGCATGAATCGCCCGCGATCGCGTACCAGCGCCACCGCTGCAGAAAATTCCAGCGCACCGGCACACACCAGGGCCGTGAACTCGCCCAGGCTGTGTCCGGCGACCCAGGCCGGCGACGCACCGCCCAGCTCCTGCCACACACGCCAGGTGGCAATGCCGGCGCACAACATCGCCGGCTGCGTGCATTCGGTGGTGTTGAGTCGCTCGCCCGGCCCGGCAGCGACGAGCTGCCACAGATCGTAGCCCAGCGCGCTCGAGGCTTCGGCAAAAGTACGGCGGGCGCTGGGGTACGCCGTCACGAGTTCAGCAAGCATGCCTATGGACTGAGAACCCTGGCCCGGAAATACCAATGCCAACGACATGCCAGACCTGCGAAGCTTCCCCAAGAGTGACGGCGATTATAGCGGCTAGACATGACCGCCAGTTAAAGCCGCCTGGGCAGCATGTTCATGGCGGCCAATGTCAGCAAGGCGCCCAGCGCGCCATACAGGTGGGCGTCGACCACGACCGGAAACGAGCCCACCACCAGGCTGGCGCCAGCAAACTGCTCCCAGGCCAGTTTGCCTGCCAGCGCGATGGTCAGCAGCCACCCCGTGATTTCACGACGCCACGCGCTTGTAACAGCGCCCGCTGCCCAGACGCCATGCAGCAGCCCCGAAATGCCTGCATACCACTGCAGCTGCGGCGCCAGCCACCACAGGCCTGCGTCAATTGCCACGATACTGCCCAGCAGCACCAGCAACCATGAATTCGGGCCCAGCACCCGCGCGTACAGCGCCCACAGCAACACCAGGGCGGCGCCATCGAGCAGCAGGTGCCGGACTCCAAGATGCACGCAGTGAGCGCTTAGCAGCCGCCACCACTCGCCGTGCTGCACGGCCCCGCGCTCGAAGCGCAACGCCAGCAGCCACGGTACGCCGCCGGCGGCGGGCAGCAACAGTACCGCTATCACCAGCAGCAGCGCCCAGCCGTAGGGGCCGTCGCAGTTGAGCGACTTTCGCCATGAAATACTGCTCATCGGGGATTCGCTGCAAGGCTCATTTGTTATGATCGCCGCCAGTCCCACAACGCCATTGGCCGAGGATTCAACATGCAACAGTGTAGCGCTGCGCGCGCCCGGGCAGGCCACGCCGGGTTTACGCTCATCGAGATCATGGTGGTGGTGATTATCATCGGATTGCTGGCAGCCGTGGTCGTACCCCAGTTCCTCGGTCGTGTTGATGATGCGCGCGTCGCCAAGGCCAAGCAGGATATCCAGGCCATGCAGACCGCGCTCACGATGTTCAAGCTCGACAACTATGTCTACCCGACGACCGAGATGGGCATCAAGGCCCTGGCCCAGAAGCCCGATGCCAGCACCATCAAGAACTGGCGTAGTGGCGGCTACCTGCAGAAGGTCAACAAGGACCCCTGGAAGAACGACTACGTCTACGTAAGCCCAGGCACCCACGGTGGCGACTACGATCTGTATTCCATGGGCGCCGATGGCCAGGTTGGTGGCGAAGGCATCAGCGCCGACATCGGCAACTGGAATCTGGATCAATAGGCAGCGCCGTGCGCGCCCGCGGCTTCACCCTGATCGAGTTGATGGTGGTCATGGTCATCATCGGCCTGGTGGCGGCCAGCGCCATACTCTCACTGGGCGGCAGCGGGCATGACAGCCAGCTCGAGCGCGAACGCGACCGGCTCACGGCCCTGATCGACTACGTGCGCGAGCGCGCCGCCCTGCAGACCGTCGAATATGGATTGCGCTGCCAGCAGGATGGCTATCAGTTTGTAATGTACGACACGCGCACCTCGCTATGGAGCGAAGATCCGCTTGATGAGTCACTGCGCGAACGCGTGTTGCCGGCGGGTCTGGCGCTGCAGCTGAGCGTCGAAAAAAAAGCCATCGTGCTGCCAGTGCGTAGTGTACAAGTCAAAGCCCAGGGTAAAAAGGCCATGGACAAGCGCCAGACTGACCGGGATCTGACACCGCAGGTCATGCTTTTTTCAAATGGCGATCTCACCTCCTTCAGGCTGACACTCGAACGTACCGGCACCGGGCGCAGTACCGTGGTCAGCAGCACCAACGCCGGCAAGGTGGAGAGCGGCGCGATCGTCGAGACCCCGACGTGAGGGCAGCGGACCACCAGGCAGCGCGCGGCTTCACCCTGATCGAGGTGCTGGTGGCACTGATGATCGTGGCACTTGGCATGGGAGCGGTGTTGTCTTCCCTGAGTTCGGCGGCTGACAGCACCATCCGCCTCAGGGAGAAAACCTTCGCCTCGTGGGTGGGATTCAACCAGCTGGCCGAGACGCGCCTGAAAGCGGCGCAGCCCGCCAAAGGCAAGAGCGAAGACGATGTCTATTTCGCCAACGCGCGCTGGCATTGGCGGCAAGAGGTCGATGACACGCAGGTACAAGGCATCAAGCGCGTCACCATCCAGGTTCGCCATGCCGACGCCGTGGGCACCACGGCCTCGGGCAGCAGCGCACCACCAGATGACTGGCTGGCAACGGTCGTGGGCTTTCGCGGCGACGCCGTGCACACGCCACAGTCCGAGTTGGCCAACTGGCCATGAAGCGCCGCGGCTTTACGCTGGTCGAGCTGCTGGTGGCGCTGTTCATCACGACGATCATCTTTGCGATGGGCTACAGCGCGCTGTCGCAGGCGCTGATCAACCGTAAGCAAGTCGATGAACAGGCGGCACGCCTGAGCAACGTGCAGCAGGCGCTGCGCGTCATGGAACAGGACTTTGAACTGCTGCAGCCGCGTCCGGTACGCGATCTGTCGGGCAGCGGTTACCAGAGCCCCCTGGTGCTCAATCAGAACCTGTCTGCCGGCACCAGCGCGTCAGGCCGGGGCGCGTCCTCCGGTAGCGCTGCGCAGCAGGGGCTGGCCTACATCAGTTTTACCCGCGGCGGTTGGGCGAACCCGGCTGGGTTGCCGCGCAGTGAATTGCAGCGGGTCAGCTATCTGGTCCGCGATGGCAAACTGATACGCCAGCACCTGCCCGAACTCGACACCACGGGCGCAGTGCTGGTTGAGGAACGCGAACTGCTCGACCAGGTTGAGGCGCTGAGCTTCAGGTTCATGGACAGCGGTCTGACCTCCTGGGAAGACACCTGGCCCACGCCGATTATCGCCCGCAGCTCGGCGCACGATCTGCTGCGTGCGCGGCCCGTGGCGATTGAGATCACGCTGAAGCTCAAGGACTGGGGCACGCTGGTACGCAAGATCGAGGTAGCCGGATGAAGGCGCGGCGCGCACAACGCGGCATCGCCTTGCTGACCGCCATTATCCTGGTGGCGATCGCCACCATTATCGCCGCTGCCGTCAGCTGGCAAAGTGCCCTGCACGCACGTCGCGGCATCGCCGTATTCACCATGGCGCAGAGTCTGGCGTTCTCGCAACTCGCCGAGGCCTACGCGGGATTCATCTTGCGGCAGAACCGCTCAAAGTTTCCGAAAGACACCAATCCGACGCAGGACTGGGCCAGACCCTACGGTCCGCTGGAGATCGACGCTGGCACCATACTGGAGGGCTCGATCGAGGATCAGGCTGGCAAATTCAATCTCAACAGTCTTGTCGATCAACCCAATCCGGGTGGATCATTGGTAGCGAACAAAACTGCCGTAAGTGAGTTCGAGGGCCTGCTGCAGAGCCTGGACATCGACGTCAAGTATGCCACGCGGCTGGTCGACTGGCTCGACAGTGACGATCAGCCCGACCCTCAGGGCGGCGCCGAAGACAGTTACTATCTGGCGCAGGATCCGCCCTACCGCACGCTCAACATGTCGCTGACCAGCAGCTCCGAGTTGCTCGCCATGGGCATGGATCGGGCCAGTTACGACAAGCTCAGGAATCTGGTGACCGCGCTGCCACCGACTGCCAAACTGAATCTGTGTACGGCGCCGCTCGAGGTGCTCAACGCCGTGGCGGGCCAGAGCTTCGCGAACGACCCGCAGTTCCTGAGCGCGCAGCGCGCGCAGTTCAATTGCTTCCCGGATGTTGCCAATTTCCTGACTGGCGTCCTGCCCCAGCGCAAAGCCCAGGTGCAGACGCAGGTGGGCGTGACTTCGAACTATTTCCGCCTGCGCACCTGGATCACTATTGGCACTACCCGCTTCACCTTGTACAGTCTGATCGAACAGGATGGCAGCGGGCAGATTCGCCCCATCCTCAGGACCTTCGGCACGGAATAATCATGGCGGATTGGCTGGTACTGCGCCTGGCGCGCACCAACGAGGGCGAGGCGAGCTGGCTGCTGGCCGACGCCGAAGGCCGGCCGTTGTCCGCTGTTCAGTCTGGCCCGCTGTCGGCCGCTGCCGCGGCCACCCTGGGTCGGCGCGTTGCGGTGCTGGTTCCGGCCAGCGATGCCCTGCGTACCAGCGTGGAGCTGCCGCAGACCAGCGCCGCACGCGCTCCCCAGGTGGTGGCCTACGCACTTGAAGAGCAACTGGTCGCCGACGTGGAATCACAGCACTTCGCGATCGGACCTGGCACCAATGCCACGCGTACGCCGGTCACCGTGATTGCCCGCGCCACCATGGATGCCTGGCTTGCGCAACTGAGTGCCGCCGGTCTGCACCCCGATCTGCTGGTTGTCGATGCAGACCTGCTGCCACGCTTCAGCGGCTACGCCCTCGCCCTGCTGGAAGGCGAACTGCTGACCATCAACGACGCGACCGGCAATTCCTCCACCCTGAGTGCACCGCCCGGCGGCTTCGCCGCCGCCCTGGATGTGGCACTGGGAGAGCAGGCGGCCACCACTGCCATGCTTTTCCACGCTACACCTCTGGATTGGCAGCGTCGCTCCGCCGAAGTTGAAGCGACGCGACCACGGCTGACCAGCCTCAAGGTCCAGTTGCTCAGTTCTGGCGTGCTCCCATGGCTGGCGGCGCAACTGCACGGCGCCACGCCCGTCAATCTGCTGCAGGGCGCCTATGCGCGCCGCAGCAGCCCGTCAGCCCAATGGCAGCGCTGGCGTCTGGCCGCCGCGCTGGCGGGTGCATTGCTGTTGGTTCACGTCGGCACCCAGGGGTATCGCCTGTGGAGTCTGACTCGCACCGAGCGCGACCTTGACAGCGCTACGGCGCAATTGCTCGGCCCGCTGGCGAATGCCGAGGGTGGCAGCGGCACGGCCCGACAGCGCCTGGAGCGCGCACTGCTTGGTGCGCAGGCCGCCGGCGACGATTCGGGCTTGCTGCCCGCCATGCAGGTACTCGCGCAGGCCATGAGCTCGGTGCCAGGTGCGCGCATCGAAGCCCTGAATTTCCAGGATGGCACGCTGCAATTGAAATTACATACCACGGATGCGCAGAGCATGGAGCGCATCAACCAGTCGCTGCGTGCCGCCGGCTGGCAATCGGAGTTCGTATCGGGCAATGCCGCGGGTGATGCCTATGAGGGCAATCTGCAGGTACGCGGCAGGAATTCCTGATGAACGCCCTGCGCGCCTGGTTCAACCGACTGCTGCCGCGCGAACAGCGCATCGTGCTGCTGGGTGCGGTACTGGCTGCCTGCCTGTTGCTGTTCATCGCGCTGTGGCCGCTGGAAAGAAAGGTCTCGGCCGCCCAGCAGCGCGTCACCAGCAAACAGAGCGATCTGGCCTGGATGCGCGGAGTGGCACCGCGCCTGGCAACGCTGCGCAACACGACGCCTCACAGTGGCAACGAGTCGCTGGTGGTGCTCGTCGACCGCGTGGCGCGCGCGACCGGCATCGCACGCTCGCTCAGCGGCAGCCAGCCCGGCAGCAACGGCACGCTGAGCGTGCGCCTGGAACAGGTGGCCTTCGACTCGCTCACCGCCTGGGCAGCGGCCCTGCTGCAGCAACACGGGGTGCACGTGGTATCGGCGAGCATCGATCATACCGCCACCGCTGGCGTGGTCAGCGCGACCATCACGCTGCGCGCCGCCCCGTAGATGAAATACCGATGGTGGCTGGCAGCGCTGCTGCTGTTTGCGCTGACTGTCGTGGCCCGGCTGCCAGCCGGCTGGGCAATGCATGCGGCGCCCGCCAGCGTCAGCTGCGAGCAACCGGCAGGCTCGGTCTGGCAGGGTCAGTGTGCACGCCTGCAGGCGGGCGGCCTGACTATCGGGCCGGTAAGCTGGCGGCTGCATGCGCTGCCCTTGCTGCTGGCGCGCGCCACAGTAGACTTCAGCAGTCACGATGCACGCCTGCCCGGCAGCGCCCAGCTCACAGTGCACAGCGGCGGTCGCCTCGAGGCTCGCGCGCTACGCGCCAGCGTGCCGCTCGACTCGGGTTTGCTGCCACTGTTTCCCAACGGCTGGAGCGGGCAACTGGAACTTGATCTGAGTCTGCTGCGGCTCGAGGCCGGACACATCAGGGCGCTGCAGGGCATCGTCAACGCCAATGCCCTCAAGCAGCTCAGCCCGGCCATGCCTTTTGGCAGCTACCAATTGCGTTTCGCGACCAGCACCGCGACCGATGATCTGATGGTCGGCGAACTGCGCGATAGCGGTGGTCCGCTGGCCGTGTCAGGAACGCTGCAGCTGCACGCCTCAGGCGATTACGAATTGAACGGCACCGCTGCCGCGCGCAGCGATGCCACGCCGGAACTGGCCAAAGCAGTAGAGTTCCTGGGTGAAGCCGACACCCAGGGCCGACGGCCGTTCTCGCTGACCGGGACATACTGAGCCGGCCTCACGAGCGCAGGGCAAGCTCACGAAACTCCCCGAGCAACGGAAAATAAAGGGCCGCGCGCGTACGCCCCGCCCCGTGTTGCCGGACCAGCTCGGCATAACGCTGCAACTGCGGACCATAGCGCTGCGCCTCCTGGGCGAGAAAGCCGTCGAGGTCGCCGCCCTCGTGACTGCTGGTCTTGTATTCGACGATCCAGCGATCACCGTGCTCATCGACGATCAGCCGATCGATGATGATATTGATCACCCTGCTCTCATGCAGGCCGGTCAGGCGCAGCTCACTGCGCGCTTCGCGGCTGCCGTGCAGCAGCCAGCGACCACGTGGATCACTGAGCGTGCGCGCCAGTGCGCTGACGATTCGATCACGGGCGGCAGCACGATCCGGCGTGGCAACGCCCAGCTCCGCCAGCCAGACCAGATAGTCGTCGGCGGCAATATCCGGTCCTGCGGGCAGGACCGCCAGCTCCGCCAGACGCTGCAGTTCGGCATGCACGATGGTGCCCACGGCGCGCGCGGCCAGGCCGACCCAGCTGTACTCCGGTCTGGTGCCCGGCTCGCGCAGCGACAGATCGAGCTGCTCGACGTGCAGCACTGCGGGCAGGCCCGTGGGTCGCCAGTCTGCCGCCAGGCGCTGCACACGGGCAGCCGGCGGCGCGGGCATGGACTTCAATGCGGGTGCCGGGTCGGACGCGGCGCCGGCCGCCGCAAGCTGCGCGGCAAATTGTGCGCCAATTGCCGGCCAGAGCAACGCCAGTGCGGTCCCGCCCCGCGGCCGCAACTCGCCCTGCGCATCGGGTATTGCGGCCCCGAGCCAGTGCAGTTCCTGCCTGGCACGGGTTGCGGCGACGTACAGCAGGCGGGCGCGTTCCAGGCGCAACCGCTGTAAACGCACGCGGCGAATATACGTTGCCACCGAGCGCTCCCTCGGCAGCGCAGCGTCATTGATGGGCGCCAGCAGCAATTCCGTGCCGCCCCCGGCAGCGGGCAACTCCACCCATTGCAGCAGTGAATCGCCTTCCGAGTTCGGGGACCGGGCAAGACCGGGGACAATGACGACATCCCACTCGAGCCCCTTGGCGCCGTGCATCGTCAGGATTTCCACTGCGCCGGGCGCCGCTGGCGCACTGGCGTACAAAGCTTCGGCGAAGTGATCGAAGGCGTCGCCGGCCAACCACTCGGCATCGCGTTGCTGGCTCAAGAATTGCAGGAACGCCTGCGCGTCAGCCAGATCGCGCTCATCCGCACAGGCGGCCGGCCCACCGAGCCGCAGCCAGGCATGATCGACACGCTGCCATAGCGGCAGGCTGCGCTCTGCACCCTCCAGCACCGGCAGCAGCGCCGCATGCACGCGCGCCAACCGCGTGCGCGCCTGCGGCTCCAGCCGCGCGGCATGGGCGGCGCTGCCGACGAGCTGCGCCACCGGCTCCGCCTGATCTTCGCACAGCTGTTGCAGCTCGCTCAGGTTGAGTCCGCAGCAGGGACCGTGTAACAACGTCAGCCACGCGGTGCGATCGGCCGGGTGTTGCAGGGCGCGCGCCAGGGCGCACAGATCGCGTACCGCGGTGCGCTCGCGCAGCGCTTCGAGCCTGACACCGCGCACTGCGATGCCAGCGCCCTGCAAGGCCGCGGCGATCGGCGCCGCGTGGCGGCGCGCTGCAACCAGCACGGCCACCGTGGCGTCGGCCTTGCGCTCACGCGCCGAGCGCACGATCTGCACAATGCGCGCGGCCTCGAGCTGCGGATCGTTGCTGGCGAAGGCATGCAGGCTGACGAAGCCGTGCCGATCGCTGATGGCGCTCAGCGCCGGCAGATAGCGGATGGCCGCCAGCCGCGCATCATCGGCCACCGGAAAGATTGCCGCGCAGTGCTCGTTCACCCAGGCGATCACTTCGGGCGCGGAACGGAAGTTGCGCCGCAGCTGCAACATCCCAAGTTTCAGCGCACCGATACCCTCATCGCGGGCGCGCAGGAACAAGCCAACCTCCGCTTCGCGAAACTGATATATCGATTGCATGGGATCGCCAACGGCAAACAGCGTGCGCCCATCGCCCGCCTCCCAGCCCGCAACCAGCGCACGCAGCAGTTCAAACTGCTCGAAGGACGTGTCCTGAAACTCGTCGATCAGCAGATGACGGATGGCGCCGCCGCAGCGCAGCGCCAGATCGGTGGGCTCGCCGTTCTCGGTCAGCGCACTGCGCGCCGCCGCCGCCACGGCCGCGTAGTCGACCTGACCCTGCTGGGCAAATTCGAGCTGCAGCTCGGCCGCCGCCTGGCGCAGCAGTACCGAGAGGGCCGCGAGTGCGGCCGTATCCTCGGCAGGAATCGTCGGCTCGGGCAGTGCCAGCAGCTCGCGCAACAACTCCTGGACTCCGGCCAGCCCGGCCAGCGCCACCACCCAGGCCTGCAGTGCGGGCTTGAGGCGTTTGTCTTCAGCTGGAATGCCCTGCTTCTTGTTCCAGCTCCGCCGCCACTCACCATCCCTGGTCAGGGCCAGCTCGCACATGAATTGCCAGTACGGCAGATGCTGATGCTCAGCGCCCAGCGTCGCGCCCGCCCCTGCCAGTTCCGGCAGCCGAGCGTCGCTGGCGCCAGCCGCCAGCAACCGGCCGGCGGCGTGCCGCGATAACTCAGCGCCCTGCACTCGCAGGGCCAGCGGTATCAGCTCCACAGTCTGCCTGAGTTGATCGTCAATCAGGCTGCGCAGACTGGCGCTCACCCGTGCCCCGAGATCAGGCTCCTGAACCCCCAGCACGCGCGGCAACCAGTGGGCACGCTCGGCCAGCATCTCCGCCAGGAGTTCTTCGAGCCGTTGCCAGTTGTTGTCCAGCCGTGCGAACAGCAGTTGCGTGTGCGCGCGCAATTGCTGCTCGCTGAGCGCACGCTCGAGCACGCGGCGCGCCGCCGCCACGTACAGCGGCGTGGCCGGCACCGCCACCTGCCATTGCAGTCCGGCGCGTGCCGCGACCGGCAGCTGACTGGCCAGGCTCTGGCAGAAGGCATCGATCGTCTGGATGCGCAGCCGCGCAGGATTCTCCAGCAGGCGCCAGTCGCCGGCACGATCACGCCGCAGCACCGCTGCAGCCAGTGGCGCCTCCAGAACGCGTCCCGGAAGCCCGGCCGCCGACTGCTGCAGGGCCTGCATGACGCGCTCGCGCATTTCAGCCGCCGCCTTGCGCGTAAAGGTAATCGCCAGCACTTCCTCGGGCGAATCCGCCTGCGCCAATAGCGCCAGCAGCCGGCAGGTCAGCACCGTGGTCTTGCCCGACCCGGCCGGCGCCTGCATCAGGAACGAGCGCGTGATATCCAGCGCCGCCGTGCGTGCGCGCTGATCCTGCGATTCCAGCTCAATGCTCATCTTCAAGTCCAGGCTGCTCGACCACCGGCTCCGCCAGCGCGAGTCGCTCGCTCTCGATCCGGCACAGCCCGGCCAGATGACAGCGCTCGCAGGCGTTGGGCGCCGGCGCCACCGTTGCCACGCCCGCCGCGAAGTCGCGTGCCAGGCCCTCGACGATGCGTTGCGCATACGGCAACAGCTCTGGCCAGGAGACTGCTGATCCGCGGCGCGTGCTCAAGGCCGGAAAGATTGCCGGGTCGATGGCCGCACCGCGCCAGCGAATTCCTGCGCTACGCAGATGCACAGCGGCGATACCAGCCAACGGCGCGCCAACCAATACCATGTAGACCAACAGCTGAACCTGCTCCGGTCGCTGCTCGTCCACAACGAATCTCCCTGGCGCGCCACTCTTGTAATCAATGACGATGAGTTGGTCTCCGCTCAGGCGGTCAACGCGATCCATCCTGACCCGAATCGGCACACCGGCCAGCTGGTGCGCGCGCGAGACCTCCAGCTCCTCGATCGTGAAGTCGGCGCGGGCTTGTTCCGCTTCAAGCAGCGCTGCGATCAGCGCGGTGCTGCGCGCCTGTTCATTGGCGAGCAATAACGGCGACAGCGGCGTAGCGCGCCGCGCCAGGATCTCTCCCAGGGCCTGCCCGCTCGCCTGGCGCGCCAACTCCTGCAGCGCGCTGCCGCCGCTGGCGCGCAATGCGAGCGAGCCGCCGAGTTGCCGCCAGACCAGCTCAAGCGCCCGATGCAAGGCGCGCCCGCGTTCGCGCAGATCCAGTCCTGGTAGTGGTTCGCGCAGCGGCGCCGCATCCAGGCGCAGCTCGGCGGCAGCACGAAACGGACAGGCGGCCTGCAGGTCCAGGGCCTGCGTGCCACGCGGCAGGGTGCGATCGCGAGGCCAGGGCAATCCCTGTTCTGGCGGACGCAGCTCCAGCCGGGCGCTGGCGCGCAAGGCTGCGACCAGTGGATCCGCGCGCACTTGCGGCAATTCCTCCGTGCCATCCTGCTCCAGGCCGATCGGCAGCCTCAACAGGCTGCTGGCCTGCAGATTGACGTCGTCGTCGCTACGCGGCCAGCTGAACACCAGCGTTTGCGCGCGACTGCGCCAGGCCGCCATGGCACGTTGCGCATTTTCGAGCTGACCTGCGGGGCTCGCCACGCGCAGCTGTGCCGCGCGTTGCACATCGATCGGAATGAATGGGTCGGCCCGCGCGGGCGCCGGCCACTGCTCAGCGTTCAGCCCCGTCACCCAGATACCGTCGTAGTGCACCAGCGGGTCGCCCGGCGACGCGCTCAGGGTAACCGCCGCGTCGTCCGTGGCCGGCTCGAAAGCGGTGCGTGCGGCCAGCGTGCG
Organism: Steroidobacteraceae bacterium; assembly: GCA_049694695.1. Classification (GTDB taxonomy): domain Bacteria; phylum Pseudomonadota; class Gammaproteobacteria; order Steroidobacterales; family Steroidobacteraceae; genus FEN-1191. The sequence goes on along the minus strand of JBAVRE010000140.1, from coordinate 4,284 downwards.
CAGCAATCCGAGCGCGGCCGAAGCATTCATGCGCCCGCCGGCAGATCCGAGCGTCGCGAACTCGCCGAGCAGGGCCTCAAAGCGTTCGCGCTGTTGCTGCTCCGCGCTGTCCAGACTCTGGGCCCCCGGCCAGCCCCACAGCTCCAGCTGCGCGGCAAACAACGGAGCCCAGGCGCCCGCCTCCTCGCGGCGCAGCGCATCGCGCCGCGCTGTCGCCAGCACCGCCTCGAGCGCCGCCGCCATGGGCTCGGACCACGCGGCACCGGCGGTTCGCGCAAGTGTTTGCAGCTGCACCAGGTTGCAGGCCGAGACATTCCGATCGCGCAAGACCAGCTCGAGTGCGGCGCGCGCCGCACGTGTTCCGCAGCGCAGGAAATCGCAGCGCAGGAGTGCCGCCAGCTCCGGAAACTCCAGCGCTCCGCTGCTCAGCGCCAGTAATGCCAGCCCGACACTCACCAGCGGATAGTCGCTGAGCGGCACACCGCCCTCGATGGCGAAGCGCGTGCGCGGCGCGCTGCCCTGGCAGGCCTCAGCGCCATTGAGTTCGTGATCGAAGGCCTGGGTGGCGATGGCACGGCACTGGGCCAGCCGCGGCACGACAATCAGCACGCGCGCCGAGGCGTCACGTTCGAGCAGGGCCCGACTCCATTGCGCCGCACGACGCAACTCGTCGAGCGGGTCGGCGGCGGCCACAACCTCATCGGCGCTGACCGCCTCGGCGCCGACTCCGGGGTCGATAACAGCGCCCAGCTCCTGCAGACGCTTGCTGAGCGCCGCACCCATCTGCTCGAACCCGGCGAACAGCAGCGCAGTCGCCGTTGCTGGCATATCACGCAATACCGGCAGCCAATCATCACTTGAAACCGCACCCTGCTCCCGGCAGTAACGCGTCATGATGGCGCTCGCGCGTTCGAACAATGCGCTCTCACTGCTGCCGGTTGCAGGCCACCGCAATGAACCATCACGCACCCGCGCACACGAGTCGCGCAGCGCGTCGGCAAGTGTTGCAGGCATCAGCATGCCCAGATTCTCGCCAGCCTCGATGGCCGCGGCACGCCACGCCAGCCACTCCTCGGTGGCTCCCAACCTGCGCAGGCCGCGCAGCGCACCGTGTCGCGCCAGGGCAGCGGTACGTTCCAGCCACGCGGACCAGGGCAATACATCGCACGAGGGCCAATCACTCAGGCCGGCCGCAAGTTGCGCCTGTATGTGCGCCAGACGGATAGCCGCCGCCCGCTGACGGCTGGGCACGACGACCGTGCCACCGTGCTTCAGTACCTTAGATATCTTGGGATTATTATTCAACAATTCAGATAGTTATCGTTATTATCTGAAGTATTATCTAAATCGATCTCCGGCCCTGAGTACTTTGGCGCCGAGCCCGGACTTGAGGCCTGGCCCGGCCACACCGCGCGCCGCGATGCTGTCCAGTTGCTCTCCGATACGCCGGAATACCATGCGCAAAGTCGCGGCGTCAGGCAGCGTCGTCACCCGAAAATGATTCCTATAGGCCACATTGAAGCTCACGCCCGGCGCTACCAGCACGTGCTTCTGCTCCAGCAGTTCGAGCGCGAATTGCTGATCATCAAACTGCGGCAAGGCGGCGCTATCCACTCCCACGAAAGCGTACATTGCTCCAGCGGGTGGCGCGAGACGCAGATACCGGCTGGCACTGGCCATCTCCACGATGGCGCGCCGCGACTCGTATAACCGACCGCCAGGCTCAACCAGTTCGCGGATACTCTGGTAACCGCCCAAGGCAGTCTGCACCGCCCACTGTCCAGGCACGTTGGCGCACAGGCGCAATGAACTCAGCAGCTCCAGTGCTGCCAGGTAATCGCGCGCTCCCTGAGTACGCCCTGAAAAAACGGCCCAGCCGACCCGATAGCCGCAGGCGCGATACACTTTCGAGAGCCCCGACAGCGTCGCGCACAGGGTGCCCTGCACCAGTGTCGCCATCGGCACGAACTCCGCGCCGTCGTAGACCATCTGATCGTAGATCTCATCGCTGAATACCACCAGTTGGTGCTGCTCAGCCAGACGCGCCAGTGCTTCGAGCGTCTTACGCGGCCATACCGCACCGGTGGGATTGTTCGGATTGATGACCACCAAAGCCCGTGTGCGCGGAGTGATCAGCGCCGCCACTTCTGCGGGATCGGGCAGAAACCCGTTTTCCGGCCGGCAGGCGTAGTGCACAGCGCGGCCACGATTGAGATTCACGGCGGCGGTCCACAGCGGGTAATCGGGGCTGGGCACCAGCACTTCATCGCCGTCGTTCAGGAGCGCACGCAGCACCAGATCGATCAGCTCGCTGACGCCATTGCCGATGAACACTTCCTCGGCGCTCACGCCGGTAACGCCGCGCTCCTGCTGCTGCATGACCACGGCCTCGCGCGCCGGAAAAATGCCCTGCTGGTGGCAGTAGCCTTCCGCCGCAGGCAGATTCTCGACCATCGCCAGCCGCATGCTCTCGGGAGTGCGAAACCCGAACAGTCCGGGGTTACCGATATTGAGCGAGATTATTTCATAGCCCTGCCGCTGCAGCTCATGGGCGCGCCGCGCCAGCCGGCCACGGATTTCGTAGCTCACATTTTTCAGCGAGTCGCTGGGAACAATGGCATGCTGATCGTTCATGGCAGGGTTCAAGCATACCTGCCAGCGCAGCCGGGCGCATTGGCTCCCTTCACAACATCGGTACGTAAGCGTATAGTCAAGCCTATGAGAACATTACTGGTTGGCGTCAAACGGGTTCCCGATTACAACGTGCGCATGCGCCTGCGCCCCGACGGTGGGCTGGCCATGGAGGGGATGAAGCTGGCCCTCAATCCCTTCGATGAAATCGCGCTCGAGGAAGCATTGCGGCTGCGCGAGCGCGGCCTGGCCGATGAGGTGGTGGTAGCCACCATCGCCCCCGCCGACGCCCAGGCGCAACTGCGCACCGCACTTGCCATGGGCGCCACCCGCGCCATCCACATCGTCCATGCCGAAGCGGTCGAACCGCTTGACGTAGCCCGCCTGCTGCTGGCGCTGATACAGCGCGAACAACCGCTGGCGGTATTGCTAGGCAAGCAGGCGGTTGACGAAGATCACAGCCAGACCGGGCAGATGCTGGCGGCGCTATGGAACCGGCCACAGGTCACCTTTGCCTCGCAGATCACCTTCAATGGCGAGACCGCACGTGTCAACCGTGAGGTCGACGCCGGCACCGAGGTACTGGATGTCGATCTGCCCGCGGTGTTCACCACCGACCTGCGGCTCAATCAGCCGCGCTATATCAAGCTGCCGGATATCATGAAAGCCAAGCAGAAACCCTTGCAGACCCTCACGCCCGCCGAGCTGGGCGTAACGGTGCGTCAGCGACTGAAGTCCGTGGCCTACACGGCCCCGGCAGCGCGCAGCAAGGGGCGCATGGTCGCCGACGCGGCCGAACTGGTGAAAGAATTGCGCCAGCGTGGAGTGCTGCGATGAGCGCGGTGCTGATCATCGCCGAACACAATGGCCAGGAGCTCAATTCGGCTACGGCACGCTGCGTCACCTGCGCCGCCAGCCTGCCCGGCGCCAGAATTACCGTCGCGGTATTTGCCGCCAATGCCGCCATCGCGCAACAGGCAGCCGCCATACAGGGCGTCGCTGAAGTGCTGTCGATCTGTGACGAGGTCAATGCCCATGCCCTCGCTGCGACGCTGGCGCCGCAGATTGTGGCGCTCGCGGCCCCATACGAGCTGCTGCTCGCCGCCGCCACCACTTTTGGCAAGGACCTGATGCCGCGCGTGGCGGCATTGCTCGACGCCCCGCAGGTCAGCGACATCTGCGCCATCGAATCGGCGCACCGCTTTCGCCGCCCGATTTACGCCGGCAACATCATTGCCACCGTCGACGCCGGCAGCGAGGCCAAGGTGGTGGGCACGGTGCGGGCCGCCTCGTATCAGGCCGCAGCAGCCGGCGGCAGTGCGCCGGTACGCGCGCTCGCGCGGCCCGAGGTGCCACTGCCCACGCACACCCGATTCATAGAACTGTCCGCACCCAAGTCTGATCGCCCCGACCTGCAGAGCGCGGCGCGGGTGGTCTCTGGTGGCCGCGGATTTGGATCGGCCGAGAACTTCCAGCTGCTCTATCGCCTGGCTGACAGAATCGGCGCCGCAGTGGGCGCCTCGCGGGCGGCCGTTGATGCCGGGTTCGCCCCCAACGAGATGCAGGTGGGCCAGACCGGCAAGATTGTCGCGCCTGAGCTCTATGTGGCGGTGGCCATATCAGGCGCCATCCAGCACCTCACCGGCATAAAGG
>JBAVRE010000139.1:0-6525 GCA_049694695.1 Steroidobacteraceae bacterium | reverse complement strand
CACGCTCAGGTCGACGCGGCCGTCGAGCACGTTGCCGTTGGTATCGACTGGCGTGAGCGCGACGCTGCCGCCATTGCCGTCGTCAGCGGCGATGCTGGCATTGGCATAGTCGAGTGTTACCGTTGCCCCGACATAGTCGCCGGCAGGAATCTGTCCGGCACTGACCAGTTCGGAGAGTGACACGAGCTGCGCGAAATCAACGCGCGTCGTGGCCGGCAGGGTCTCGACCAGTGCACCGCTGGCCTTGCGCAGTTTCAGCGACACGATGTCGACGGTATAACTCTGGAAATCCCCGGCGGCATCCTGCAGCGTAATGAGGGCCGCGCCGCAATCGGCGCCGCAGCTGCCCAGGCCGCCGTTGTTGGCGGCCGTGCCGGATGAGCCGCCACCACAGGCGACCAGCAGCGTAGCTAATGCAGCCGCCAGTACGGCGCTGAACGCAGCACGGAGTCCGGAAAGCCAGGCTCGCGGCGTACTTGAGATAATGCAGCGTGAAATCGTCGTCATGTCGCTCTCCATCGGGTTGTCTGCAGCGTGGGAGAAAGTCCCTGCCTGTCACAACGTCGCGGGGGGAGTGCGGTTGACGCGCGCCTGCGCAAGGCGCGATTTTCCGGGATTATTCCGGGATTATGTAGTCAGGGCGAGCAGTGCGATGCCGGCGGCAATTCGGTACCACGCGAACACGGTGAAGCGGTGAGTCTGTATATAGCGCAGCAGCCACTTGACCGTCGCGAAGGCGACCAGGCCTGAAACCGCAAAGGCCACCGCGAAAGTCACCCAGTCTTCGCTGCTCGAGGTGGCGCCCCGCAGCTTGAGGAATTCATAAGCGGTGGCGGCGAACATGGTGGGAATGCCGACCAGGAAGGCGAACTCGGTGGCGGCGACGCGCGAGGTCAGTCCGGCGAGCATGGCGGCAAAAATTGTCGCCGCCGAGCGCGAGGTTCCGGGAAACACCGCCGCCAGGATCTGGGAAGAACCTACCCAGCAGGCCACCGACCAGGTGAGCTGCGTGCTCACGGCGCGTCCGGAAACCAGCCATTCAATCAATAGTATGGCCAGACCGCCGACGATCAGCGCGCCGGCTACCGGGCCTATTGTCACGGGCAGGGCAGCGCCCAGCTTCTTGGCCGCCAGGCCGCCAGCCACGGTGATCGCAAAAGCCAGCAGGAGTTTGGCGAGGTAGTCGCGTTGCGCGGGCTCGGCCAGGCCCGTGGCCAGCTGACGGATGCGCGGCCAGAAGATCAGCACTGCCGCAAGTATGGCGCCAGACTGAATGGCGACATTGAAGAGTTCGGAGCGGGCACCCAGCCAGTGTTCAGCAATCAGCAGGTGGCCGGTGCTCGAGATCGGCAGAAACTCGGTAATACCCTCGATGATGCCCAGGACTACAGCCTGATAGAAATCGTGCACACAAATACCCGCTGGAGTCCACGCCGGGGCCCATCTTAGCGCGAGGCTGCACGCCCAAAGAGCATTGAGTTTATTGTTAAGTAGTTCATAAGCTTATGGCCGTCGCGTTGCGCAAATGGCAGGCGCTGCATTAGGCTAGGGCATTGGGGTACCCATCGAGACCGGAGAGTCGGGATGGTCAGACAAGAAAAAGCCGATCTCAGCAGCATCAAGAAGCTGCTGACCAATTTTGTATTGAACCGGCCGGGAGATTCGACCGCTCAACTGGAAGCTGACTTTGGCGATCTGCTGCTGTTTATGATTCACCTGGCTGACAAAGAAGGCGTTGATCTGATCCGCGCCGGGCAGCGACAGGTTGAGCGCCGCGCCAGGAGTTCGCCCCAGGCGGTTCGCGGCGGCAAGCGCTGAGTCGCTCGCTCACTTCACGACCGCCAGGGTGATCGGGCAGGAGCCCTGCGGACATACCGTCTCATCACAGAAGCGGCACATTGCTTCGGCGTGCTCGTCGCAGCTTGTCATGTCATAGAGCATGGTCTCGATCATGGCCGTGAACTGGCGCTGCTCCTTGATATTCAGCGATTGCAGCACCCGGTCGAGGAATTTGCGTCGCGTGCGCAACACGACCTGCATGCGCTTTTCGCCGGTCTCGGTAAGGTGGAGCGCAACCACGCGCCGATCCTTGCCCTGACGGCGTTCCACCAGGCCGGCGTCGGCCAGCTTGTCGACCAGACGCACACAACCCGAATGGCTCAGTTGCAATGCACCGCTGAGAAAGTCGACGCTGCGACCCTGGTTGAAGCCCACGACCACCAGCGCCGCGGCCGACTGACCACCGAGGTTCAGTTCGGCCTCGATGCGCTCCAGCATCTGGTCATACACAGCGATTACGAAAGCCCCGAGCAGGTTCGAGCTTCGGCTGGCTTGCGGCATCAGGGCACCTCGCAGCGGTGTGATGTGTTTTAGACTCAAAAGTATCTAAGCCCGTGTAATCCCAACACAATTGCCGTTTGACACATGTGTGCAGCATACAGTATATCTTGAGTCAGCCAAATAGTCAGCGGCGCCGGACACGGGCAAGAATAACGAAAATGGAAAGCGCAACAGAAGGCAGGGCCTTGGATACGGCATTCGACATGCCGCCGGCGACGGCGGGCGCACGTTCGCGACCATTTCTGCCGGCCAAGAATCACCAGGTTCATTGTGGCCAGGCCGCCACGATTCTGAGCGAGGATCTGCAGGCCTGGTTTCGTCATTCACTCGGCTGCGTGGCCGGGCGGCGCGAGTTTGCGGCTGATCGCTATTTTGCCATCGATGTACACAGTCTCAGCGATGTGGTGATCGGTTGGCGCCGCTTCCTTGGCGCCCTTGAGCGTCGCGAGGCGATTGCCTGCATGTATGTCATACGCGACCCGGCCAAGACCCTCTCGTCCGCCCATGTCTGGGCGCCGCTCGTCGGCGTGCGCCCTGCCATCAAGGCCCTGGCGGAGATCATGAGCACGCTCTCGGAAGAAGCTCCCGGCGAGCTGGTCGCCGGCGGCTCGCTCAACTTCGTCATCAACCTGGTGTGCCCGGTCACCGCCTGTCGCACGCCGTTCTTCGATTTCGACGCGGTCGCATTTGTTCCCGGAGCAGAGAACCTTGCCGACCCGCTCTATGACCCACTCATGTCGGCACCCGTGCCGCTGGTTAACATTACTTCGGATATCTATGCCTTTTCAATGTTCACGCGTGATCAGAGCATCAGTCGCTTCGATTGCGAAATTACCCAGCTCACGCGCCGCGAGCGGCGTTACCTGTTTGAAGAGTCCTGCGCTGCCTGGCAGAGCATGGCGGAAATGACGATTCGCAACTATGCCGCGCAGGTTGACCAGGGCTTGTGCCCCACACACCTTTCCGCGGACCGGCGCTCCTGGGTGGCCAACCACAAGGACCCGGCTTTTGCCGAGCTGGAAAAGCGCGCGCACCTGCACGAAATGCCGGTGCAGTACACTGCCAAGATTGTCGCGACCTGGAACAGGTATTTTGAGCGCGGTACCCCGCCCAGCTATGGCGATATCGCCGCGCCTGGCAATCATCTGTCGACCAGTTGTCCGATGGGAGCCCGGCTTTGCGTGTCGAACGCATAGCCAGTCCGCTTACCGCACCGGCGCTGCGGCGCCTGGTCAGGATCAATGCTGTGTCTTTCCTGGCGCAGATTGTGCAGATCGGCACGGTGCCAGCACTCATGGCGCTACGCCTGAACGCGGCCCACCACTCAGCACTGATCGTTGGAGTCGTGGCCGGCGCGCCCTGGCTGGCCATCCTGCTAGTGGGTCATCTGGCGCCCGCGATTCTGAGTCGCTGCGGATTCATAAAGACCAATCGCATTGCACTGGCGCTTTCGGCGCTGGCGCTGCTGTGCGCTTTGCCTGCGACCGATCCGCTATTGCTGTTCGCGACCAACTTCGTATTCGGTATCGGCCTGATACTGCGCTGGGTGGCCTGCGATACCTGGATCGTAAAGGTGGCGCCGGAAAGCATTCGGGGGCGCGCCATTGGCAGCCATGAAACGCTGATGGGCTGTGGCATTGCCGCCGGTCCGCTGCTGATTCTGGTTGCCGGCTATGCCGGTCCCTGGCCGATTGTCAGCTGCATAGGCCTGCTGGTGCTGAGCGCCACCGTGCTGTTCACGCTTGCCGACAGCGACGCCCACCCCGAGGTTGCCACACGCGCCCAGCGACTGGCTACCGTGCGCATCGTGCCGACTGCATTGATGGCCGGGTTGCTGGCGGGCGTCGTCGAGACCTCATCCATTTCGTTCCTGCCGGTACTCAGTGACCGGCACCTGCTCGCACTGGGTGTGACCGCCGTGCTGGGCGGCTTTGGAGCGGGCGGTACGCTGCTGCAGATACCGCTGGGTTGGGTCGCTGACACGGCCGGGTTTCGCCGTGCGCAACTGGTCACGGCGCTGATCGTTGGCGCCGGTGCGCTCAGCCTGCCGCTGGTGGGCCATTACCCATGGCTGCTGTTTGCGGTATTGTTTATCTGGGGTGGCGCTGCCGGCGGCATGAACACGCTGGCGGTAATTGAAGTAGGAAAGCGCATCGGCGCGGCGGGCATGTCCACCGGACTCATGGCCGTGGCGCTGGCGTATACGGTTGGCAGTGTCAGCGGTCCGGTGCTGACCGGTTGGGCGATGGCATGGTTTCCGAATCGCGGCCTGGCAATTGTCGTGGCGGTCGCAGTGGCAATGTTTTTCGTGGTCTGGGCGGCGACGGCGTTGACGCTTCCGCGACTTCAACTTAAAGGTGTAATGACTACACGACAATGAAAAAAGCAATCGATCTGAAGTTCAACCGCGGTCTTGTCTGGGCGACCTTGCGTGACGTGGCGGAGCTTGAACGTGGCGATGCCGAGCCGCTCACTTCCCGCGTGCAGGACTTTGCCCGCCTGGTGTCGTGCTGGCGCATCCTGGTTGATTGCCGGAAGCTGGCTTCGGAGCGGGCCGCGATCATGCCTGCCTGGCAACAGCTGTTGTTCGGGCAACTCAGACTGCCCGAGGGTGCGCGGGCCGCGGTGGTGTTTGATGAGCATCGCATTGCCGACATCGGGCCGTTGCGCGCCCGGTTGGCTGACGGACAGAGCACTGCTGTGTTCACCGAATTGCGCGCTGCGCTGCGCTGGCTGCGCGCCGTCGTCGTACCGCAATCGGGCCACGGACCCAATGCGCCGCCACTGGGTGCCATCAAGGAGTTGCTGCACCAGTTCGCGCTCGGGCGTCGCGATGCCGACAAGGCGCAGCTGACTGCCGAATTTGGCGAGCTGTACCGATTCCTGTTTGACCAGGCCGAACGCATGGGCATTGATCCGCAGCGCGCCATCGAACTGTATCGCAGCAACGCCGCCCGACGCCGACCGAAGCTGGTGCATTCGGGTGAGCTCAAGGAACCATCCGGGCAGCACTGAGCACGCTTGGCTGACGCCAGCTTATACTGGCGCCCATGCTCTCGCTCGAAGCCGAAATCAGCGAATTGCAGGCTGCGAGCCTGGTGAGCGGACCGGTCGCGCGGCGTGCCGCGGCGCTGGAGCGCGGCACTGTGTTTTCCGTTTACGAGGAGCTGCGGGTTGCGCTGTACGTGGCCGTCGCCGCGATACTGGCCGGGCTTGGCCTGGTTCTGAAAAATCAGCTTGAGCGCATCGGCCCGGCTACGCTGGTGCTGGCGCTGGCAGTCGTGGCCGCGCTTTGTTATGCCAGCGCGCTGCGCGCCGGTCAGCGACGGGGCGGGCGCTCAGTGGGCGGCGAGTATCTGCTGCTGCTCGGCGCACTGGTCCTCAGCGCTGATCTCGCCTACGCTGAGGCGCAGTTTCACTGGTTTGGAGCACAGTGGTCCTGGCACCTGCTGGTGCTGGCCGTCATTCACGGTGCTGCTGCCTATTATTTTGAATCAGCGCTGCTGCTTTCGGTATCGGTCGCCTCGCTGGCCGGCTGGCTGGGCGTGCAGGGGCAAACGCTGTCACTGCTGCCGTGGGAGCAGCTGTTGCATCAATCGGGGTGGCGCGCGCTGAGCTGCGCGATATTGCTGCTCGGCTGGCGCGCGGCGCATCGGCGCCTGGGCGGCGTGCGCCCGTTCCTGAGGGTGCTGGACCATGCAGCGATCAATCTTGCCTGCTGGGGTGCGCTTGCCTGGTGCGTCAATGCCGGCACGCGTGTCGCCGGTCTCGCCGTGCTGGGCATGTTGGCGCTGTGCGCGATTCGCATCGGGTTGCGCCGCGGCCAGGAATTATTCGTCATGTATGGAGTCGGCTACCTGGCGCTCGGCCTGTGCGTGGTCGAGGCGCAGGTCATTGACGGCCCACTTGCAACCGCGATCGCTGAACTCATTACAGTCGTGGCCGCAGCCGCGCTGCTGTGGCGTTGCCATGGATTGATCCGAGCCGTGGCGACATGATTGTCAGGCGACCGACTCCGAATCAGGAGCGCTGGCTGAGCGTCGCCGCGCGCCTGGCGCTGCCGCGATCAGCACCGGAGGTGGCGGTGCGCACCGGTGGGTGGAAGTCGGTCTCGCTGCTGGCGCGCAGCGCGCTGTTTGTACTGGGTATCATCGCCGCCGGACTGAGCCTCGCCATTGGCGAGCT
>JBAVRE010000138.1:0-1930 GCA_049694695.1 Steroidobacteraceae bacterium | reverse complement strand
GACGTCGACCGAGCCCGCGGGCGCGGCGGCATCGTCGTAGAGCAGGCGCGCGCGAAACCAGATATTCGGTGCACGCAGGGTCAGGTGCATGTCGTTGGCGACGATGGCCCGGTGATCGCGGGTCAGTGCGCCGGCGACCGCGAAATTGTTGCTGCCCGGGGCCGCGGGTTCCGCATGGTCGCTCCCTGCATCATCGGCAGGCACGGGCAATTTGCGCAGGTCCAGCAGTTCGGCGTCGGGGAGTGCGACATTGCCACGGGCCGGACCGAGCAACGGTGCGTCCCACTCGGTGCCGTCGGAATTAATGATCTGGTAGAGGGCATCGGGAACCGCCTGGCGAATCTTCCACAGCGCCAGCTCGCGCGAGTTGGCGTCGTTCTGCAGCTCGAAGAACATCGCATAGCCGGCCAGCACGCTATCGACTGGCAACCAGGCTTTCGGTTGCACACCCAGCAACAGGTAAGGCCAGGGTCGCGAGGCCAAGTGGGCGAGCCCGGCGTTGACGCCTTCCGTGTACGCACTCAATACCGGCATCCTCTCGCCAGCCACCGTCTGCAGGTTTTGCTCGACGCGCGTGCGCAGCCGGTGCACGCGAATCGATTTGTCCTTGTCGAGTGCAATGGCACCGAACATCTCGGACAATTCACCAGCGGCCGAGCGGCGCAGCAGGTCCATCTCAAAAAAGCGCTCCTGGCCATGAACATAGCCGAGCGCACGGGCGGCATCGATTTCGTTGGCGGCGTGGATGGTGACCACGCCGAGCGCATCGCGCTCGACGCTGACCGGTGCGCTCAAGGAGGGCATCGAAACCTCGCCATCCAGTTGCGCCAGGCTGCCGCGCACGGCCCACCAGCCGGCGAATGCGGCGATGGCCAGCAGCAATAGCAGCAATAAGATAAGACGCAGGAACCAGCGCATAGGTTTGGTCATGGCTTCCTCATCGGTACAAAGCTGATCGTCAGGCCATCGCCCAGCGGCCAGAGTATGGGTTCGCCCGCGACATAGCCGCGCGCGGCGTAAAGCCGGACGCCCGGCAACGTGGCCATCATCTCAAATCGCGAAAATCCGCAGGCTTGTGCGTCCCGCTCGCAGCGATCGAGCAGGGTGGCACCGATTCCGCGGCGCGCGAAGTCGGGATGAATAAAGAACGCTCGAATCTTCGCGGCCTCGGTATGGGGGTCCAGCAGGGTTGCGTCGCGCTCGGCGCGTGCATCGCCCCCGAAGAGTGTCCGACGCCGGCTCCAGCCGCCGCAACCCACCAATTGAGCGCCGTGTTCGACCACGAAGTAGCTGCCATCGCGGATCAATTGAGTGTCGACGCCAAAGGCGCCGCGCAGCGCCCCCTCGATCTGGGCAGGGCTGTAGTCGTTGGCGCTGAGCGCCCTGGCCGACAGCGCGATGAGCGCTTCGAGCTCAGGCAGATCGCTGAGTGCGGCGGGGCGCAGGTGGTAACCCTGATCAGGCAAGAGCAGTTCAACCGTTGGCAGGTCAAGATGAAATGATTCGAGTAGCGCAGTTACACTACTGAGCCCACATAGTTCTTGCAAGCTGCCTGCGGCGGGTATTCTATAATTGACGCCGGCGAACTAACGGGCGGGGAGAATCGGGAATGCGCATCAGCACGCTTAAATACTGTCTGGCTGCGATGGCGGCGTTCGGCAGCCTGGTGTCGGCGGGAGCGCTGGCCGCAGATAGCGATCATGAAAGCGACTTTCAGTTCCGCTTCGTGGGCCCGAAGGCCGGCAATCGTATCGCCGCCGTCGCCGGCGTAGCGGGCGATCCGAGCGTGTACTACGCGGGAGCCGCCTCGGGCGGCGTGTGGAAATCGGTAGACGGCGGAAATCGCTGGGCTCCCTTATTCGACAAGCAATCTGCGACCGCAATCGGCGCGCTTGCCGTTGCACCCTCCGAGCCCAGCACGGTGTGGGCC
>JBAVRE010000137.1:0-10420 GCA_049694695.1 Steroidobacteraceae bacterium | reverse complement strand
GCACAGCACCGCCATCTGCTCGCCATCGAGCAACCGGGCGACAAAACGCATCCTTTCGTCCATTTTGCAACACTCCTGCCAGGGCATTTGCGTCTCCTGCAAATGCCGGAAAGTGTTACCTATGTGCTAGGCAGCACACTGGGTCCATTCCGGTCACTCGGCCTGCGCCGCGCCCTTCCGCCCCATTCAACAACGTCAGGAGTACACCGTGACCAACCTAATCCCGCTGGCGGTGCTGCTCGGCTTGCTTGCCGCCTGCAGCCAGCCGCCGCAGCCGCCGCTCGCGACGACGGTGTGCAAACTGTCGACCAAGCCCGGGCGCACGGTGCAGATCGATGCGACGGTCAGTGTCGATGCCGAGGGCAACGCGATGATTGGCGATTCGCATTGCCACGCGATACGCGTTGCACTGCAACTTTCAACTGCCGCAGCGCGTGCCGGCGCCGACGAGCTGCTGCAGGCCGCTGCCAAGCAGGCCGTCAGCAGCGGCCGGTCGAGCTTTGTTGTCACGCTGGCGGGCGTTTACACGGACACACCCCAAGGCACCCAGTTCGTTGCCAGCAGCGTGTCGATCGCTGCGCCTCACTGATTGGCGCACAGCAATCCGCTGGCGCGACGCCGGCACGGCGCTCAACTAATCGGTGTGCTCCTTGGCTTCCTGCTGGACCTTGTCACCCGCCTTGGTGATGTCCTTGCCAACACCATGCATGGTGTTGCATCCAGTCAGGACGATTGGTGCGCCGAGGGCCACTACAGCCACCAGCATCATGATTTTCTTGAACATGGTAATCGCCTCATGCAAAGTTGAGCCGCCTTCCAAAGGTCGGCTATGTGCCGTGCACCAGCACGGAAGCCAGGGTGCCTGCTCAGGCACGTCGCATGATGTAGATGATCAGAGCCACGAGCAGTATCGTTCCCAGAATGCCGCCGATATACATTGGAATCTCCGCTGATTTATCCGCAGCCAGTTGATACCCAATTACCCTTGCCGTCTGCGCGCTACCGAACGTAGCCCGCTTAATCTACGAATGCTGGTCAAACCTCTAGGCCGGTCAGCCGAGGTCAGCAAGACCGGCAGCAGGTCATCCCTACGGTTGTGGTCGCGGTGTCGACACCACGCTTGGCGGCAATCTCGGATATGAGAGCGTCGGCTGCTCGCCGGTCAGGCTCTCGAGAAAACTGACAATCTTGTCGATCTCGTCCGCCGTCAGCTGCGCACCGAGCTGACTGACGCCCATGACCGCCACGGCTTGACGCAAGTCCCACGCCCTGCCGCTGTGGAAATACGGCGCCGTCAGCGCAATATTGCGCAATGTCGGTACCCGGAACACATACTCATCGCTCGCCGTCTTGGTCACCATGAAGCGGCCCTTGTCCGCTGGCGGCAGCAGCTCTGCGCCGGGCTTCTCCACTACTCCGAACGGCGCATACATGCCGCCGCCAATGTTGATGCCGCTGTGGCAGGCGGCGCACCCGTTGCCAACGAACAGCTTCAGCCCCTGAGTCTGTGAAGCCGACAACGCGCTACTGTCACCCTTCAGGAATCGATCAAACGGCGCGTTGGGCGTAATCAATGTGGCCTCGAAAACGGCGATCGCCTTCTGCGCATTTTGCAGGGTGACCGGGCTGGGCTCTCCCGGGTAGGCGAGCTTGAATGCGTCTACATAACCTGGAATGGCCGCCAGTTGCTCGGCAACGTGCTCCTTTGGTGAAGCCATTTCTATCGGATTGAGCATCGGCCCGCCGGCCTGCTCTTCAAGATCCTTGGCGCGGCCGTCCCAGAACTGTGCGGTATTGAAAACGGCGTTGAACACCGTGGGGGCATTGCGACCGCCGCGCTGCCAGTTGTGCCCAATGGAGGTCTCTTCTGCGTCAACGCCACCCAGACCCACGTTGTGGCAGGAGTTGCAACTGATGGCGTGACTCGCCGAGAGCCGCGGGTCGAAATACAGCATCTTGCCGAGCTCAAGCCTGGACGGCGTTGCGGCGTTGCCAGGCAGTGCCGGCGGCGTGCTCGGTATAGGCTTGAACAGGCTCTGCGCGGTAACCAGCAGCGGATCGGCCGCTGCTGCCGCTGCACACCAGATCAACAGTATTGCACCTATTAATGTTCGCATAATCCAACCCCTTTGCACCGACAACAGCCCGGTGACAGACAACCGATCTTCGATGTATATCGCACGCATCGCAGGCGCGGGCAATTCGGATACCTACGTAGTGCGGGCTCCCGGTACACCAAGGCATCTCTTGCATCGAACAGCGGCCACAGATTAAGGGGACTCGCGGCTTAAGACTTGCTGACGCAATCGCGTGCGAGCCAAGGTGAGCAGATCAGGCACGGGTATCCGCGGCATTCAAGCGGGGCGTTGGAAGTCATATGCAAATACCTATTGGCGAAACTGCGTTTAGTGCTGCCAGGAACAGGGAGCACACCGTCGCGGTGGACGAGATACGCCAACGCGGCTGGCGGCACGCGACACAAGCCAGCCATGCCAGGCTCGACCTGAGCCTTGGCGCCGCAGCGGCAGCCGCCGATGAACAGCCCGCCTGTCGTGCTGGCTGCTGGTACTGCTGCTATTTCAAAGTCGAGGTTCGCGCGGACGAAGCCTTCGCTATCGTCGAGTACGTGCGCGAACACTTCACTCCGGAGCGATCAAAAGAGCTTCGCGAGGCAGTCAATTCGAACGCCAGGCTCATGCGGCAGGCAACCCCGACGGAGCAGCTCGCGGCCAACCTGAAGTGCCCGTTCCTGGCCGGCGGCACGTGTTCAATATATGAGGTCAGGCCAGCGCGCTGTCGATCGTTTCATGCCGTCGATGTGCAGGGATGCCAGGAAACTTTCGAGCAGCCGCAGAATTTGAATATCGTCAACTCCTTTGTCCCCGAGATCTTCAAGGCTGGGGAGGCGTACCTTGACGCCTACCAGACGGCCATGCGCAAGAATGGCCTGGACACAACCATCTACGAAATGAATACAGCGCTCGCCGATTGCCTGACCGACTCTGGCCCGATACGCCGCTTCGAAAAAGGCAAGCCTGCTTTCGGCACGCGACCTACCCGCTGACTTCCGGCAATCGCCTGGCAAACGCGCCAGGGCGTCGGGCGCTAACTCCCTGGTTTACCGGCAGCGCTGAGGCGCTGCACCTCGGCGAGCGCATGATCTACATTTACGTTAGGGGCGAGGCCGCCGATGGTCGCGGCAATCTTGCCGTCCCGGGTGACGACGAAGGTCGTGCGTTCCGCGAATCCGTGGCCTATTTCGACGCCGCGGGTATCCTTGAAACCCTGCGCCTCAGCAGCGACCTTCAGATCATAGGATTTCGCGATCTTGCCGTCGGCGTCGGAGGCGACCGGCACCTTGCCGCCGCAATACTTGGGATCGGCGGAGAACGCGTTCAGGCGGGTGATGTTATCCAGTGACACGCCGATCACGGTCGCGCCCGCGGCTTTGAACTTGTCCATCTTGACCGCGAACTCATGCGCCTGGACGTTGCAGTCTTCGGTGAACGCCGACGGGTAGAAGTACACGACCACGGGCCCGCTGCGGCGTGCCTCGGCGAGTGAAAAGGCGAAGCTCTTACCCGCCAGGGACGCCTGGGCGGAAAAATCCGGTGCGCTGGCGCCGCTATTCAGCGCGGCGAAGACCGGCAAGGCAGTGAGAATTGCCGCGATGGCCGCCAACATCGGATGTTTCATGGGAGTGCTCCTGGAGGGGTGTGGGGCCGGTCTCTACGGCGGCCATCCGCCTCGTAACCAGCATAGCCGACCAAACTGAACAAGCAAACCTGATGGCGGGGTTATACTTGGCCCTCTAAGAAGAATAAAGGTCCACCCATGCCAACCGGAACCAGGCGTAGCCCCGGCAACGGGACGTCCCGCGGCTTGCTCAAGTTGGTCACTGATTCCGATGTGGCCAAACCGGGAAGGGCGCGGCTCCACCCGCATCGTCTAAGCCAGCTGCGTTTCTATCTGTACACCGTGGAGGGGAGGCTCGAGCATGTGCGCCAGACGTTCCGCGTGGTTTGCTGCCACGGCTCGGATGCGCGCGCCATGATCGTGCGGCGCTGGCCCGCGATCGACAAGCTGAAGGTGACGCGCGGCAAACCGGTTGATTTCATCGCCCTCGGCGACCACCTGTTGCATCAGTGAATGGGAAAATCATGAAAAACCAGATACCACTGCGCGGCGCTGCAGCACCGTCGAACTCCTGGCATGCGGTCGAAATTGTTTCGCCGACCGAATATTGCGCGGCAGCTAGCGGGTGCCGTGGCAAGCGCTTCCTGTCGGCCGAGACCCCGCGCCTGCCGCTGCCGGCATGCGATCGGCCGGAAAGCTGTCCGTGCCGCTACCGGCATCACCAGGACAGGCGCGCTGGTCCACGCAGATCGAGCGAATCGGGTCGGCCACCGCGTGCGGGGCGCCCGAGCGTAGAGCAACGGGTCAGGCGCGGACGACGGCAAACGGACCTGTGAAAGCCGTTGCCGGCGGCGTCCCGGTGGCACCCGGAGCGGTTCGATCAGGTTCCAACGCGAAGCGTTGCGGTCAGGGCCCTGACGCAGGCAATGACGCTCAGTGCGGTGATCTTGCCGGTTCCCGGATTTTCCTCCGCAGGTACATTTTCAATTCTCATTTCGAGCCGGGCACTGTCGGCATCGACAACGATCGTGTGGGTATTGCGAGTACAGGCGGGATCCGCCCAGATCTCCAGCCGGGTGCGCTCCGGCCCGATGCCGGCCAATCCTAACGCCGCGGCAACGTTGACGTTGGCCGGAAATAATCGCGCGCCGTCGCGCGCATTGCCGGAGAATAACTGCAACGGCGCGGTGAGCGCGCCAAGATCGATGCCCATCTTCCGCGCCGTGGGCGCATCGGCCAGCGAGCGCGGCGGCTTGCGCGTAACGATCGAGACCGAATGAATCTGCCCCTCGGCCGCGGCACGCACCGCATCGAGGCCCAGCAAGGCGCCGGTCGCCAGTATGATGCGGCTGCCCGTGCGGCGCGCCTCGGCGATCAGTTCAGGGTGCTCCAGCAGCGCAGCGCCGCTTACCGTGACCAGCAACTTGCCGCGCGCGATTACTTCCGGCGCAACCTCGACGAAGGCCTGCTTGGGTACGCACTCCACCACGACATCCGCCACCGCAGCGAGCTCCGCCATGCTCATCACCGGCACCGGCCGCCGAAACTGGGCCAGGGCGGTGCGAGCCG
Organism: Steroidobacteraceae bacterium; assembly: GCA_049694695.1. Lineage (GTDB taxonomy): Bacteria > Pseudomonadota > Gammaproteobacteria > Steroidobacterales > Steroidobacteraceae > FEN-1191. Next base: position 5,215 of record JBAVRE010000137.1, on the reverse strand, counting down.
CCGCCACACTGCGGGTGTAGACGCCGCACAGTTCCACGCCCTCGATGCCCTGATCCAGCGCCAGGGCCACTTTCTTGCCGATCGTGCCGAAGCCCGCAATCCCTATTTTCATCCGATACCCTCCGGCGCGGCGCTCAGCGCGCTGCGGTGGCATTGAGCTGCGCCACCGCACGACGCGCCATGACCACAATGAGGTGGGCCCGATATGCGGCACTGGCATGCAGGTCGCTCGCCAGTGCGACCGGATCGACGCGACAGCGCGCCAGCGCTTCCACCGAGAACGAGCGCCGCAACGCCGCTTCCATTTCCGGGACGCGAAATGCGCCCCGCAATCCTGCGCCGGTTACGGCCACGCGACTCAGGCCGCCGGTTTCAGCGACGAATACACCGGCCAGCGCGAAGCGCGAGGCCGGTTGCCTGAACTTGATATAGGCGGCCCGCCGCGGCAACGGGAACGACACGGCGGTGATCAGTTCGTCGGCTGCCAGGCAGGTCTCATAGAGCCCGTGAAGGAACTCATCCGCCGGCACGCGCCGCCGGCTGGTGTGCACGGTCGCGTCCAGCGCGAGCAGCGCGGCCGGATAGCACGCGGCCGGATCATTGTTGGCGAGACTGCCACCTATGGTGCCGAGATTTCTGACCTGGCGATCGCCGATGCCAGCCGCCAAGGCTGCCAGCGCGGGGATCAGCCTGCGGACCTCGGCCGATGCCGCCACCTCGCAGTGACAACTCATTGCACCTACCCGTATTTCGTTCCTGTCGACGCTAATCCCGCGCAGCTCATCGATATGCCGCAGATCGATCAGATCCGTGGGTGCCGCCAGGCGCAGGCGCAGAGTCGGCAACAGACTCTGCCCGCCGGCGAGCACCTTGGCGTCGGCATTCGCAGCCAGCAATGCCACGGCCTGCGCCACCGAGGTTGGGCGGTGATAGGTGAACGGCGACATCGTCAGTGTTCAGCGCCCGCTGCTGAGACTGGCGCCGCGCGCGCCTGCCGCGCCTGCTGTAAGACTTCCGTGACCGCGGCGACTATTCCCTGGTAGCCAGTGCAGCGGCACAGATTCCCTTCCAGGGCCGCGCGAATCTGCGTTTCATCGGCGTCCGGATTGCTGTGCAGCAGCTCGGTGGCGCTCATGATCATCCCGGGCGTGCAGAAGCCGCACTGCAGGCCGTGATGGCGCTTGAAGGCGGCCTGCATCGGGTGCAGCGACCCGTCCGCTGGCGCCAGACCTTCAATGGTGGTCACCGATTGCCCCTGCGCCTGTACCGCCAGCAGATTGCAGGACTTGATGGCCCGCTCGTCCAGCAATACCGTGCAGGCCCCGCACTGGGCGGTATCACAGCCGATATGGGTGCCAGTCAGGCCAAGCTGGTCGCGCAGCAGCTGCACCAGCAGCAGGCGCGGATCGACCTGGAGGCGCAGCGGGCGTCCGTTCACCGATAATTCCAGGTCAACGGGTGTCACGGCCCTTTTCCTGGCAACCGCGCGCCGTTACCTACCGACGAACTGGCGAGCTCGCGCTGCCAGGTCTGCGCATCGGCGCCCGCGTGTACATGTCCACAGCCGCTGCAGCGGCGCTGCGCATCGCTGCGCGCATAGAATTGCGCATACACGCGCGGCAGATCATCGACGATGTTCTGCAGCTGCACCGCTACGCGATGCACACAGAGTCCGCACTGGCTGCAATACCATTCGAAGCCATCCAGCTGCCCGACCGGTCTGGCGCGCTCGATGACCAGGCACAGGCTGCCGGGCTCGGGCCGCTGCGGCGAGTGACGCACATGCGGCGGCAGCAGGAAAATGTCGCCTTCGCGCAGCGGGATGCGCTCGAACCTGTTGTCGGCCACTGTCAGCAGCGAGGCATTGCCCTTGAGCTGGTAGAAGAACTCTTCGAGCGGATCGTCGTGAAAGTCGGTGCGTTCGTTGGGCCCGCCAACGACCGTCACGATGAAGTCGGAGTTGGGCCAGACCTGCTGATTGCCGACCGGCGGGCGCAGGCGCTGCGCATGCTCGCGAATCCATGCCGGAAAATTGATGGGCGGACCATTACTGAGCATGACAGGGCCTCCGTTGGCGGCGCTCATGGAACCAGACCGCTGGCTGTGAACGCACCTTTGATTATCTCCCGCTCAGCGGCCGAGAGGTTCAGCAGCGGTCGGCGCACCGGCCCACCGACCTGGCCGAGCAACTCCTGCCAGTATTTCTGCTGCGCCTGCGGCGTGCCGGCGGGCCGACTGTCGCGCAGCGCGCGCCGCACCGGCTCGAGGCTGGCGCTGATGCGGCGCGCCGCCGCGACTTCACCCTGGAAAGCGAGATCCGTGTAGCTGCGAATCCGCCGATCAGGCGCGGTCTGATAGAGAATCGGTGGAATTGAGCACAGGTACAGTTTCCAGCCCAGTTCGACGATATTGTCCAGCCACTCGGCTTCCGAAGCCGTGCTGACAATCAGCTTTCCTGTGCTCATGCGGCTGAGCCGCGTGTACATGTCACGCGGCACGCTGTACTTGATGGCCACCACGTTCGGGCAGTCGGTGGCGATGCGGAGGCACAACTCCGGACTCATCAGGTAACCCGCATCCGGGTGACTCCACATCGCGATGCCAATATTCACCTGCTCGGCCACGTAACGGTAGTACTCGTAGACCGTGGATTCCACATCGTGCCCGAAATGCAGCACCGGGCTGTGGACCACGATGTAATCCGCGCCGAGCTGTTCGGCATGGTGCGCGAGTTCCAGCACGACATCGAGATTCTGATCCGAGCAGGAGAGAATCACGCTGCCGGGTCGACGCAATGACTCCAGGCCGGCGACCGCCATCGCGAACAGGCTCTTGCGTTCGGCCACCGACAGTGAAAAAAACTCGCCCTGCTTGCCGCCGACGAATATGCCGTCCACTTCCAGGGTTTCAAACCAGTGGCGCAGGTTGCGGGCGAAGCCAGCCTCATCGATCTGCAGCTGGTCGGTGAATGGCGTGGGCACGGCGGCCCAGATCCCGGTGAAGTGCTGCTGTGCAAATTCCCTGGCTTCCCACTTCGCATATTTCATCATGGTGCCCGCTTGAGTGGTGCGCGCTGCATCGCCAGCCAGATGTTCTCGCTGCTCAGCGGCAGCGGCAGGTCGGTGATCCCCAGCGGGCTCAAGGCATCAAGCGCCGCATTGAGCACCAACGCCGGCGCCACGATGCAGCCAGACTCGCCGACGCCCTTGGCGCCGAGAATATTCGCATCGGTGGCGGTCGCGACGCTGTGCAGTTCGATATCCGGCATCTGGTCGGCGCGCAGCAGCGCGTAATCCATGAGCGAACCGGTCAGCAGCTGGCCGTCGGCGTCGTAGTGAATTTTTTCGCACAGCACCTGCCCCAGCCCCTGGGCGAGCCCACCGAGCAGCTGGCCTTCAACCAGCAGCGGATTGATCACCAGCCCGGCATCGTCGACCCACAGCAGTTTCTCGACGCGCAGCTCGCCGGTTTCCGGATCGATCGCCACGGTGGCCACGGCACAGCCGCAGCTCCAGGCCTCATGCGCAGCGGTGTAGACGGCCGTCACTTCCAGTGGCCCGGTCGGCACTGTGCCGGCGGCGGCGATCCTGGCGAGCAGTTCGGTCGCCGCGCGCTTGATGGCACTGCCGCCGATGGCGATGCTGCGGCTCGCCAGCGCGCCTACTCCTTCGGGGGTCACGGCCGTATCACCCTCGACCATTTCAATGCGCTCGAACGGCACGGCCAGGCAATCGGCCGCGATCTGCGCCAACGCGGTGCGATGACCCTGGCCCTGCGAGCTGGTGCCGCTGGCTACCAGGAAAGTCCCATCACCGCGGGCGCAGATGCGCGCACTCTCCCAACCTTTGCCGCAGGGCTCGACATAGATACACAGGCCGATGCCAAAGATTTCACCCGCCGCGCGGCGCATGACCTGGATGCTGCGCAAGCCGGTGTAGTCGATCGCCCGCAGCGCGTGTTCAAGCAGGCTGTGGTAATCCCCGGAGTCGAGTCGCTCTCCGGTCGGCATGGCATAGGGCAGGTCCTGCACGCTGAGCAGATTTCGCCGGCGCGCCTCAGCCGGATCGAGCCCGCTCGCCGCGGCAACTTTTTCGATCAGTCGCTCCATGACCAGTGCCGCTTCCGGACGTCCGGCGCCGCGGTAGATGCCAACCGGGGCCGTGTTGGTCAGCAGGCCGCGCATGTGAATGTCCAGCGCCGGTACACGGTAAGGCCCGGGCAGGATGCGCGCTGCGTTGAGCGCGGGCACGGCGGCGCTGAAGGTGGCCCAGCAACCGAGCGGAAACTCGAGCCTGGCCCGTATCGCCAGCATCCGACCCTGCGAATCCACCGCCGCCGTGGCACTGATATGCCCGCCGCGGCCATGGGATGCCGAGACGAAATCCTCGTTGCGTGAGGCAATCCACTTCACCGGTCGGCCCAGGCGGATCGAAGCCGCGGCAACCAGCACATCCTCCGGGTAAATAGCGGCCTTGCCGCCGAATGCGCCACCAACGTCCGGCGATATGACCTGCACCGCCGCCAGCTCGAGACCGAGAATCCGCGCCAGTTCGGCGCGCGCGCGGTGCGGCGTCTGCGTGCCCAGCCAGATGGTGAGGATGCCGGTCTGTGCGGACCACGCGGCCAGCGTACCCCGCGTTTCGAGCGGCACCGGCGCCACCCGCGGCATATCGACTTCGACTTCGACGACTCGCGCGGCGGTATCGAAGGCAGCCTGGACATCGCCGCAACTCCAGCGCTGGGAAAACGCTTCGTTGCTGGTCCAGTTGGAATAAAGCGGCTGGCCGTTGGCGGCGCTGGCCAGCGTGGCCTGCGCCTCTTCAGAGTCATAGTCGAGTTCGACCAACTCGGCCGCTTCCTGCGCGGCGTCGAGCGTTTCGGCGACCACCAGGGCAACCGCTTCCCCCACCGCATTCAGCCGATCTTGCGCCAGCAGGGGCGCCCGGAAATCCTGGAAATCGGGCACCACACAATTGACGGACAACGGACCCAGTGTGGCCACCATCGGCCCGGTCAGTACCAGCAGAACGCCCGGATACTGCCCGGCCGCGCTGCCGTTGACGGCGTTCAGTGTGGCGCGCGCCACGGGGCTGCGCACGAATGCAGCGTGCAGAACCCCTGCCGGACTGAGGTCGGCCATGTAGCGCCCCTGGCCACGCACCAAGGCGTCGTCTTCGACGCGCGCCATGGGCTGGCCGATGTAGCTGGATTGCAC
>JBAVRE010000136.1:0-3211 GCA_049694695.1 Steroidobacteraceae bacterium | reverse complement strand
CACTGCGCCCTGGCCGCCAGGGCGGCGCGTGCGGCGGTGGGCGGCGCGGCGCGCGTCCGCATGGGCGTCGGCCACCGCGAAAGCCAGCCCGACTCGCTGCAGCAGCGGCACATCGGGCGTGTCATCGCCAATGAAAGCGCAGGCATCGGCGCTGACGCCGAGACGTGCGATGAGCGCGTTGAAGGCCGCGACCTTATCCTCAACGCCCTGCAGCACTTCGCCAATGCCCAGCTCGGCGCAGCGGCGCGCCACGGCCGCCGAGTCGCGCCCCGAGATGACTGCGATCGTGACCCCGGAGCGGGCCAGCGCCTTGATGCCATGACCGTCGCGCACATGAAATACTTTTTCGCATTCGCCAGCCGGCCCGTAGCGCAGCGTGCCATCGGTGAGTACGCCATCGACGTCCAGCGCCAACAGGCGGATCGCAGCGAGCGCACTGGGGCGGCGCGCCATGAGGTTCAGACCACGCCCGCACGCATCAGGTCGTGCACGTTGAGGGCGCCGATCAGGTGCTGCGCCTCATCGACCACCAGCAAGGCCGTCACGCGATGCGTCTCCATCAGCAGCGCGGCCGAGGCCGCCAGCTCGCGCGGACCGATGCTGCGGCCACCGCTGGTCATCACCTGGCGCATGGTGGCGGCATGTATGTCGAGGCGTTGATCGAGCGCGCGGCGCAGATCGCCGTCGGAAAATACGCCGAGCACCCGGTCTGCGGCGTCGACCACGGCAGTGAGCCCCAGCCCCTTGGCGCTCATCTCGATCAGGCCCGCTGCCAACGGCGTGTCCGGCCCGACGCGCGGCAACGCGGCATCGCGGCGCATGATGTCCTCGACGTGCATCAGCAGGCGCCGGCCAAGATTCCCGCCCGGATGGGCGCGGGCGAAATCCTCGGCGGAAAAGCCGCGCGCTTCGAGCACTGCCACGGCCAGTGCATCGCCCATGGCCAGCGTGGCGGTGGTGCTGGTGGTGGGGGCAAGATTGTGCGGGCAGGCTTCCTGCTCGACGCTGACATCGAGGGCAGTGTCGGCCGCCCGCGCCAGCGTCGATGCGTCACGACCGGTGAGCGCGATGAGCGGCACGCCCAGACGCTTCAGGTGCGGCAGCAGCACGAGGATCTCGGCGGTTTCGCCCGAGTTGGACAGCGCCAGCACCACATCCTGGCGGGTGATCATGCCCAGGTCCCCGTGCCCGGCCTCGGCCGGATGCATGAAGAAGGCCGGTGTGCCGGTGCTGGCGAAGGTGGCGGCGACCTTGCCGCCGATATGCCCGGATTTTCCCATCCCGGTGACGATCACCCGCCCCCGGCAACCCAGCAGCGCGCGACAGGCGAGCGCAAACCGGGCATCAAGCCGCCCGGCGACGGCACCAATGCCGGCCTGCTCGCCCTGCAGCGTGCGCCGTGCACTCGCCAGCAGTGCGGTGTCGTCGATGGTGTTGGCGCCGGCTTTGCCCATTGGATGTGCATCATAACGCGCCCCGGCACGTGGATTCTTCTAAGATGTGCGCCAGGGCCGGCAGCCACCGGCGTCATTTATTGCAAGGCCGACATCCCATGCATCCAGCCCAGGTTGCCGAACTCATCCGCAGCGCCATGCCCGGCGCTGAAGTACGGGTCGAATCTCCCGATCAAACCCATTTCGAGGCGCACATCGTCAGCAGCGCGTTCGTGGGGCTGCGCGGTGTCGCCCGTCACCAGCTGGTCTATAAAGCGCTGGGCGAACTCGTGGGTCGCGAATTGCACGCACTCTCCATCGAAGCGCTGACGCCCGCCGAGCAGCTCGCGCGCAGCAGCTCGGCAGCAGGGAGCTGAGCGTGGACAAGCTGCAGATTACCGGCGGCGTGGCGCTGGAAGGCGAGACCCGGATTTCCGGCGCCAAGAACGCCACCCTGCCGATACTGGCCGGCGCACTGCTCGCCGACGGCCCGGTGACGGTTGCCAATGTGCCGCATCTGCAGGATGTGACCACGATGATTGAACTGCTGGCGCGCATGGGCGTCACGGTAACCGTCGATGAACGCATGCGTATCGAGGTGGATCCGTCGACGATTCGCGAATGCTTCGCGCCCTATGAGCTGGTCAAGACCATGCGCGCTTCGATCCTGGTGCTCGGCCCGCTGCTGGCGCGCTATGGGCGCGCCGACGTCTCGCTCCCGGGCGGCTGCGCCATCGGCGCGCGGCCGGTGAATATTCACGTCGCCGGCCTGCAGGCCATGGGCGCCGACATTCATATCGAAGGCGGCTACATCCGTGCCCGCGCGGCGCGTCTGCACGGAGCGCGCCTGGTGCTCGATACCGTCACGGTCACCGGCACGGAGAACCTGATGATGGCCGCGACGCTCGCCGATGGCGAAACGGTGCTGGAAAATGCGGCGCGTGAACCCGAAGTGGTCGATCTGGCCAATTTTCTGATCGCGATGGGCGCACGCATCGAAGGCGCCGGCACCGACAAGATTGTGATCCAGGGTGTCAAGAGCCTGCATGGCACCGAGTATGAGGTGCTGCCCGATCGCATCGAAGCCGGCACCTATCTGGTCGCGGCGGCTATTACCAGCGGCCATATCCGCATCAAGAACACGCGCCCGGCGCATCTGGATTCCATCCTCGGCAAGCTCGCTGAGGCCGGCGCCACGATCGGTACCGGTCCCAACTGGGTGGAGATCGACATGCGCGGCCGCCGGCCCAGGTCCGTCGACGTGCGCACCGCGCCGTATCCGGCTTTCCCAACCGACATGCAGGCGCAGTTCGCCGCGCTCGACACCGTGGCCAATGGCGTGGGTACAGTAGTTGAAACCATTTTCGAAAACCGCTTCATGCACATGCTCGAGATGCGTCGCATGGGCGCGGAGATCCGCCTGGAAGGCAATACCGCGATTATTCACGGCGTTGAGCAGCTCACCGCCGCTCCGGTAATGGCGACCGACCTGCGCGCTTCGGCATCGCTGGTGCTGGCCGGGCTGGTCGCGCAGGGACGCACCGACATCGAGCGCATTTATCATATTGATCGCGGGTACGAGGCCATTGAAGAGAAGCTCGCACAGTTGGGGGCGCAGATTAGGCGCGTGCCCAACTAAGATCGGGCAATTGCGCTGCCGCCCGCGCGCCTGAACGCCGCGCATATTCAGAGTTCCCCCTTTCAGGAACGCCATGAACCCATCCATGGGGGCTTCGGGCGCGACATCCTGTCGCGCACGATCCTGAAAGGGGGAACTC
>JBAVRE010000135.1:0-24416 GCA_049694695.1 Steroidobacteraceae bacterium | reverse complement strand
CTGTAGAAGCCGGCGAACAGAGGCGTGCCGATCAGCGCCAGCGAACCCAGCAGCGAGGTGATCCAGGTGATGGGCATGTACTTGCGCAGGCCGCCCATGTTGCGGATGTCCTGGTCGTGGTGCATGCCGATGATGACCGAGCCGGCGCCGAGGAACAGCAGCGCCTTGAAGAAGGCGTGCGTCATCAGGTGGAACACCGCCACCGAGTAGGCCGAGGCACCGAGCGCGACCGTCATGTAGCCGAGCTGGCTCAGCGTCGAATACGCGACGACCCGCTTGATGTCGTTCTGGATGATGCCGAGGAAGCCCATGAACAGGGCCGTGATCGCGCCGATCACCAGCACGAAGCTGAGCGCGGTGTCGGACAACTCGAACAGCGGCGACATGCGCGCCACCATGAAGATGCCGGCCGTGACCATGGTGGCGGCGTGGATCAGCGCCGAGATCGGCGTTGGGCCTTCCATCGAATCGGGCAGCCAGACGTGCAGCGGCACCTGCGCCGACTTGCCCATGGCGCCGATGAACAGGCAGATGCAGATCACGCTCATCGCGGACCAGGCGTGGCCCGGGAATATCATCATGCTCTTGGCGGCGATGGCGGGCGCGGCGGCAAAGGCGGTCTGGTAGTCGAGCGAACCGGTGTAATACAGCACGCCGGCAATGCCGAGCAGGAAACCGAAGTCGCCGACGCGATTGACAATAAAGGCCTTGAGATTGGCAAAGATGGCGCTCGGGCGCGTATACCAGAAACCGATGAGCAGATAGGAAACCACGCCCACCGCTTCCCAGCCAAAGAACAGCTGCATGAAATTGTTGGCCATCACCAGCATCAGCATGGCGAAGGTGAACAGCGAGATGTAGGCGAAGAAGCGCTGGTAACCCGGGTCGTCGTGCATGTAACCCATGGTGTAGACGTGTACGCACAACGACACAAAAGTGACGACCACCATCATCAGCGCCGTGAGCCGATCGACCAGGAATCCGACCCGCATGTGCACGCCTTCACTCACCAGCCAGGTGTACACGGTGCCATTCCAGGGCGGCGTGCCGTGCAGCAGGGCCAACAGCACCTGGATCGAGAGCACGCAGGACGCTGCCACGCCGGCAATGGTCAGCAGCGCGGCTGCGGTGCGCCCGATCAGGCGCCCGGCGAGGCCCGCAACGATCGCGGCAGCAAGCGGCAGCAAAGGAATGGCGAGCAGGAGGTTCTGGTTCATGATCAGCCGCGCAGCGTATTGAGATCTTCGACGTTGATGCTGCGTCGTTCACGAAACAGCACCACGATGATGGCGAGGCCGATGGCCGATTCGGCAGCGGCGACGGTCAGAATGAAGAACACGAAGACCTGGCCGTCCAGTTGCCCCAGGTAGCGCGAAAACGCCACGAAATTGAAGTTGGCCGCCAGCAGCATCAGCTCGATGCACATCAGCAGCAGCAGGACGTTGCGGCGATTGATGAAGATGCCGGCCACCGAGAGCGCGAACAGCACCGCCGAGAGTGTCAGCAGATGTCCGAGGGTAATCATGGGCGCGGCTCCGCATCCATCTTGACGATTCGCACGCGCTCGCTGGCGCGTACCGCCACCTGGGCGGCAATGTTCTGCAGCTTGAGGCCCGGTCGGCGCCGCATGGTGAGTGAGATCGCCGCGATGATGGCGACCAGCAGCAGCATGGCGGCGATCTCGATCGCGTAGGCATAGCGGGTAAACAGCGCCGTACCGAGCTCCTGGGCATTGCTGTAGCCGGCCGGCAGCGGCACCGCGCCGCGGGTGACATCCAGCCCCAGGCGGCGCTGGACAATCACGCCGACAATCTCGGCAATGAGAATGGCCGTGATCACGGCGCCCGGAATGGCGTAGCGCCGGAAACCCTTGCGCATTTCTTCCAGGTTGATATCGAGCATCATCACCACGAACAGGAACAGCACCATCACCGCGCCGACATAGACCAGCACCAGCACGATGGCGAGGAACTCAGCTTCGATCAGCAGCCACAGCACGGCGCTGGTGAAAAAGCACAGCACCAGGCTCAGGGCGGCATGCACCGGGTTGCGCGCGGTGATCACACCCACGCCGGCGGCCACCAGGATGGTCGCGAAGCTGTAAAACAGGATCTGCACCAGCACTTTAAGATACCTCCCCTGCTGTGCCGACGCTCGAGCTCATCGGTAGCGCGCGTCAGCGGCTTTATCGGCGCTGATCATCGCCTCGTAGCGCTCGCCCACCGCCAGCAGCTTGTCCTTGCTCATGATGTTCTCGCCGCGATGCTCCATGTGATACTCATGAATGCGGGTTTCGACAATGGCATCCACCGGGCAGGCTTCTTCGCAGAAGCCGCAGTAGATGCACTTGAACAGGTCTATGTCGTAGCGCGTGGTGCGCCGCGTGCCATCGGCAGCGACGTCGGAGTCGATGGTGATCGCCAGCGCCGGACATACCGCCTCGCACAGCTTGCAGGCAATGCAGCGCTCTTCGCCATTGGGGTAGCGGCGCAGTGCGTGCAGGCCGCGGAAGCGCACCGATTGCGGCGTCTTCTCTTCCGGATAGTTGATGGTGACCTTGCGCCGGAACAGCGTGCGTGCGGTAAGCCACAGACCGCCAAGCAGCTCCCAGAGTGCGAAGGTCTTGAACGGGTTTACTCTTGCCATTGGCTGTACCTCAGACGCGCCATGGACCGATGTGGAACCAGGCGAGCGCGCCCTCGACAGCTATCCAGACGATGGTGATCGGTATCAGCACCTTCCAGCCCAGGCGCATGATCTGGTCGTAGCGATAGCGCGGAAAGGTGGCTCGCAGCCACATGAATACGCTCAGCAGGATGAAGATCTTCAGCACCAGCCACTGCAGTCCGTCACCGATAAACAGGCCAAGCAGTGGCACGCTGCGCAAGCCGCTGTCTGCGGCCAGGTAGCCGTCCAGCGGACTCAGCCAGCCGCCCAGGAAGAAGATCGAAGTCAGGCCCGTGACCAGGATCATGTTGGCGTATTCGGCCAGGAAGAACAGCGCAAAGGCCATGCCGGAATATTCGACGTGAAAGCCGGCAACGATTTCCGATTCGCCCTCGGCCACGTCGAAGGGCGCGCGGTTGGTCTCGGCGACACCCGAGATGAAATACACCATGAACAGCGGGAACAGCCAGAAGACATTCCAGTGCAGGGGCGCGCCGCGCTGCTGCTCGACAATAGTGCCGAGATTGAGGCTGCCGGAGGCCATCAGCACGCCCACCAGCGCAAAACCCATGGCAATCTCATAGGCGACGATCTGCGCCGCCGAGCGCATGGCGCCAAGAAAAGCGTACTTGGAATTTGAGGCCCAGCCGGCGAGGATGACGCCATAGACGCCAACCGAGGTCAGCGACAGTACATAGAGCAGCCCGGCATCGATATTGGCAATGGCGAAACCCGGGAACAGCGGCATCACCGCCCAGGTGGCAAAGGCCGGAATCAGCGTAATGGCCGGCGCCAGGCGGAACAGCGCCTTGTTCGACTGCGAAGGGATGACAATTTCCTTGAGCAGCAGCTTGATGACATCCGCAAAGGGCTGACCCATGCCCGGGAAGAACCCGAAGATGCGCACCCGATTGGGCCCGCGGCGCACCTGCATCCAGCCGATCAGTTTGCGTTCCCACAAGGTGAGATAGGCCACGCACAGGATCAGCACCAGCGTCAGCGCCAGAATAAACACGGTGGAATGCGCAAAGCCTGGCAAAGCCTGCCACTGTGCAGTGAGCCAGTGCCAGGCGTTCACGGTGCGTACTCCACGCCCGGGGTGCGGCCCGCAAGCGTCAACTGCAGCGAGCGCGCGCGCCGCAGCAACGGATCAAGCTGGTACATCGGCACATCGCACAGCGCTTCGACGACCGTTGCCGCACTCGGGGCAAAGTTGTCCAGGAATACCGCCGGCGTCGCCTTATCCAGGATCGCACGCAATTCGTCGCGCAGCTGCTCGCTGGACTGGTAATCGAAATTGCCGAGGTTCAGCAGATTGCCCAGCACGCGCAGTATCTTCCACGCCGGACGCGCCGCGCCCGGCGGTGAGGCGGCGCCGGCAAAACTCTGCCAGCGTCCTTCGAGATTGACGTAGGTGCCGGAGCTCTCGGCGAATGCGGCAGCCGGCAGCAACACATGCGCCACTTCGCTCATCTGCGCCGAAGCGTAGGACGCGATGGCACCGACAAACTTCGCGCGCTTCAGCGTCGCCAGGGCCTGCGGCTGCAGGCCATCGGCCCAGGGCTCGGTGCCCAGCATGAGATAGGCCGCCAGCGGCTGCTCCAGCATCTGCCGGGCATTCAGACCGGGCGTGGCGCGCGACGCGCCGCCGGGAGCGCGGTGCGGCAGGCAGCCCGCAAGACAGGCGCCAGCGCCATTGGCGCCCTCCGCCAGCTCGCCCAGGGTTGAGCCGGTGACCCGTGCGAGCTCGCGCGCCAGGGCGCGCAGTTCCGCGTAGGCCGAGTGGCGCAGCGCCAGGGCGCCGAGCCAGATCGAGCGCTGGCCTTGCTGCAGGCTGGCGGCGATCTGCCGCTGTGCATCGCTGACCGCCAGGCCCGAGACCAGCGCACGCACTGCGGGCGAGGCCGACTGGCCGCGTATTTCCAGCGCTGCCAGCAGCACCCCGGCGAGTTCGCGCACCAGGCCTGTCGCACCGCTGACGATGCTGCCGGCCACCGGGAACAGGCAGGGGAAAGCAGCCGGATTCAGGAAGCTGACGCGTGCCCCGCGGCGCGCCGCCTTGCGCACCCGATGCGCCAGCATGGGCAGTTCGGCCCGCAGGTTCGAACCTATTACCAGCAGGGCATCGAGTGCATCGACCGCGCTCAGGTCGAGCCCCAGGCCCGGCGCCGTGGAGTCGCTGGCCTGATCGCGAAAATCACGCTGCCGCAGGCGGTGATCAATGTTGGGCGTGGCCAGTCCATCGGCCAGGCGCGCAAGCAGGTAGCACTCCTCCAGCGTACTCGAGGGGTGCGTCAACATGCCCAGCGCAGCGGCACCAGATTGCGCCACCTGCTGTTGCAGGCCACTGGCCATGGCGGCCAGCGCTGTGTCCCAATCCGTTTCGCGCAGCGTGCCGTCACTCTGCCGCACGCGTGGCACGGTCAGCCGCTCATCGCTGTACAGGCCCTCATAGCTGTAGCGATCGCGATCGGCGATCCAGGTTTCATTGATGTCTTCGCAGGGCTGCGGTACCACGCGCATCAGTCGGCCACGCAGCACGTGACCATAGAGGCGCGTGCCGAAGCCGTCATGCGGGGAAACCAGCGGATGCTGGGTCATCTCCCAGGCGCGCGCCTGAAAGCGAAACGGCTTGCTGTTGAGGGCGCCCACCGGACAAAGATCGATGATATTGCCCGAGAGTTCGTGATCGATACTCTTCTGGATGAAGGTGCCAATCAGCATATGCTCGCCACGCCCGGTCGTGCCCAGCTCCTGAATGCCGGCGATGTCCTGGCCAAAGCGCACGCAGCGCGTGCAGTGGATGCAGCGGGTCATGTCGGTGGAAATCAGCGGACCCAGGCTCAGATCTTTTACGACCCGCTTGCTCTCGCCATAGCGTGAGAGATCGCGCCCGAAGCCGACCGCCAGGTCCTGCAGCTCGCACTCCCCGCCCTGATCGCAGATCGGGCAGTCGAGCGGGTGGTTGATCAGCAGGAATTCCATGGTCGCCTTCTGTGCGGCGATGGCCTTGGGCGACTTGGTGTAGATCTTCATGCCCTCGGCCACCGGGGTGGCGCAGGCGGGCATGGGTTTGGGCGCCTTTTCGACCTCGACCAGGCACATGCGGCAGTTGGCGGCGATCGGCAGCTTGTCGTGATAGCAGAAGCGCGGCACATAGGCGCCCGCGCCATCTGTGACCCGTATGATCATCTCGCCTTTAGGCGCTTTGACGGCGACGCCGTTGACCTCGACGTTGACGAATTCCTCGCTCATGCCGCCTGCCTGTCGGGCGCCACGATGCTGCGGCCGCGATGATCGACCATGAATTCAAACTCGTGCCGGTAGTGCTTGAGGAAGCTCTGTACCGGCCAGGCGGCGGCATCACCCAGCGCGCAGATCGTGTGACCCTCGATGCGATTGGCGACATCGAGCAGCAGGCCCAGATGCTCGCGCGTCGCCTCGCCGGCCAGCACACGCTTGAGCGTGCGATTGAGCCAGCCGGTGCCCTCGCGACAGGGCGTGCACTGTCCGCAGGACTCCGACATGTAGAAGCGCGACAGGCGTTCGAGCACCCGCACCATGCAGGTGGTTTCATCCATGACGATGACGGCCGCGGAACCGACGCTCGAGCCGACAGCTTTGAGCGAGTCGTAGTCCATGTTTACCTTCAGCATGGTCTCGCCAGGCACCACCGGCACCGAGGAACCGCCCGGAATGACCGCCTTGAGCCTGCGCCCGCCGAGCATGCCACCGGCCATGGCCAGCAGATCCGTGAAGGGAATGCCCAGGGGCACCTCGAAATTGCCGGCCCTGGCGACGTGGCCGGAAACGGAGAAGATATTGGTGCCGCCGGAATTGGCCGGGCCCAGCGCTGCAAACCACTGCGCACCCTTGCGGAAAATGGTCGGCACCGAGGCAAAACTCTGGCAGTTGTTGACCGTAGTCGGCATGCCGTACAGGCCAAAGGCCGCCGGGAACGGCGGCTTGAAGCGCGGCTTGCCCTGCTTGCCTTCCAGTGAATCGAGCAGCGCCGTCTCTTCGCCACAGATGTAGGCGCCCGCGCCCACGAAAGTGTAGAGATCGAAATCGACGCCGGAGCCCAGAATATTCTTGCCCAGCAGCCCCGCGGCATAAGCTTCGGCAACCGCCGCCTCGAAGCGTGGCACAGGTTCGCCCAGGAATTCGCCGCGAATATAGTTGTAGCCCACCGTGGCATTCATGGCATAGCCGCCAATGGCCATGCCCTCGATAAGCGAATGCGGATTGAAGCGCAGGATGTCGCGATCGTGGCAGGTGCCCGGCTCGCTCTCGTCGGAATTGCAGACCGCGTATTTCTGCATCGTGGCATTGCGCGGCATGAAGCTCCACTTCACCCCCATGGGAAAGGCTGCGCCACCGCGCCCGCGCAAGCCTGAAGCCTTGACGGTATCGATCACCTGCTCGCGGCTGACCTTGTCCGCCAGGATGCTGCGCCAGGCCTCATAACCGCCGATGCTCTGATAGACCGGCAGCGTCCACGAGCGCTCGAGTTTGAGCGGCTCGAAGCACACCAGATTCTGTTTGTCTTCCCAGCTTGCCATGCGCATGCGCCCTGCCGGCTACTTCAGTTCGTCGAGAATCTGATCGACCCTGGCGGTCGTCAGGTGCTCGTGGTAAGTGTGATCGACCATCATCATCGGCGCGCCGGTGCAGGCCGCCAGGCATTCTTCCTCGCGCTTGAAGAAGATGCGGCCATCGGGCGTGCTCTCACCGAGGCGAATTCCCAGGCGCTTTTCCACGTGTGCCACCAGCTCTTCGCCACCGCGCAACATGCAGGAAATGTTAGTGCAGATGCTGACATGGTGACGGCCGCAGGGCTGGGTCTCGAACATGGAATAAAAACTGGCAACTTCATAGACCTGGATGGGCGGCAACTGCAGGTAAACCGCCACCGCATCCATGAGCGCGCTGGTCAGGTAGCCATGGTTCTGCTCCTGCGCGGCGCGCAGCGCGGCGATCACCGCCGAGCGCTGGCGGCCCGCGGGAAAGCGTGCCACCCAGTGATCGATCTCATGGCGCGTCTGCTCGGAGAGCACGGCCGTCGTGTTGTCGGTGTCGCTCATCAGCGATCAATCTCCCCAAAAACGATATCCTGCGTGCCGATGACCGCGACCACGTCGGCCAGCATATGCCCCTCGATCATCTCGCTCAGGGCAGCAAGGTGCGCGAATCCCGGGGCGCGGCACTTGAGCCGATAAGGCTTGTTGGCGCCATCGGCGAGCAGGTACACGCCAAATTCGCCCTTGGGCGCTTCGACCGCGGCATAACTGTCGCCGGCCGGCACGCAATAGCCTTCGGTCATGAATTTGAAATGATGGATGAGCGATTCCATGTCGCCCTTCATCTCTTCGCGCTGTGGCGGCCGCACCTTGCGATCGTCGATCATCACCGGGCCAGGGTTGGCACGCAGCCATTGCACGCACTGGCTGATGATGCGATTGGACTGACGCATCTCTTCGACGCGCACCAGGTAGCGATCGTAGCAATCGCCGTTCAGGCCCACCGGAATGTCGAAATCCATCTCGCGGTACACCTCGTAGGGCTGCTTCTTGCGCAGATCCCAGGCCAGGCCCGAGCCACGCAGCATCGGGCCCGTGAAGCCCAGCTGCAGCGCGCGCTCCGGCGACACCACGCCGATGTTGACGGTGCGCTGCTTCCAGATGCGGTTGTCGGTCAGCAGGGTTTCGTATTCATCGACGCAGGCCGGGAAGCGTCTGGTGAAGTCTTCAATGAAGTCGAGCAGCGAACCGGCGCGCGCACCATTGAGGCGGTCGGCGTCCTTCTGCGAGCGCCAGCGCGAGGCCTGGTAGCGCGGCATGGCATCGGGCAGATCGCGATACACCCCGCCCGGCCGGTAGTAAGTGGCATGCATGCGCGTGCCGGAGACTGCCTCATAGCAGTCCATCAGGTCTTCGCGCTCGCGGAAGCAGAACAGGAACATGGTCATGGCGCCGATATCGAGGCCATGCGCGCCGAGCCACATCAGATGATTGAGCAGCCGCGTGATCTCATCGAACATGACACGTATGTACTGGGCGCGCAGCGGCGGGGTTACGCCCAGCAGCTGTTCGATCGCCAGCACATAAGCGTGCTCGCTGCACATCATCGAAACGTAGTCGAGCCGGTCCATATAGCCGATCGACTGGTTGAAGGGCTTGGACTCGGCCAGCTTCTCGGTGCCCCGGTGCAGCAGGCCAATGTGCGGATCGGCCTTCTGGATGACCTCGCCATCCATTTCCAGTACCAGGCGCAACACGCCGTGCGCGGCCGGGTGCTGCGGGCCGAAATTCATGGTGAGATTGCGGATCTCAGCCATGACTGCCCTCCGCAGGCGGCGGCTTGAGGGCCGCTTCGTAGCGGTTGTCGTGGCGGATCACGCGCGGCACCAGGGTGCGCGCTTCGATGGTCACGGGCTCGTACACGACGCGCTTGAGCGTGGCGTCGTAGCGCACCTCGACATTGCCGATGAGCGGGAAATCCTTGCGGAACGGGTGGCCGATGAAACCGTAATCGGTGAGCAGCCGGCGCAGATCCGGATGCGAGCGAAACAGGATGCCAAACAGGTCGAAGGCCTCGCGTTCGAACCAGTCGGCCGAAGCCCAGATCGCGGTCAGTGAATCAAGCGCCGGTTCGTCGCTCCCTTCACACCAGCAGCGCAGCTGCAGGCGATGATTGTGGGTCACGGACAGCAACTGGTAGACCACGGCAAAACGCCGCTCACCGCGTAACGTATGCCCGGCAGCGCTGTTGACGCCGCGGCTGAAGCCGCTGCCAGTGGCCTTTTCGGCCTGCCATTCGCTGCGCCCGTAGTCGAGGTAATCGACGCCCGCGACGTCGATGAGTTGCTCGAAACGCAGCGTTGGCTGATCGCGCAGGATCAGCGCAACCGCCAGCAGATCGGCAGCGGCGACCTCGGCCGTGAGCGCATCGCCGGCGCCGACGTGCAGCACCAGGCGCTCGCCACACTGGGCGCGCAGTTCGCTGCTCAGATTATCGCTCTTGACGCTCAAGCGCGGCGTACCGGCTCAGGCCACAGCTTGAGCGCCGCCGTGGCGCTCAATCTTGCGTTGCAGCTGGATGATGCCATAGAGCAGGGCCTCGGCAGTCGGCGGGCAGCCTGGCACATAGACATCGACCGGCACGATGCGATCGCAGCCGCGCACCACGGCATAGGAATAGTGGTAGTAACCGCCGCCGTTGGCGCACGAACCCATGGAGATCACCCAGCGCGGTTCGGGCATCTGGTCATAGACCTTGCGCAGCGCCGGCGCCATCTTGTTGACCAGCGTGCCCGCGACGATCATGACATCGGACTGGCGCGGGCTGGGACGGAACACCACGCCAAAACGATCGAGGTCGTAGCGGGACGCCCCGGCATGCATCATCTCGATGGCGCAGCAGGCCAGGCCGAAGGTCATCGGCCACAGCGAACCGGTACGCGCCCAGCTCACCAGGCTGTCTACCTGGGTGGTGAGGAATCCGCGCTGCGCAAAAGTCTCTGCGCCCCCCTGCCCGTCTAATCCCACTCGAGCGCCCCTTTCTTCCATTCGTAGATGAAGCCGACCACGAGCACTGCCAGGAAAATACCCATGGCGCCGAGTCCGAAACGGCCGGTCCTGCCAAGCGACACTGCCCACGGAAACAGGAAGGCGATTTCCAGGTCGAAAACGATGAACAGGATGGCCACCAGGTAATAACGCACATCGAACCGGGCGCGATTATCCTCGAAGGCCTCGAAGCCGCACTCGTAGGCCGAAAGCTTTTCAGCGTCACCATGGTGGCGGGCGCCGAGGCGCCCGAAAAACGTACCGAGCCCCAGCAGTACGGCGGCCAGCAGGGTCGCCAACATCAGGAAGATAAGCACCGGCAGGTAATTTTCAAGCATCGGCTGTGTCCTGATATCAAAAGGGGCGGAAAGTTACCTGACCGCCCCGACTTTGCCCCGCCAATTCTACGAGAGAATTGGTGCCGACGGGGAGATTCGAACTCCCACACCTTGCGGCGCTAGCCCCTCAAGCTAGTGTGTCTACCAGTTCCACCACGTCGGCAAGGATTCTTTGCAGTGCCCGGGCGATTACTTCGCCGGAGCGGCCGGTACAGTTGTCGTCGGCGCCGGGCTGGCGGGCGCCGGACTGGAGGGTGCCAGGTTCGCTGGCGTTGGGGCCGGAATGGCGCCAGCACGCTCGAGCACACTGGTGGGCGCCGCCTTGTTATGCGCGCTCACATAGGTGAGCGACAGGCTGGTGATCATGAAGACTGCCGCCAATATGGCCGTGGCACGCGAAAGCGCCGTGCCGGCGCCGCGGGCGCCAAACACCGTGCCGGAGGCACCGGCACCGAAGCCTGCACCCGCTTCGGCACCCTTGCCGCGCTGTAGCAGCACCAGGCCGATGATGCCGCAGGCGGCGAAGAAATGTATGACCATCAGGATTGAATGCAACATCTGTTTACTCGAAGAATTTTCTCAGGCGGCAAGACTGTCGGCGGCGGCAAAGATGGCTGTGAATTCATCGGCCTTGAGCGAAGCACCACCGATCAGGCCACCGTCAACGTCAGGCATGGCAAAAATATCCCGGGCGTTGCCTGCCTTGACGCTGCCGCCATACAGGATACGCAACCCAGCGCTTATTTTAGCATCCTCACGCGCCAGCCGCTGGCGTATGAAGGCATGCGTGTCCTGTGCCTGCTCCGGTGTGGCGGTACGGCCGGTACCGATCGCCCACACCGGTTCATAGGCGATCACCGCCTGGCCAAAGCTCTGGATGCCACACAGCTGCACGACGGCGTCGATCTGGGCACCGACAATCACCTCGGTTCGGTTGGCTTCGCGATCCTGGAGCTGTTCGCCCACGCACAGCACCGGCGTCAGGCCCTTGCTCAGGGCTGCCGCAAACTTACGGGCCACCAGCTGACTGTCTTCGCCATACAGGGCGCGCCGCTCGGAATGGCCGACCAGGACGTATGTGCAGCCCACGTCCTTGAGCATGGCGGCCGATATTTCCCCGGTGTGGGCGCCCATTGCCTCGGCGCACAGATCCTGCGCTCCGAGTGTTACCGAGCCACCGCGCAACATGCGCCAGACTTCGTGCAGGTAGACAAATGGCGGACAGATGACGCAGGCCGTGCGCTCGCTGGTCACCGTGGCGACAATGGCTTCCACCAGCACGGCGTTCTCGGTGCGCGAGCCATGCATCTTCCAGTTACCGGCGACGATCTTGCGACGCATGGTCTAAATGGCCTTTAGTGGCAGCGGGTGCCCATTGGGGGCGGGTTGGCGGCGCGCGATGATAGCCATGCCGCCCGGTGCACGCAATCAGGCCGCGCGTACCGCCGCGGCAAGCTCTTCCGCACAGGCCCGGGCGGCCGACTCCTCCACCGCCTCCACCATCACCCTGATCAGGGCTTCGGTACCCGAGGCGCGCAGCACGATGCGCCCCTGATCGCCCAGGCGCTTCTCCAGGCTCGCCATCGTGGCGCGCACTGCGGGCACGCTCAGGGGATCAAAGCGCTGTGCCACCTTCACATTCAGCAGCACCTGCGGCAGGCGGGTCATGCCGGCGGCGAGTTCGGCCAGGGACTTGTTACTCTGACGCATGATCGCCAGGACCTGCAGGGCGCTGACCAGGCCGTCACCGGTCGTGGTGCGATCGAGGCACAGGATATGACCCGAAGTCTCGCCACCGAGCACGCCGCCGGTTTCACGCAAGCGCGCCAGCACGTAACGATCGCCGACCGCGGCGCGTTCGAAGGCTATGCCACGCTGGCGTAGCGCCATCTCCAGGCCCAGGTTGCTCATCAGGGTGCCGACCACCGGGCCCTTGAGTGTGCCCTCGGCGTGGCGCGCGCAGGCAATGACGAATAGCAGCTGATCGCCGTCGACGATGCGACCCAGGTGATCCACCATCAGCAGCCGATCACCGTCACCATCCAGGGCAATGCCCGCGTCGGCATGCACGCCCGGCACCGTGAGCTGCAGCAACTCCGGGGCCGTCGAGCCACAACCGACGTTGATATTTCGGCCATTGGGCGCCGAACCAATGGGTACGATCTCGGCGCCCAGATCGGCGAGCGTGCGCGGCGCCACCTTGTAGGCGGCGCCATTGGCGCAGTCGACGACAATCTTCATCCCGGCCAGTGACATGCCCGGCGGCAGGGTGCCGCGGCAAAAGTCCTGGTACTGGGTGCGCGAGGTATCCACGCGGCGCGCCACCCCCAGTTCACCGGACGGACGCGTTCGCGGTTCAATCGCCAGCTGTGCCTCGATCTGTTCCTCGAGCTCATCGCTGAGCTTGCCGCCGTCGGCATCGAAGAATTTGATGCCGTTGTCTTCGTAGAGATTATGCGAGGCGCTGATGACGACACCGAAACTGCAGCCCAGTTTTCGGGTCATGTAGGCAATGCCGGGCGTCGGCAGCGGACCCATCATCAGCACGTTTACGCCAGCGGCGATGAATCCCGCCTCGAGCGCGGCTTCGAACATATAGCCCGACAGGCGGGTGTCCTTGCCAATCAGCACACTGCCGCCAGCGCGCGCCAGCACCCGCGCCGCGGCACCGGCCAGGCGCAGCGCGAAATCCACGGTCATCGGGTGCTCGCCCACGCGACCGCGGATACCATCGGTACCGAAGTAGATTCTGGTCACTATTCAGATCTCCATTACTGCCTGCACCACGCGCACCGCATCGAGTGTAGCGGCAACATCATGCGCCCTGATAATTCGCGCGCCATTGAGCACGGCAACGCAGGCCAGCGCAATACTGCCGGCCAGTCGTTCTTCCGGGGCGCGCCCGGTGAGCGTCGCCAGCATCGACTTGCGCGACAATCCTGCCATGACCGGCACGCCCAGGTCGGTGAAATCGGCCAGATGTCGCAGCAACTCAAGGTTGTGCGCCACGGTCTTGCCGAAGCCAAACCCGGGGTCGATGCACAAGCGCCCGGCATCGATGCCGGCGGCGACACAGGCCGCCAACCGCTCCTGCAACTGCCCGCGCACCTCGGCGCGCACGTCCTGATAGACAGGCAGCCGCTGCATGATCGGCGGCTCGCCGCGCATATGCATGAGACAAACGGCGGCGCCGCTGCGGGCCACGGCCGCCAATGCGCCCGTCCCGCGCAGGGCGCGCACGTCATTGATGAGGCCCGCACCGGCGTCGATGGCCTGTTCGATGACCTGCGGGTTGCTGGTGTCGACTGAGATCAGCACCGGACTTTGCGCCGCCAGTGTCCGGATGATCGGGATGACGCGGCGCAGCTCTTCGTCCGTAGCGACCGGCGTGGCGCCGGGACGCGTCGACTCGCCGCCGATGTCGATGATCAGGGCGCCCTCGGCTACCAGCCGCAGCGCGTGTTCCAGGGCGCGTGCCGGATCGAGAAACTTACCGCCGTCAGAAAAGGAATCGGGCGTGACGTTGAGCACGCCCATGACTGCCGGCTGCGCGAGATTCAGCGTCCCGCGGGCGTGCCGCAACTGCATGGCGAACTGAACGTCAGGTCTGACCAGCCGGCTTGCCGAAGGCCGGCTTGGCGCGCTCGCCACCCTCGGCCACCGCCGGCTTGCCGCCGCTGCCGCCAGCGCTGTCGTCCCAGCCCTCCGGTGGGTGCGGCTCGCGCCCCGCCATGATGTCCTTGATCTGCGATTCGTCGATGGTCTCGTACTTGATAAGGGCCTGTGCCATGGCATCGAGCTTGTCGCGGTGCGCGCTCAGGATGTCGCGGGCGCGGATATAGGCCGTATCGATGACCCGCCGCACTTCGACATCGATGACATGCGCGGTTTCATCCGAGACCTGCTTGTGCTGGGTGACCGAGCGACCGAGAAATACTTCGCCGGCTTCCTCGCTGTAGGTGAGCGGTCCGAGCCGGTCCGACAGACCCCATTTGGTTACCATGTTGCGTGCCAGGCTGGTGGCGCGCTCGATGTCGTTCGAAGCGCCGGTGGTCACGGCGTCTGGCCCAAAGGCCAGCTCCTCGGCGATGCGTCCACCAAACAGGCTGGCAATCTGCGACTCCAGGCGTTGCTTGCTGTAGCTGTAGCGATCTTCTTCCGGGAGGAAAAAGGTGACGCCCAGGGCCCGGCCGCGCGGAATGATCGTGACCTTATAGACCGGGTCATGCTCGGGCAGATTGACGCCCACAATGGCGTGCCCGGATTCGTGATAGGCGGTGTTGAGCTTCTCCTTTTCGCTCATCACCAGCGAGCGCCGTTCGGCGCCCATCATGATCTTGTCCTTGGCGCGCTCGAATTGATCCATCGACACGCTCTTCTGGTTGGCGCGCGCCGCAAACAGGGCGGCCTCGTTCACCAGGTTCGAGAGGTCGGCGCCGGAAAAGCCCGGGGTACCGCGCGCAATCAGCGCTGGTTTGACATCCTCGGCCAGTGGAACCTTGCGCATGTGGACGCGCAGAATCTGCTCGCGGCCGCGTACATCGGGCAGCGGCACCACCACCTGGCGATCAAAGCGGCCTGGCCGCAGCAGCGCCGGATCGAGCACGTCGGGCCGGTTGGTCGCCG
Source organism: Steroidobacteraceae bacterium (assembly GCA_049694695.1). Lineage (GTDB taxonomy): Bacteria > Pseudomonadota > Gammaproteobacteria > Steroidobacterales > Steroidobacteraceae > FEN-1191. The sequence continues at coordinate 9,217 of JBAVRE010000135.1, read as the reverse complement.
CAATCACGATGATGCCTTCGTTGCCCTCAAAGCCATCCATTTCGACCAGCAACTGATTGAGGGTCTGCTCGCGCTCATCGTGCCCGCCGCCCAGGCCCGCACCGCGATGCCGGCCGACCGCGTCGATTTCATCTATGAAGATGATGCAGGGCGCGTGCTTCTTGGCCTGCTCGAACATGTCGCGCACCCGCGAGGCGCCGACGCCAACAAACATCTCGACGAAATCCGAACCTGAAATCGTGAAGAACGGCACCTTGGCCTCGCCGGCAATGGCCCGCGCCAGCAGTGTCTTGCCGGTGCCGGGGTTGCCCACCATCAGCACGCCCTTGGGAATCTTGCCGCCCAGCTTCTGGAACTTGCCCGGGTCCTTGAGAAAATCGACGATTTCGCTGACTTCCTGCTTGGCCTCATCGACCCCGGCCACATCGGCGAAGGTGACATTGACCTGGTCTTCGCCCAGCAGGCGCGCCCGGCTCTTGCCGAAACTCATGGCGCCGCGACCGCCGCCCGCACCCTGCATCTGGCGCAGCATGTAGATGAACACCATGATCAGCAGCAGGGCCGGCGCGATCTGCAAGGCCAGCTGCATCAGAAAGCTGGGTTGCTTGGGTGGCTTACCCTCAATGCCAACATTGGACTTGGTCAGATCGCCGATCAGCGCGGTGTAATTGGTTTCCGGATTGTAGGTCTCGAACTTGCTCTTGTCCTTGCGTACGCCATAAATGGTGTCGCCCTGCAGAATCACGCTGTCCACGCGACCGCTGTGTACGTCATTCAGAAACGCGGAGTAGACCAGCTGCTCTGGTGGACTGGTGGTCGGCGCAAAGCGCGTGAACACCAGCACCATGACCGCGAGGATCACGGCCCACATCAGCACGCTCTTGATTGTATCGTTCAACTTGCTATGGACTCCGGGCCAGAATATCAGGTCACGCTACACCATCCGCAGGCCGCTCGCCAGCAAGCAGGTCCCGGCGCTACGGGAGTGCCGCCGCCACGGCCCCATGACCAACGCCCTGGAGATAGTTGGTGAGGGCGCCGCCCCTGGATTTCAATACCCAACCTGCCGTGTGCAGGACCAGATCGGGCACCATCATGCCGTGCTGCAACAAACGCTTGGTGCTGTTGGTAGATCTGCTCATGCCCGATAATGGCCGTCATGAAGCCGAGTGAAAAGCAGCTGCGATTTCTCCGTGGCAAGGCCCACGCCCTGAAACCCGTGGTGATGATGGGTCAAAAAGGACTCACCGACAACGTCGTGGCCGAGACTGTGCAGGCGCTGCGCGACCACGAATTGATCAAGGTGCGCATCCGTGCTGCCGATCGCGGCGTGCGCGAGGCCCTGCTGGCCGAACTGGTCAGCCGCAGCGATTGTGCGCTGGTCAATCGCATCGGCCATGTGGCGATTCTTTACCGGGCGGCCCAGCCCCTGCCGCGCCTGGTGCTGCCGGACGCCTGAGCCGCCCGGCTCAGGCGTAGCGAACCGCGGTGATCTCGTAGCTGCGCGTTTTCCCGGGTGTGCTCACCTCGACCACGTCACCCACGCTCTTGGCGATCAGGGCCCGGGCGATGGGTGAGCTGTAGGAGATGCGCCCGGCGCGGATATCCGCTTCATCTTCACCGACAATCTGATAGGTGACGGTACTGCCGTCATCCTGCTCTTCAATGCTGACCGTGGCGCCGAACACCACGCGCCCGGACGGCGGCAGCTGCGTGATATCGATGATCTCGGCCGCACCCAGGCGCGAGTCGATCTCCTGGATACGTCCCTCGATGAAGCCCTGCTGCTCGCGCGCCGCGTGGTACTCGGCGTTCTCGGACAGATCGCCGTGGGCGCGCGCCTCGGCAATCGCCTTGATGACCCGTGGCCGATCCTCGGACTTGAGGCGCTTGAGTTCGCTGCGCAGCAGCTCCGCGCCACGCGCCGTCATGGGCGAGCGCTTCACGACACCGCTCCACGATGCAGGTCCTGCAGCCGGTTGACCGCCACCTCATCCATGTGATCGATCGCCTCACAGGTCGCCAGGGCCGCAGCCAGCGTCGTGTAATAGGTAACGCGACGGTGCACGGCTTCGCGACGAATCGAGTGCGACTCGATGGTGGCCTGCTTGCCCTCGGTGGTGTTGACGATCAGGTTGATTTCGTCGTTCTTGATCATGTCGACGATATGCGGGCGGCCTTCGCGCACCTTGTTGACCTGCCGGCATTCTATGCCAGCGGCGCCCAGAGCCACCGCGGTGCCGCTGGTGGCGACAATCTCGAAGCCACGCGCCAGCAGGCGGCGCGCCAGCGGCACGGCGCCCGCTTTGTCGCGTTCACGCACGCTGATCAGGCACACACCACTGCGTGGCAGCACCACGCCGGAGGCCGACTGGCTCTTGGCGTAGGCCTCGCCGAAGGTGCGCCCGGTGCCCATGACTTCACCGGTGGATTTCATTTCCGGGCCGAGTATCGGATCGGCCTCCGGAAACTTGTTGAAGGGGAACACCGCTTCCTTGACGGAAAAATACCCGGGTACGCGCTCGTCCAGCGCGCCAAGCTCGCGCAGCGTGCGGCCCGTCATGACGCGCGCCGCCAGCTTGGCGATGGGCACGCCGGTAGCCTTGCCGACAAACGGCACGGTGCGCGAGGCACGCGGGTTGACCTCGAGCACGTAGACTGCGCCGTTCTGGATGGCAAACTGGATATTCATCAACCCGACCACCTGCAGCGCCTGCGCCAGCTTGCGCGTCTGTTCACGCAGTTCTTCCTGCAGCAGCGGCGACAGGCTGTTGGGTGGCAGCGAACAGCTCGAGTCGCCCGAGTGTACGCCCGCCTGTTCGACGTGCTCCATGATGCCGCCGATCAGCACCTCGAGGCCGTCGCAGACCGCGTCGACATCGACTTCGATGGCCTGCTCGAGAAAACGGTCGAGCAGCACCGGGCTGTCGTTGGACACCTGGACCGCGGTGTTCATGTAATGGCGCAGATCACCTTCGTTGAAGACGACCTCCATGGCGCGCCCGCCCAGCACATAGGATGGACGCACGACCAGCGGAAAACCCACTTCGCGTGCCAGCAGCACGGCCTGCTCTTCGGTGCGCGCCGTGGCGTTGGCGGGTTGCCGCAGGCCAAGCCGGCGCACCAGCTGCTGGAAGCGCTCACGGTCTTCGGCAATATCGATGGAATCGGGCGTGGTGCCTATAATAGGAGCGCCCGCAGCCTCGAGCGCACGCGACAGCTTCAGTGGCGTCTGCCCGCCAAACTGCACAATCACGCCTTCCGGTTTCTCCTTCTGTATGACTTCGAGCACGTCTTCCAGGGTAAGCGGCTCGAAATAGAGCCGATCCGAGGTGTCGAAATCGGTGGACACGGTTTCCGGATTGCAATTGACCATGATGGTTTCGAAGCCATCCTCGCGCAGCGCCAGGGCCGCGTGCACGCAGCAGTAATCGAACTCTATGCCCTGACCGATGCGGTTGGGCCCGCCGCCGAGAATCATGATCTTGCGCCGCTTGCTGGGCGCGGCTTCGCATTCTTCCTCATAGGTCGAATACAGGTAGGCGGTGCTGGTGGCAAACTCGGCCGCGCAGGTGTCGACCCGCTTGTAGACCGGCAGCACACCGAACTCGCGCCGTCGCGCCCGTATCTGCCCCTCGCTGGAACGCGTCAGGCTTGCCAGGCGCCGGTCGGAAAAGCCCTTGCGCTTCAGCTCGCGCAGCCGCTCTACCCCAAGGGATTTCTCGCCATCCAGGCGTAGCCGCGCCTCTTCCGCGATCAGATCGGCGATCTGCGCCAGGAACCAGGGATCGATGCCGGAGAGTTCACAGACCCGCTCGATGCTCCAGCCGGCCCGCAGCGCATCGGCAACGTACAGCAGCCGATCGGCGCCCGGCGAGCGCAATTCGTAAGCGAGCTGTGCGCTGCTCTCGTCGGTCAGCGGCAGGGTCAGCAGCGGATTGAAGCCGTCCAGCCCGGTTTCCAGGCCGCGCAGCGCCTTGTGCAGCGATTCCTGGAAGGTGCGCCCGATCGCCATCACTTCGCCCACCGATTTCATCTGGGTGGTCAGGCGGTTGTTGGCCCCCGGGAATTTCTCGAAGGTGAAGCGCGGCACCTTGGTCACCACGTAGTCGATGGTGGGCTCGAACGAGGCCGGTGTCGCCCCACTGGTGATCTCGTTGCGCAGTTCGGCGAGCGTGTAGCCGACCGCCAGCTTGGCGGCGATCTTGGCGATTGGAAACCCGGTCGCCTTCGAGGCCAGCGCCGAGGAGCGCGAGACGCGCGGATTCATTTCAATGACCAGCAAGCGGCCGTCGCGCGGATTGACCGCGAACTGCACGTTGGAGCCGCCGGTCTCGACGCCGATCTTGCGCAGCACCGCGATCGAGGCATCGCGCATGCGCTGATATTCCTTGTCGGTGAGCGTCTGGGCCGGCGCCACGGTGATCGAATCGCCGGTATGCACGCCCATCGGGTCGAGGTTCTCGATGGAACAGACGATGATGCAGTTGTCGCTCTTATCGCGCACCACCTCCATCTCGAATTCCTTCCAGCCGATGACCGACTCCTCGATCAGCACTTCATGAGTGGGCGAGGCTTCCAGGCCGCGCTCGACGATGGTTTCGAATTCCTCGCGATTGTAGGCAATGCCGCCACCGCTGCCGCCCATGGTGAAGGAGGGTCGCAGCACCACCGGAAAGCCAAAATTCGCCTGCACCGCTACTGCCTCATCCAGGCTGCGGGCAATCTGCGCCTTGGCGGTCTCAAGGCCGATTTCGCGCATGGCATTGCGAAACAGCTCGCGATCCTCGGCCATGTCGATGGCCTCGCGCGAGGCGGCGATCATTTCGACAGCGAATTTCTCGAGTATGCCCTCGCGCACCAGATCGAGCGCGGTATTGAGCGCGGTCTGGCCACCCATGGTCGGCAAGAGCGCGTCGGGCCGCTCCTTTTCGATGATGCTGGCCACCGTGCGCCAGTTGACCGGCTCGATGTAGACCGCATCGGCCATTTCCGGATCGGTCATGATCGTGGCCGGGTTGGAATTGACCAGGATGACGCGGTAACCCTCTTCACGCAGTGCCTTGCAGGCCTGCGCGCCGGAATAATCGAATTCACAGGCCTGGCCGATGATGATCGGTCCGGCGCCGATGATCAGGATGCTGTGGATGTCGGTACGTTTGGGCATGAGGCGCGGGCTTCAGCCCTCGGCCACCTGTTTACGCGAGCTCGCACGCAGCGTGCGCAATTGCGCCTGCAGGCGCCGCACCATGGCCTGCGTAAAGAGCGCAAACAGTGGCGCGACATCGTGGGGACCCGGGCTCGCCTCCGGATGCCCCTGGAAGCTGAACGCCACCCGGTCGGTGCGCGTCACGCCCTGCAGGCTGCCATCGAAGAGTGAGCGATGGGTGGCCTGCAGGTTTTCCGGCAGGCTCGACTCATCGACCGCAAAGCCGTGATTCTGGCTGGTAATCATGACTTTACCGCTGGCGAGTTCCTGCACCGGATGGTTGGCGCCATGGTGACCGAATTTCATCTTCACGGTACGCGCGCCGCTGGCGAGCGCCAGCAGCTGATGGCCGAGGCAGATTCCAAATATCGGCAGCTCGGCAGCCAGCAGCTCACTGATCGCCTGGATCGCGTAACCGCAGGGTTCCGGATCGCCCGGTCCGTTGGAAAGGAACACGCCGTCGGGTTTCAGGCCCAGGGTTTCTGCGGCCGTGGTCATCGCCGGTACCACGGTAACCCGGCATCCCTGGTCGGCCAGCATGCGCAGGATGTTGCGCTTGATGCCAAAATCGTAGGCCACCACATGCAGGCGTTGCTGTGCGCGGATCGGCGCGGGTGCGCCCTGTTTCCAGACGCTGCCCTCATTCCACTGATAGCTCTCACGGGTGGTGACGACCTTCGCGAGATCCATGCCCTTGAGCCCGGGAAAGCGCGAGGCAGCGCGCACGGCCGCGTCTTCATCGATGCGCTCGCCGGTCATGATGCAGCCGGCTTGCGCGCCGCCCTCGCGCAGCAGCCTGGTCAGGCGTCGTGTATCGATGCCGGCGATGGCAACCACACGCCCGCGTTGCAGGAAATCGGCCAGTGTTCCTTCGGCGCGCCAGCTGCTGGTGATCATCGACAAATCGCGAATCACCAGACCCGCGGCGTAAACCTGCCCCGACTCCATGTCTTCGGGAGTAACGCCGGTGTTGCCGATGTGTGGATAGGTGAGCGTGATGATCTGTCTGGAGTAAGACGGATCGGTGAGAATTTCCTGATAGCCGGTGATGGCGGTATTGAAAACGACTTCGCCGGTGGTGTTACCGCTTGCGCCGATCGACTGGCCACGGAAGATGCTGCCATCCGCGAGCGCCAGCACCGCTGGTGAAATCACTAAGCCCCCTCCACTGCGACGATCCCGTTGGGCTATCGGGCCGCGCACCGGCTGTTTTCGATGCGTAGATGCACAAAGCGGGAGGAGTTCTTTTGGAACGCCCCCCGCCTTGTGCGGACTAACCCGATAACCGGATTACGGGCCAAATTCTAAGGATTGGCCCCGCCCCTGTCCATGCACAGATCAGCCGCAAATGAGCAAAAAGTGACCGGAAAACCCCTTCATAAATAGGGGCTTGTGCAAAAGTGTGCGCCGCCGAGCAGGAATTTATTTTTCGCTCAGCGCGTCAAGCATCTGGTAACGCCCGGCGCGCTGACGGGCCAGCCAGGCGCCCGCCTGAAGCGCCCCCCGGGCGTAGACCGCCCGGTCGCTCGCTCCATGGCTAAGGGCCAGGCGCTCGCCTGCACCATAGAAGTGCACAGCATGTTCCCCGGCCAGATCGCCGCCGCGGGTCACCGCGTAGGCGATCTCGCCCGTGAGGCGGGGTCCCGGGTGGTGCGGGCCGTAGACCACCGGAACCTCGGCAGGGCTGGCGCCGCGAGCCGTTGCCACTGCCGTGCCCAGTGCCAGCGCCGTGCCGGATGGGGCATCGATCTTGTCGCGGTGGTGGGCCTCGCTGATCTGGACATCAAAACTCAAGGGCAAGGCTCGCGCCGCACGCTGTACGAGTTCCAGCAGCAGGTTTGCTGCGATGCTGGTATTGGCGGCAACCAAAAGCGGAATCTGCTCGGCCGCCTGCTGCAGCAGTGCCTGGAGGGATTCGGGCAATCCGGTGGTACCGAGCAGCAGCGGCACCCGGGCGGCGACGCAGGCGTTCACATGGGCGGCACTGGCCGCCGCGCTGGAGAAATCCAGCGCCAGGCCGGCGCCCTGCAGGCGCCCCGCCAGGTCGTCCGTTCTGCTCACCTCTGCAGCCAGCTCAAGGGCCGGAAACTGCGGCAGCTGACGCAGCAGGCTCTGCCCCATGCGGCCACCGGCGCCGATCACGACCACCCGGATGCGCGCAGCCATCGCTAGGACCCGCCTGAGAAGAACTTCTTTACGCCGTCCAGAAAACTCTTGTGGCGCGGGGCGTGACGGTTGCCGTCAGCGCGCACCGACTCGTCAAACTTCTGCAGTAGCTCGCGCTGCTCAGCGGAGAGTTTGACCGGCGTCTCGACCGCCACGCGACAGAACAGATCCCCCTGTTCGCCACCGCGCACCGGCTTGATGCCCTTGCCACGCAGCCGGAACACGCGGCCCGATTGCGTTTCTGCCGGGATCTTCAGACTGACTTCGCCCTCCAGGGTCGGCACATCGACATTGCCGCCCAACGCGGCGATGACAAAAGCCACGGGCACCTCGCAGCTCAGGTGTGGCCCTTCGCGCTCGAAAATGGGGTGCGCACGCACCTGCACCTCGACATAGAGGTCGCCCGGCGGACCGCCATTGCGGCCCGCCTCGCCCTCGCCCACCAGCCGCACGCGATCACCCGTGTCGACGCCAGCGGGAATCTTCACGGCCAGCTTCTTGTGCTTGCGTATGCGCCCCTGGCCGAGGCAGGCATCGCAAGGATTGCGCACTACGCGGCCGGCGCCGCGGCAGTGCGGGCAGGTCTGCTGCAGGGTGAAAAAGCCCTGTGAGACGCGTACCTGACCAGAACCGCTGCAGGTCTCGCATTGCACCGGGTTGCTGCCCTTGGCGGCCCCGCTCCCATGGCAGGTTTCGCACTCGACCAGTTTGGTCAGGTCAATCTCGGTCGTGCGACCGAAGACCGCTTCCGCCAGGTCGAGTTCAATGTCGTAACGGAGGTCAGCGCCGCGATAGACCTGCGAGCGGCTGCCACGGCGCGCACCACCAAAGATGTCGCCGAATACGTCGCCAAAGATATCGCCAAAGGCCTCGGCCCCGCCGCCGCCACCGCCGCGCTGCCTGACAGCATCGATGCCGGCATGACCGTGCTGGTCGTAGACGCCGCGCCTGGAAGCGTCGGAGAGCACTTCGTAGGCTTCCTTGGCCTCCTTGAATTTCTCCTCGGCGCTCTTGTCACCCGGATTCCGATCCGGGTGATATTTCATGGCGAGGCGCCGATAAGCCTTCTTGATCTCGGACTCACCCGCATTGCGGGCTACATCGAGTACTTTGTAATAGTCCGCCTTCGCCATGCGTCAAGCCGGCGTCAGGACGCGCGCCGGTCCTTGCCCTTCACTTCCTCGAATTCCGCATCGACGACGTTGTCCTTGTTGCCGGTGGCGCCCGCGGATGCACCCTGATCGCCTGCCGCCGCGTGGCCGGCACCCTGCTCGGCTCCCTGGTCCGCCCCGTTGCCCGCTGCGTGAGCCTGCTGGGCAATGCCGGCCGCCGCGCTGGTCAGCGCCTCGGTCTTGCGGGCAATCGCCTCGCCATCGTCAGATTTGATCACCGCGCGCAGATCGGACAGCGCCGATTCGACCTTGGCGCGATCTTCAGCGCTGACCTTCTCGCCCAGATCCTTGAGCGTCTTGTCCACCGAGTGCAGCAGCGCATCGCCCCGGTTACGCACCTCGATGAGCTCGCGGAACTTCTTGTCTTCCTCGGCGTGCGCCTCGGCGTCGCGCACCATGCGCTTGATTTCCTCTTCGCCCAGGCCGCTCGAAGCCTTGATGACGATCTTCTGTTCCTTGCCGGTCGCTTTATCCTTGGCCGAGACATGCAGGATGCCGTTGGCGTCGATATCGAAGGCGACCTCGATCTGCGGCATGCCGCGTGCTGCCGGCGGAATATCCGCCAGGTCGAATTTACCGAGCGACTTGTTGGCGTCGGCGCGCTCGCGCTCGCCCTGCAATACGTGGATGGTCACGGCAGTCTGGTTGTCATCGGCGGTCGAAAATACAT
>JBAVRE010000134.1:0-2094 GCA_049694695.1 Steroidobacteraceae bacterium | reverse complement strand
GCATACCAGGCCAGTGGCGCTGTCCGGCCGCGCTGCGCTGACTGGCAGACAGTCAAAGTGCACGAACGCGGCGACGCCGGCGCGCTGCGCATTGAGCACGGCATTGCGCAGCACCGCGGCGTCCTGGTCACTCCCGCGTATCGATACCGTGACCTGGGCGCGAACCCGTGCGCGCGCCGCCTCCAGCAGCGTCTGCCAGAGCGCCGCATCGTGCCCGCGCCAGCCGAAAAATCCCCAGTAGTCGCGTTGCAGGCCAGGGGCGATGTCCGCGACGATCAGCGCGGCCTCGATCGGCAGCGTACCCGAGCCGCACATGGGATCGAGAAAGCCACCGCCGGCCTCGGCGATAGCCGGCCAGCCGGCGCGCAGCAGTATCCCGGCCGCCAGATTTTCGCGTAGTGGCGCTTCACCACCACGCTGACGGTAGCCGCGCCGATGCAGGCCTTCGCCGGCCAGATCGATGTACAGGCCAAGCTGTGCGCCGTTGGCATGCGCCACCACTTTGACGGCCGGTCGATCCAGCTCGATGTCCGGACGCGCACCGGTGCTGTCACGCAACTGATCGCAGATGCCATCCTTGAGCTTGAGCGCACCAAAATGACTATGGGTGATGGTCGGGTGTGAACCAGTGAATTCGCAGGCCAGCGTCTGCGCGGGGTCGAGGTGCGCGCGCCAGTCGATGGCACGCACCGCGGCGTGAAAGGCTTCGGTACTGGCCGCCTCGAAATGCGCCACCTGCAGCAGCACACGGCTGGCCACGCGCGAGTGCAGACAGGCGGCGTAGCCCTGCGCCAGCGTGCCCTGGAACAGGACACCGCCGGTGCGTTCACGCAGCTCGTCGATGCCGAGCACGCACAGCTCGCGCGCCACCAGGTCGGCCAGGCCGCGCGGCGCGGTGGCCATGAACTGCAGTGGCGTCGGGTTCACGCCCGATCAATCCCGCGAATGAGTGCGTGCGGTGCGGCGGGCGGCTTTGAGTCAGGCATGCGCCATTTTCACCTGAATCGTGCCGTGACCGCCATGGTGCAGACCGGCCGCAACCGGGGCCGAATTGGTGCGTGAGATCCAGGCCTGCGCGGCGCGCTTTGCGGCCAATCGTTGTGACTGCACACCATTTGGGCTCACAACGACAACAGCAGCTGCGACTTGAGCTGCGCGTTCTTTCCATTTAATCAATGGCTTGGCCGGCCAGCCAACCCCGCCGGGGCGCCCGACTGCCGGCGCGCCTATTCATCACCACGCTCCTGGCACGGCAGATGCTTTGACTCTGGCAGGCAGACACAACAAGGGAGATCGATTCATGCGCATGCCTGGAAAATTCACACCGACGCTGGGGCTGATGCTGGCCGCAATGCTGACCCCGATGCTGGCAGCTACTGCACTGGCGGCCGATGAGCCAAAGACGCCGGCACCGACGCTGTCCGAAGTACTCGAGTCCTCCGGCGTCACGTTCTCAGGCTATGTCGATGGCACCTACTCCTACGCCACCAGCTCATCGCAGAGCTACGACACCTTCGCCCTCGATCAGGCCGCCTTCACGATCGCCAGGCAACCGGCCTCTGGCTTTGGCGCGCTGCTGAACGTGGTGGCCGGCACGCAAGCCTGCAACGGCTGCTACGCGCCCGGATACTTGCAAGGCAGTACCAGCGATTTCAATGTGCTGCAGGCATACGTGCAATATGTATCCGGCAAAGTCACCGTGCTGGGCGGCAAGTTCACGACGCTCGCCGGTGCGGAAGTCGCGGCGCCAACCGGCAATGTCAATATCACTCGTTCCCTGCTGTTCTGGTATAGCGAACCGGTGACGCACGTGGGCGCGCGCGTGGCAGTCGCAGCGAGCAGCATGGCGACCTTTACGTTTGGCGTGAACAACGGCTGGAACAACGATCTCAGTGCCGCCAGCGGCAAGACCGCCGAAGTGGGAGTCAGCCTGACCCCCACCAAGTCCCTGGCCCTGGCTGCTGCGGGCTACTACGGTGATTTTCCCAATAGCGCCACCAGCAGTGGCGTGAGCAAGCGTTCGCTGCTGGATGTGGTGGCCACCTGGACGGTCTCGCCCAAATTGACGCTGGTCGGCAGCGCGGATTTCGATAC
>JBAVRE010000133.1:0-17047 GCA_049694695.1 Steroidobacteraceae bacterium | reverse complement strand
GACGCTGCATGGTCGTGATGTGCTGTGGATCAGCGCGGCCGCACTGCTGTTGACGCTGGTGGCCACCATTTACCCGGCGCGCCGCGCCGCCGCGACACCGCCGGCCGCGGCCCTGCGCTACGAATGAAGCTCATGGCCAGGCTGAGCAATGTTCCCTACGAATGGCTGCTGGGCACGCGTTACCTGCACTCCACCCAGCAGCGCGGTTTCCTGTCGCTGATCTCCATCGTCTCGATGCTGGGTCTGGCGGTGGGCGTCGCCGTGCTGATCGTGGTGCTCTCGGTGATGAATGGCTTTGAGCGCGAACTGCGCATGCGCATCCTGAGCGTGACTTCGCACGCCACGCTGATGGGCCTGCAGGGCAACCTGCCCGACTGGCGCGCCGCGCAGCGCCGCGCGCAGGCGCAGCCGGAGGTCATCGCGGCCGTGCCCTATATCGAAGCGCAGGCGATGCTGGTGCACGGCGCGCACAGCGCCGCCACGGGGCTGCGCGGCGTGCTGCCCGAGCAGGAACGGCGCGCGGTCGGGCTGGCGGAGCACATCAGCGGCGGCAGCATCGAAGCATTGGCGCCGGGGAGTTTCCGCATTGTGCTGGGTGATGCGCTCGCCGAGAGCCTGGACGTAAAGCCGGGCGATGATGTGGTGCTGATCGCGCCGCAAGGCAGCATTACGCCGGCCGGGTTTGCACCCACCATGCGGCGCCTGCGCGTCAGCGGGCTGTTCCATTCGGGCATGTATGAATTCGACAGCGCCCTGGCGCTGGCGCCCATGCAGGATGTAGCGCGCATCTACCGCATGGGTGATCAGATCAGCGGGCTGCGTCTCGCCCTGCACGATCCGTTTGCCGCGCCGCGGGTGGTGCGCGAGCTGGCCTTGGCGCTGGGCGGCGGCTATTTTGTCAGCGACTGGACGCGCAATCACGCCAACTTCTTTCGCTCCATCCAGACCACCAAGTCGATGATGTTCATCATGCTGTTGCTGGTGGTGGCGGTGGCGGCCTTCAATATCGTTGCGGCACTGGTCATGGTGGTGAAGGAAAAGCGCCGGGCCATCGCCACGCTGCGCACTTTCGGGGCGCTGCCGCGCAATATCCTGGCGATCTTCAGCGTGCAGGGTGCGCTGATCGGCCTGATTGGCACGCTCGCCGGCGCCACGGCCGGTACCCTGCTGGCGCGCCATCTCGCGCAGCTGGTACGCGCACTCGAACGCCTGAGCGGCACGCAGTTTCTGGATGCCAGGGTGTACATGATGAATGAACTGCCGGCGTACGTTGAATGGCGCGATGTGGCGCAGGTCTGCGCCGTGTCGTTCCTGCTGTGCGCACTGGCGACACTGTATCCTGCCTGGCGTGCGGCCGGCACCCTGCCGGCGGAGGCCTTGCGGCATGACTGATGGCAATGCGGATGCGGGCAGCGTCGTGCTCTCGGCCCAGGGCGTGACGCGCGCTTTTCACGAAGGCTCCTCGACGCTCGAGGTGCTGCGCGGCCTCGATCTGCAGGTGCGCAGCGGCGAACGGCTCGGCATCATCGGCGCCTCGGGCTCGGGCAAGACCACGCTGCTGCAGATACTGGGCGGACTCGATCGCCCCGATAGCGGCCGGGTGGCCATCGACGGGCGCGATCTGCACGCCCTGAGCGAAACCGAGCGTGGTCAGCTGCGCAATCGCACTATCGGTTTTGTCTATCAGTTCCATCATCTGCTGGCGGAATTTTCGGCGCTGGAAAATGTCGCCATGCCGCTGCTGGTGCGGCGCATGGACGCCGCCGGTGCCGCGCGTCGCGCCACCGCCCTGCTCGGGCGCGTCGGCCTGGGCGAGCGCCTGAACCATCGCCCGCACCAGCTTTCCGGTGGCGAGCGCCAGCGCGCCGCGGTAGCACGCGCACTGGTGACGCAGCCGCGCCTGGTGCTGGCCGATGAGCCCACCGGCAATCTGGATGGCCGCAACGCCGAGCAGGTGTTTGCACTGATGCTGGAGCTCAACCGCGAATTGGGCACCAGCCTGGTGGTGGTCACGCACGATGTGCGGCTGGCCGCGCGCATGGACCGGGTGCTCGAACTCGACCAGGGGCAGCTGCGCCCAATCGGGGCAAACAGCGTCGATTAGCCGCTTGCCCGGTGCGCGCGCCGCAGCCGAAACTTGCGGCGCACCGCAGTACGCCAGACGAACTCCAGTCCCCATCGGCCCAGCAGACCGCTGATCACAGCGCTCACCAGGCAACCGAGCAGAAACGGTTTCCAGCGGGGTCCGAGCCCGTGTTCCAGCCAGCGCCAGCTGAGCTGAAAGGCGAAATAATGCGTGGGGCGGTGGAGCAACAGCGCACCGAGTCGGTAGGCGCCATAAAAACAGGGCACGACCGTGAACGGATTGACCACCCAGGTGCTCGCCAGCGTCACCGGCAGATTCAAGCGCCAATACAGCGCCGCCAGCACTGCGACAATGGTGTGCACGGGCAGGGGGATGAAGGCGATCGCGAGGCCGGCGCCAAAGCCGGCAGTAATGGAGCGCCGGTTCAGCGACCACAGATGGTGGTCGGTCAGGCGCTCGCCGAAGATACGCAGATACCAGCGATCGCGTCGCGCCTCGACCCAGCGGGCTAGATGTTTGACGATGCGGCGTGGCATGGCGGTCACTTTAACGTCCGGCGCAGGCCTGCGCACCGTCCCGGCTGAATTCGTGACGCCGCTATCGCAATTGCCTTGACGTGACTGCGCTGCTTGCTTTCGGCCTGCTCGCCGGCGTGCTGGCGGCTCTGGGCGCCCAGGCGCAGGGGTTCATGCCGGTCGCCGGGCCGTGGCTGGCAGGTGCTGCGTCTCTGGCCTTGCTCTTGCTGTGTGCTCCCGTGCTACGGCGTTGGCGAAAACTCCAGGCGCCGCGTGCCCTGGCGGCGCTGATCTGCGGCTTCCTGCTGGTCTGGTGGCAGGTCAGCCGCTATGAGCAGCAGCGACTGCCCGAACAGTTCGAGCAACGCGTGCTCAGCCAGGCCACGATCGAGGGCGTGCCAGTGCGCCGCGGCGCTGAGTGTTATTTCACGGCGCAGCTGCTGGCCGTGGGCCCCGTCCCGGCGTTTTCCGGCAGCGTGCACGCTGCGCTGCGCTGGTCGGGTGCGCCTGAACTGCACGCCGGCGAGCGCTGGCAGCTGCTGACGGCCCTGCACGCACCGGCACAGTCCGCGAACCCTGGCAGTGCCGATGGCCAGGCGCTGAATCTGCGTTTGCGCCGCCACGCCAGCGGCCAGGTCATCGCTTCGCCCCTGAATCGCGCCTTGCCCGGCGCAACGCGCCCGCTCGATTACTGGCGCGAGCGCATCGGCTTGAGGATCGCGGCCCTGGTGAGCGAGCGTGATACCGCGGCGTTGATCATCGGCCTGGCGATCGGCGACACGCAGCGCGTTTCGGTCGAGCAGTGGCGGGTGTTCAACGCCAACGGCATCACTCACCTGATAGCCATCTCCGGGTTGCACGTCACGCTTTTTTGCGTGCTGGCCAGTGCGGTCATGGCGGCCCTGTGGCGCCGCGTGGGATTTTTGCAGACCCGCGTATCGCGCAGCAGCTGTGCGGCGTTGTTCGGTCTTGGCGCTGCGGGCATCTATGCCTTGCTGGCGGGCTGGTCCGTGCCCACGCAGCGCACGCTGCTGATGCTCGCCGCCTGGCATGGCCTGCAGATGTTCTCGCGACCGCGTCGCGCAACACGCGTGCTGGCGGCCGGCCTCATCGGCGTCCTGTGTCTCGATCCGCTCGCGCCGCTGGCCGCCGGCTTCTGGCTGTCGTTTCTGGCGGTGACGGCGTTGCTGCTCGGTGGCGCGGTAGCGGGCGAGAGCTCGCGCGGCTGGCGCGGGCTGTTGCATGAACAGGGGCTGGTAGCCGTGGCGCTGCTGCCCGCAACTCTCGCAGTCTTCGGCTCAGTGTCGCTGGCGGGGCTGCTGGTCAACCTGCTGGCCATTCCATTCTTCAGCTTTCTGCTGGTGCCGCTGATCCTCGCCGCGACGCTGTGCCTGGGAATCTGCCCGCCGCTCGCGCTCGCGCTGCTCAGGTTATGCGCGTGGCTGATTGGCCTGGCCTGGCCGCTGCTGCAGGGCGTGGCCGACAGTCCCATGAGCCTGTGGCACGCCGATCCGGCGCGCTGGTGGTTTGCCCTGGCGGCCCTGGCTGTGTTCATGGTGATACTGCCGTGGCCCGGGTGGATGCGCGCCAGCGCGGCGCTGGCGCTGCTGCCGCTGTTGGCGCCGCCGCGCGCCGGCCTGGCGTCGGGCAGCTTCGCCGCGACGGTATTTGACGTCGGTGGCGGCGAGGCCACGTTGCTGCGCACCGCGCATCATGCTTTGCTGTTCGACGACGGTGAGGTCTGGGGCAGCGCTGGCATCATCAGTGCCACGCGGCTGGTTCCGGCGCTGCACTACTATCACATTGCGACTCTGGATCGGCTGGTGCTGCCGCGCCTCGACGCCGACCGGGGTGCCGGCGCGGCGGCGTTGAACGCCGCTCTGACCGTGCACGAGTTCTATGCCGGCGGCAGCAGGGCAGCGCCAGTGGAGTTTCATGCCTGTGTAGCCGGCCAGCGCTGGCAGTGGGACGGCGTGGAGTTCGAGACACTCGATGAGGTCTCATGCGCCCTGCGCGTCGCCACCGCGAACAGCGAGCTGCTGCTGCCCGGGAGCGCCAGCGCGGCAACACAGCGTGCACGCCTGGTGCCGCAACTGGTGCAGCACCCGGGCCGGACCAGCGTGGCGCTGATTCCCGGACATGGCAGTCGTAGTGCCTATTCAGCCAGCCTGCCAGAGGCGTTGCAGCCACAGCTGGTCATACTGAGCGCGCCAGTACGCGCGCCACAGCGTGCCACCGTAGCGGCTACGCTGCGCGCCTGGACTGCTGGCGGCGCGCAGCTGCGCATCACCGGGCGCGATGGTGCTCTTGAACTGCAGTTCCAGCCCTCGGGCCGTGTCCTGGTGGCGCAGTGGCGAAAGCCTTAATCGCGCACGCGCCCTCAAGTATTATGCGCACTCTGGAGCTTCTGGAGTTCATGAGCCGATGTGGGAAATCGTTCGCGCTGGCGGCTGGATGATGGGGCCCATCATCCTGTTTTCAGTGGTCGCCGCGGCCATTATTCTCGAGCGGCTCTGGACATTGCAGGATCGGCGCGTATTGCCACCCGATCTGACCAGGCGCGTCTGGCAGCTGGTCGAGGCCAACCAGGTCAGCGACAAGGTCATCGAAGCACTGCAGCAGAATTCACCGCTCGGCAAGGTGCTGGCTGCGGGTCTCGCCAACCGGCATCGCGGCCGCGATGCGCTGATGGAGCGCCTCGAAGATACCGGCCGTCACGTGGTGCACGAACTGGAGCGCTTCCTGAATACGCTGGGCACGATCGCCGGGGTCTCGCCGCTGCTCGGCCTGCTCGGCACGGTGGGCGGCATCATCAAGGCTTTCAACGCCATCAACGCCGGGGGCATGGGCGATCCGCGCATGCTCTCGGGCGGCATTGCCCAGGCGTTAGTCACCACGGCCGCCGGCCTGTGCGTGGCGATTCCCTCGCTGATCGCCTACCGGTATCTGCGCGGTCGTATCGATCGCATCGTCATTGAAATGGAAAAAGACGCCATTCAGCTGGCCGATGCGCTCGAAGCGGCGCGTACTGCGCCCACATGAATCTCAGGCCGCGGCGCGCCGAAGAGCCGGAGATCAACATGGTCTCGCTGATCGATGTGGTGCTGATGCTGGTGATCTTCTTCATGCTCTCCGCCAACTTTGCCGGCGAGGGGCGCATGCGCATCCGCTTGCCGCAGGCCAGCTCGGTGCCGGTTGAGCGCGCCGCAACGGCGGCGCTGGTGGTGTCGGTGACCGAGCGGGGCAGCTACCTGGTCAACGGCCGCGAACTGGTGAACGCCAGCGCCGATACCCTGCGCGCGGCGATCGAGCGGGTGGCGCCGGCCGAGCGTAACGGCCCGGTGAGCCTCAAGGCCGATGGCCGCGCCACGCACCAGGCCGTGGTCACGGCCATGGATGTGCTCGGGCAACTGGGCTTCGCGCAGCTGAACTTCGTCACCACCAACGATACCGGGACCAGGGCGCCTTGAACACAGCTGCGCCGCCCGTATCGGCCGCGCAGGTGTATCGCCGGCTGCTGCACTACGCCCGTCCGCACGCCGGCATGTTCGCCATCGGCGTGCTCGGCATGATGATGTATGCGGCAGTCACGCCAATCACCGCCTGGTTCGTCAAGAAATTCCTCAACGCGGCTTTCGTGGCGCAGAACATGCTGGTGTTGCGCTATGTGCCCGCCGGGGTCATTGCCCTGTTTCTGTTGCGCGGCGTTGGCGACTACCTGGCAAATTATTTTCCGGGTTGGGTGGGCCGGCAGATGATCAAGGCGATCCGCGCCGATCTGTTCGCGCATTATCTGCGGCTGCCCACCTCCTGGTACGAGCGTGAGTCTTCCGGACCCATGCTCTCGCGCCTCACCTACAATGCCGAGCTGGTGGCCGATGCAGCGACCAACTCGGCCACTGTGCTGATCCGCGATTCGCTGGCCATTGCCGGCGGCGTGTTGTATCTGTTCTATCTGAACTGGAAACTCGCCGCCTTCGTGATTCCGGTAGCGGTGGTGATCGGTCTGCTGGTGCAAAGCGTCAATCGACGCTTTCGCCGCTACAGCACGCGCATTCAGAATTCGATGGGCGATGTCACGCGGGTCGCCAAGGAAGCCATCGAGGCGCATCGCGTCGTCAAGGTATTCAATGCCCAGGAGCATCTGCAGCGCAACTTTGACGCCGCCAATGAGCTCAACCGTCACACCAACATGCGGCTGATTTCGGCGCGTTCCAGCAGTAACCCGACCGTGCAGCTGATCGCCGCGCTCGGCCTGGCGGCGGTGCTGTTCGTGGCCAACCGCCAGGTCGCCAGCGGCGCGATGCAGGTGGGCGACTTTCTCGGCTTTCTCACCGCCCTGCTGCTGGTGCCCGAGCCGCTGCGCCGGCTGGTGAGCGTGAGCGGGCCGCTGCAGCAGAGCATCGCGGCGGGCGCCAGTGTCTTCGAAGTGCTCGATGCGCCCGGTGAACCGGCCGGTGGCACACGCCGCCTGCAGCGGGCGCGTGGCGCGGTCGCTTTCCGTGCAGTGGAATTCACCTACGATCGCGCCAAGGGCGGTGTGCTGCACGCCATCAACCTTGAAATCGCGGCGGGCACCACGGTGGCGATAGTCGGGCGCTCGGGCAGCGGCAAGACCACACTGGTTTCGCTGTTGCCGCGCTTCTACGACCCGAGCGGCGGCGCCGTGCTGCTCGATGGCTTCGACCTGCGCGACTATGTGCTGCGCGATCTGCGCGCGCAGATCAGCCTGGTGAGCCAGGAAGTCGTGTTGTTCAACGACACCATTCGCAACAACATTGTGTTCGGCGCTGAAAATGCCGACGTCGCGGCGCTCGACGCCGCGGTCAGCGCTGCGCACGTCAGGGAATTCGTCGACGAACTGCCGCTGGGTCTCGAGACCATGGTCGGCGATCGCGGCCTGCTGCTCTCCGGCGGGCAGCGTCAGCGCATTGCCATCGCGCGTGCGCTGCTGCGCAATTCGCCGATACTGGTACTGGATGAAGCAACCTCGGCACTCGATACCGCCTCGGAACGCCACATCCAGTCCGCGCTCGAGCTGCTGGTCAGGAACCGCACTACTTTCGTGATTGCCCACCGGCTCTCGACCATCGAGCACGCCGACCTGATCGTGGTCATGCAGGATGGCGCCATCGTCGAGACCGGCACGCATGCCGAGCTGCTGGCGCGCGCCGGCGTCTACGCGCAACTGCATCAGCTGCAATTCAAGGTCTGAGGCCGCGTGCGCGCCGCCATGCACGACTGGCTGCACGGAGTCTGGTACGGCGGCAGGCGTGCGCCCTGGTGGCTGCGGTTGCTGGCGGCGCTGTATGGCGCGCTGACCGGCATGCGCCGCAAATTTTATGCGCGCGGCTGGTTGCGTGCACGGCGCGTTGGTCGTCCGGTGATCGTGGTCGGCAATATCACCGTGGGCGGCACCGGCAAGACGCCGGTGGTGATCTGGCTGGCCGACCGGCTCACGGCGCTCGGCCTGAAAGTGGCCGTCATCACCCGCGGCTATGGCCGCAATAAGCGCGCTGGCGTGCTGCAGGTCGATGCACACAGCAGGGCCAGCGAAGTGGGCGACGAAGCGCTGCTGATCTTCCGGCGCGCACGGGTGCCGGTCTACGTGTGCCGCGAGCGCGTGGCTGCGGCGCGCGCCGCCAGCGCTGCTGGCGCGCAACTGCTGATTGCCGACGATGGACTGCAGCACCTGCAGCTGGCCCGTGACTTCGAGATCGCCCTGGTCGATGCTGCTCGCGGCCTTGGTAACGGCGCACTGCTGCCAGCGGGCCCGCTGCGCGAGCCGCCCGCGCGACTCGACGCTGTCGGCGCCGTGGTGCTGACCGGCGCGGGCGCCTGCCAGCGTGCCGACGCCCTGCACATGCAGCTGCACGGCGAGCAACTGTTGCCGCTGAACGGCGCGGGACCGGCCGTGCCGCTGGCCTCATTCCGTGGCCGGCGTGTGCATGCCTTTGCCGGCATTGGCAACCCGCAGCGGTTCTTCGCCACCCTGCGCGCCGCCGGCCTCGATCTGATAGAGCATCCATTGCCCGATCACCAGCCCATCGCAGGCCAGGCGCTCCACCAGGCTGACGGCCTGCCGGTACTGATGACCGAGAAGGATGCCGTAAAATGCCCCGCGCCAGCGCCCGCGAATTGCTGGTACCTTGCGGTGACGGCGCAGTTCGCCGCTGCCGATGCCAACGCCTTGCTACGGAGAATCCTCATGGACGCACGCCTGCTTGATATCCTCGCCTGCCCGGTATGCAAAGGGCCCCTGCGGCTGGTGCAGGAATCGGCTGGCGCGCAGCTGGTATGTCATGCCGATCGCCTGAGCTTCCCGGTACGCGATGGCATTCCGGTGATGCTCGAAGAAGAGGCCCGCGTGCTCGAAGCGGGCGATCCCCTGCTAGAGCGCTGACGGGCAGGGCGCCGCAGTGTTCAAGGTCGTCATCCCGGCTCGCTATGCCTCGACGCGCCTGCCTGGCAAGGCGTTGTTGCCGCTGGCCGGCAAACCGCTGGTGCAATGGGTCCATGAGCGGGCGCGTGCTGCGGGCGGCGAGGTACTGATCGCCACCGATGATGAACGCATAGCCGCCACGGCGCGTGGCTTCGGCGCCGAAGTGCTGATGACCTCGGTCGCGCATGTGTCCGGCACCGATCGCATTGCCGAGGTCGCAGCGCTGCGTGGCTGGGATAAGAATCAGATCGTGGTCAATGCCCAGGGCGACGAACCGTTGCTGCCGGTCGAGCTCATTCGCCAGGTCGCGGCGCTGCTGGAACGCCACCTTGGCGCCGACCTGGCCACGCTGGCCACACCGATTGACACGCTGGCCGAGTTTCTCGATCCCAATGCCGTCAAGGTGGTAACCGACCGGGAACAACGCGCGCTGTATTTCAGCCGCGCGCCCATCCCCTGGAGCCGTGACGGCGCGAACGCGGGCTTGGCAAGTCAAACCAGCTGGCGGGGCGCGCGCCGCCATGTTGGGCTGTATGCCTACCGGGTCGGCGCTCTGCTGCGGCTCGCGGCGCTCGCGCCCAGCGCCCTGGAGCTGATAGAAAAACTGGAGCAGCTGCGTGCGCTCGAAAACGGTTTCGATATCCGCGTCGCCGACTGCCTGGTGCCGCCCGGCCCGGATGTCAATACCAGCGCCGATCTCGCGCGCGTCAGCGCACTGTTGCGCTGAAAGCTGTCAGAGGAGCCGATCATGCCGGTCTACAGTCTGGGCGAGTTCGTACCCGAGATCGCCACCAGCGCCTACATTGCCCCGGGCGCCAGCGTCATCGGCAAGGTGGCGCTCGGTGAGTACGTCAGCGTCTGGTTTGGCGCCACGCTGCGCGGCGACAATGAACTGATACGCATCGGTGCCCACAGCAATGTCCAGGAGGGCACGGTGATGCACACCGATATGGGCGTGCCCCTCACGGTTGGCGAGCGTGTCACCATCGGCCACCAGGCCATGCTGCACGGCTGCACGGTGGGCGCTGGTTCGCTGATCGGCATCCAGGCCGTCGTGCTCAACAACGCCGTGATCGGCTGCAATTGCCTGGTCGCGGCAGGCGCCGTAGTGACCGAACGTAAAGTGTTTCCCGATCGCTCGCTGATCCTCGGTTCACCGGCCAGGGTGACGCGCCTGCTGACCGATGAAGAGATTGCGAGCCTGCTGGCGAGCGCCGAGCACTACGCGCAGCGCGCTGCGCACTTCAAAAGAAATCTGCGGCCGATCGCCTGAAGCCACCCGGGCAGGTCACCCGGGCAGGTCACCCGGGCAGGTCACTGATCGTTGACCTGCCCGGGCGCGTTGCTGCTGCTGCCAGCGCTACTCGTCGCGACGCGCGTCCGCTTGCCAGGTTGAAGGCGCGGGTCCGGAACTGAAGACCACCTGCGGCCGTTCCGGAGCAACCGGGGCCACATGGTCACCACCGCTCGGTGCCGCTGCCGGTGCCGCTGCCGGTGGCGCCGGCGGTCGTACCGGTGTCGTCCAGCTCATGGGCGGCGGGGCTGCCGCGGGGCTGTCATTCATCGCACTGTCACGGCTCGGTTCGGGCATGCGCTCAATCGGGGTACGTTCGCCTTGGCTCATGCCGGCCGCGTGGCCGCCACCGGGCGAACTGAATTCGTTGCTGGCGCCAGTGCCACTGCCCTGGCCAAAGCCCTGGAACGAGCCCTGGGGCGACCCCTGGGGCGACCCTTGAGCCAGGTTGGCAGCAGGGTTCTGGCTGGCGTTCTCGCCGCCACCCTGGCCGCTGCGTTCGCCGCCTTCGCGGTTGCCGCCGCCACCACCACCACCACGGCGGCGGCGTCCACCACGGCGCGAGCGACCGCTGCGTTCGGGCTGATCACCTTCGAGGCGGCGCGGCTCACTGCCGGGTGGGTTGCGGCCTTCATCGCGTCGCAGCTGATCGTCGCGCGGCGGCTCGTTGCCGCGAGCAACATCGGCACGCGGCGCATCGTTGCGCGGACCATCATTGCGAGGACCGTCACTGCGCGGTCCGTCATGGCGCCGCGGCTCGCGGCGCACCGGATCGCGCGAGCGGTTATCGGGACGAGCATCGCCGCGCGGACCATCATTGCGATTTCCTTCGCTGCGATTGCCGTCACCGCGTGCGCCTTCGCGCCGGGCGCCGCCACGATCGCCGTAGGGGCCGCGACCCGTGCCACCGCGCCGCGGGCGATTGCGATCGAAGCCATCGCGACGTGAATCGCCGTGGCCGCCGCGTGGCGCCGGCGTGGCAGCGTGGTCGGCTTTGGGTTCGGCATTGCTACCCACGAAGAACTCTTTGAGCCGCGCCCAGAATCCCCCTCGTGGGGCAATCGCCTCCACTGGCGCGGCTCTGGCCGGCGCGCGCTCGGGCGCAGGCACCACTGGGGCCGCGGTCGTGGGCATGATCGCCGCCACTGCGGGCAGCTCCGCCGCCGGCTTCTCGGCGCCTAGTGTCGGATCCGCCACGACCGGCGCCACCGGCATCTGATAGCTGACCTGGCTGTTCTCAGGCAGGGCTGCCTCGTCATCGCGCAGGCGGCGAATCGTGTATTCGGGCGTCTGCATGTGCGGGTTCGGCACCAGCACGATGTCGATATGCGCCTTGTCCTCGACGGTGCGCAGCGCTTCGCGCTTTTCGTTGATCAGGTAGGTGGCGACGTCCACCGGCAGCTGTACGACGATGCGTGAAGTACGATCCTTGCGCGCGTCTTCGCCGATCAGGCGCAGTATCGACAGTGCCAGCGATTCAACGCTGCGGATGCTGCCGATGCCGGTGCAGCGCGGACACACCAGGTGACTCGATTCGCCCAGGCTGGGGCGCAGGCGCTGGCGCGACAGTTCCAGCAGTCCGAAGCGCGACAGCCGCCCGATCTGGATACGCGCGCGATCCATCTTCATCGCGTCGCGCAGCCGGTCTTCGACCGCACGCTGGTTCTTGGTGTCTTCCATGTCGATGAAGTCAATGACGATCAGCCCGCCGATATCGCGGATACGCAATTGCCGCGCGATCTCGTCGGCCGCTTCCAGGTTGGTATTGGTCGCGGTCGCCTCGATGTCGCTGCCGCGCGTGGCGCGCGCCGAGTTGATGTCGATCGAGACCAGCGCCTCGGTGTAATCGATCACCAGGCTTCCGCCCGAAGGCAGTTGCACCTTGTGGGCGTAGGCCGACTCGATCTGGTTCTCGATCTGGTAGCGCGTGAACAGCGGAATGTCGTCGGTGTAGGCCTTGAGCTTGCGCTGTGCGTCGCCCGGTATGAAGCGCTGTATGTACTCGGCCGCCTTCTGGAAGGCGCCGACGTCATCGACCAGCACCTCACCGATGTCGTCGGCCATATAGTCGCGCAGCGAGCGCGTGACGGCATCGCCTTCCTGGTAGACCAGGAACGGTGCGCTGCGGCCGGCGCCGGCCTGCGCAATGGCTTCCCATTGCGTGCGCAGATTGTCCAGGTCCCACTGCAGTTCTTCGACCGCGCGGCCGACCCCGGCGGTGCGCACGATGGCGCCCATGCCCTCGGGCACGACCAGCTGGTTCATGACTTCGCGCATCTGGTCGCGGTCTTCGCCTTCGATACGGCGCGAGACGCCGCCGGCGCGCGGGCTGTTGGGCATCAGCACCAGGAAGCGCCCGGCCAGGCTGATGAAGGTGGTCAGCGCCGCGCCCTTGGTGCCACGCTCTTCCTTCTCGACCTGGACCAGCAGTTCCTGGCCTTCGCTGACCAGTTCACGGATATTCATGCGCCCGCCCTGAGGCTGGCTCTTGAAGTATTCCTTGGAAATTTCCTTGAGCGGCAGAAAGCCGTGGCGCAGCGCGCCATAGTCGACGAAGCAGGCTTCGAGCGACTGCTCGACGCGCGAAATGCGCGCCTTGTAGATGTTGGCTTTCTTCTGTTCCCGGGACGGGATTTCTATCGAAAGGTCATACAGCTTCTGGCCGTCTACCAGAGCGACTCGCAACTCTTCTGCCTGAGTTGCATTGATTAGCATTCTCTTCATTTGCCCCTACCAATGGTACTTGTGGGGCCGACCGGGAGGCGCCGGGCCTGCATACAGGCGGCGTCGCATTTTCAACAATAACAGCTGCAAACCCGAAGATTGATTGTCGGCGCGTCCGATGTGACATCGTTTTGATTATGCCGCCACGCGGGCAGCGCCGGAAAACCTTGAGGCCCGCTGACCTTATGAGGGCGCTCGCCAGAGGCTCAACCTTGCGGGGAGCAGCTTTGCGGCGAGGGCCTTGAATCCTGGTCGGCCGAACTCTTGCACGATGGCCCCGACTTCGAGGACCAACTAACATGCGGCACTCAATGGCCGCGAACTTGCCGCCGCGCGCGACCCTGCTTGGTGGGAGGGTCCGCTGCGGGACCGGGGCAGTATAGTGGCAGCCCGCTTTAGAAACAACGATTTACGATTGAGGCCCCCTTGACTACGCCAATTGATCTTCCGAGCGCCGGTGACCCGTTGCACCCCGTTGAGGGTGCGCATTCAGCCGTTCAGCAGATCCTCATCACGGAGGAAGAGGCGGGCGTGCGCCTCGACAAGGCGCTTGCCAGGGTGCTGCCGACCGTGCCGCGCACCCGCATATTCCGCCTGATCCGCAAAGGCGAAGTGCGTGTCAACGGTAAGCGGGCGACCCCCGAGCAACGCCTGGCCGCCGGCGATCGATTGCGCGTGCCGCCGGTGCGCGCACAGTCTGAATCCGGACTGGCCGCCGAGGCCGCAACCGCTGCCGGCCGGCCGCGTCCGGCGCCGGCCACGCTCATTGCGCGGGTCAACGCCGCCATCATCTACGAGGATGAGCGCCTGCTGGTGCTCGACAAGCCTTCAGGCCTGGCCGTGCATGGCGGCAGCGGTCTGTCCTTCGGCGTCATCGAGGCGCTGCGTGCGGCCAGGCCTGATGAAACCCTGGAGCTGGCGCATCGGCTCGATCGCGATACCAGCGGCATCCTGCTGATTACCCGCAAGAGCGCGGCGCTGCGCACGCTGCACGCGCTGCTGCGCGATGGCGCGGTGGAAAAGAAATATCTCGCGCTGCTGGCAGGCCGTTGGGAGCTGGGGCGCAAGCTGGTCGATGTCCCGTTGCTTACCGATGCGCGCGTCGGCGGTGAGCGCACGGTGCGCGTCGGCGCCGGCGGCAAGAGCGCGCGCACGCAGTTCGCATTGGTTCAGCAGTTTGGAGCCAGGGCCTCGCTGGTTGAAGCAGCGTTGCATACCGGTCGCACGCACCAGATTCGCGTGCATGCCGCCCACTGCGGTCATCCCGTTGCCGGGGATCCGAAGTACGGTGATGCGGGGGCCAACCTGACGCTGCGCCAGCTCGGGCTGACGCGCATGTTCCTGCACGCCCACAGCGTGTCCTTCGACTGGCCGCAGGGCGGCCAGGTGAGTATCAGCGCACCGCTCCCGGACGACCTCAAAGCCGTGCTGGACGCGCTCGGCGCACCCGCTGCGCTCAAGGCAGGGCGTAGCCGCACGCGCGCAAGGTAGCGCTCAAGCGGATCAGCGGCAGGCCGATCAGGCCGGTCGGGTCGTTGCTTTCGATGCGCTCGCACAGGCTCACCCCCAGGCTTTCACTGCGCAGCGCCCCGGCACAGTCGAAGGGTTCGTCGGCGCGAATGTAAGACTCGATTTCGGCCTCGGTCAGCGTACGCAGGTGCACGGTGGTGAGATCGACAAACTGCTCGCAGTAGCCACGCTGCAGGCACACCACCGCTACCGCGCTGTAAAACTCCACGCTGCGGCCCGACTGGTGCCGCAGCTGCAGCCGCGCCTGAGCCGCGCCCCCCGGCTTGTCGAGTATCCTGCCCTCGCAGGCGGCAACCTGGTCCGCACCGATTACCACCCGGTCAGGGTGGTCTGAGGCCACCGCCCGGGCCTTGGCAAGCGCCAGGCGGGCTGACCGCAGGGCCGGCGCCTCGTCAGGCAGGGTTGCCTCATCGACCCCGGGGGAGCGTGTCTCGAAGGGCAGGCGCAGCCGGTTCAGGAGTTGCTGGCGGTACGGCGAGGTGGAGGCGAGAAGGAGTCCGGGCGCTGTAGTCACGAATTCACCAGAAGAGAAACAAGGGCTTAAGTCGCATGACGGGTTTTGACTTGCCGCCGGCGCCTACCTATCATACGCGCCTCATGCTGGGCGGCTGGTCAAAGCCGCGCGAAGTCGCCAAACTGGCGGATACGCGCGCTGAGTTCGAGTTCGCAATTCCCGTCGGCGAGCTGCCGGGTATTCCTGCTGAATGGTCGCTTAGCCGAGAGCCAGTGCAGGTGGTGCTGCGTTTCGCGCGCGAACAGGGTGCAGCGGTAGCGCAGGTCGAGGTCCGCGCCAGCCTGCGGCCCTTGTGTCAGCGTTGCCTGGCGCCGATGAATCTGGAGGTGTCCTCGTCATCGCGGGTCGCGGTGATCGAGACCGCAGCGGCGGCCGAGACGGTGCCTGGGGAAATGGAGACTTTCCTCGCACCCGATGGGCGCTGCGATCTGGCAGCGCTGGCCGCCGAAGAATTATTGCTGGCGCTGCCCATTGTGCCACGTCACGCTGAGGGTGAGCGCTGCGCTGCGGCGCCGACGGCGGCGGCGAATGCGCTGGACAGCGACGCCGGTGCCGCGCAGCCGCCGGCGGTGCAGCATGATACGCAGCGGCCATTTGCCGATTTGCGTGCGCTGCTCGAGCGCGCCAAGAGTTGATGGAACGAATTGTTTTCAGGAGTAGTAGAACATGGCCGTACAAAAAAGCCGCCGGACGCCTTCCACGCGCGGCATGCGCCGCTCACACGATGGCTTGAAGCTGCCGGCGTTGTCGGTCGATTCGCAGACCGGCGAGACGCATCTGCGTCACTGCATCACGCCCGATGGGTTTTATCGTGGCAAGCGCGTGATCGAAAAGCGCGACGCGGAAGCCAAGTAACCGCTCCAACAGGGCTAATGCCACCGTCCTGACCGGATAGCCGCCACCATGCACTCGAGAATCGTGGGCACGGGAAGCTACCTGCCGGTCGGCGTGGTCACGAATTTTGATCTTGAAAAGCGCATGGATACCACCGACGAGTGGATCCGCGAGCGCACCGGCATCGAACGCCGCCACATCGTGGCGCCGGGTGAAACCACTGTCGATATGGCCGAGCACGCGGCCCGCGCCGCACTCGATGCGGCCGGTTGCCGTCCCGAAGATGTCGATCTGATCATCGTCGGCACCTGCACGCCCGATCTGGTTTTTCCAAACGCCGGCGTCATGCTGCAGGCACGGCTGGGTTGCCGCGGCGGCCCGGCGTTCAGCATCGAGGCCGCCTGCAGCGGCTTCATCTACGCACTGTCGGTGGCCGACAAGTTCATACGCGCCGGTGAAGTGCGCCGCGCACTGGTGATCGGCGCGGAATCACTCTCCAAGATCACCGACCACAACGATCGCGGCACGGCCATCCTGTTCGGCGATGGCGCCGGCGCCGTGGTGCTCGCACCCGATGAAGAAGCGGGCATCGTCTCCACCCATCTGCACGCCGATGGCACCTATGTCAACCTGCTGCGTGCCAGCGGCGGCGTCTCGGCCGGACACACGCCCACGGGCGATGTCGTGCACATGGCTGGCGCGGAGGTGTTCAAAGTGGCCGTCACCATGCTGGGCCGCATCGTCGATGAAACTCTGGCTGCCAACCATTTGGAAAAATCAGCGATCGATTGGCTGGTGCCGCATCAGGCCAACATCCGCATCATCCAGGCCACCGCAAAGCGGCTCAGCATGCCGATGGAACGCGTCATCGTGACTGTGCAGGAGCACGGCAACACCTCGACGGCCTCGGTGCCGCTGGCGCTGGACGTCGGGGTGCGTGATGGGCGCATCAAGCGCGGCGACCTGCTGCTTCTGGAGGCGTTCGGGGGCGGGTTCACCTGGGGATCGGCGCTCATACGATATTGAGCGCTGTGGTCGGCACGCACAGCGCTGGCAGGCATGGCGCGCGCCTGGTTCAAGTCGCTCCCCGATACTCGCTTGGTTGAAC
>JBAVRE010000132.1:0-29783 GCA_049694695.1 Steroidobacteraceae bacterium | reverse complement strand
GTGCCCAGCAGGGCGCCGCTGGCGGGATTGCGTATCTCGCTGGTCCGGCCGCTGGTCGCGCCGAGCCACGCACCATCAACGTAACACTGGCTGCGCAGCAGCGTTGAATCGGTCAGTTGCATGATGCCCTCACCCTATATGTGCCTTGAGAAAATCCTGCGTGCGCTGCCAGGCCAGGGCAGCACTCGGCGCATCGTAGCTGGCGCGCGCGCTGCAGTTGAAGCCGTGCTCGGCCGGAAATAAATGATATTCACCCTGCGGGAAGGCGGCGCGCAGCTGCGCAACCCGCTCGAGTGGAATGCCGCTATCGCGCTCGCCAAAGTGCAGCAGCATGGGGCAGGCGGGCAGTCGCTCCATCGCTTCCCAGAGCCGGCTGGCGTAGTAACCCACCGCCGCGCTTACCGGCAGCTGTCCGGCGCTCAACCAGGCCATTTGCCCGCCCCAGCAATAGCCAACGACTGCGACCTTGCCGGCGTGGCGCACGACATTTACCGCCGCTGAAATATCGAGCAGGCTCCTGGCGCGCTCGATCTGCAACATGTAGCCGCGCCCCAGCTCTATGTCCCTGGGCCCGTAACCCAGTTCCAGGTTGCGCCCGATGCGATCAAATAGTGCCGGCGCGATAGTCAGGAAGCCGGCGGCCGCGTATTGCTCCACCACGCCGCGGATGTGTTCATTGACGCCGAAGATCTCCTGCAGCACCACCACGGCGCCGCGCGGCGTGCCGGCGGCGGGCGCCAGGTAGGCGGCGAACTCGTGTCCGTCGCGTGCCATCAGTGTTTCCCAGCGTGCCGCGTGCTTTGCCATGCGCGCTCCGCTTTCAGACGCCCAACCAGGCGTCGGCTTCGATCTCGATGAGCATCTCGGGCGCGATCAGGCGGCTCACTTCAATCATCGCCGTGGCCGGGCGGATCTTGCCGAACACCTCGCCATGGACGCGGCCTATCGCTTCCCAATCGGCAATGTTGACGACGTACAGGCGGGTGCGCACCACCTGCTCGAGTGTGGCCCCGGCGTTGGTCAAGGCGGTGGCGATATTGCGCAGTGTCTGGCGGGTCTGTTCAGCCGGATCGTTCACGCCGACGATCCTGCCGTCGGTTCCGGTAGCCGTGGTGCCCGAGACATGCACGTAATCGCCCACCCGCACCGCACGCGAATAGCCCACGATCGGTTCCCAGGTCGAGCCGGAAGAAAAATTCTGGCGCGGCATCAGCTCCGCTCTACGATGGCAGTGACGCCCATACCGCCGGCCGTGCATACCGAAATGAAGCCGCGCTTCGAGTGCGCATCGTTGGCCAGGATCTTGGCGAGCGAGCCCAGGATGCGCGCACCGGTAGCGCCAAAGGGATGGCCGAGCGCCACACTGCCGCCCTTCACATTGATTTTGGCCGGGTCGATCGAGCCCAGCGCCGCGCTGCGGCCGAGCCGCTCGCGGCAGAATTCCGGCGATTCCCAGGCCTTGAGCGTGCACAGCATCTGCGCGGCAAAGGCCTCGTGCAGTTCGTAGTAGTCGAAATCCTGCAGCTGCAGTCCGACATCATTGAGCATGGCCGAAGCCGCATAGGCCGGCGCCATCAGCAGGCCCTCATGACCGGTGGCAAAATCGACCGCCCAGGTCTTGCCGGTGCGCAGCCAGGCCAGCACCGGCAGGTTGTGCGCGCGCGCCCAGTCTTCAGAGGCCAGCAGCACGGCGGCTGCGCCATCGGTCAAAGGCGTGCTGTTGCCGGCGGTCAGCGTCCCGGCGCCACTGGTGTCGAACACCGGGCGCAGGCTGGCGAGCTTGGCCAACGTGGCGTCGGCACGCACATTGTTATCGCGCGCCAGGCCGTTGTGCGCGATGACCAGATCGCCGTAGAAACCTTCTTTCCAGGCGGCGCCGGCCTTGGCGTGACTCTCGAAGGCCACGCGATCCTGCTCCTCGCGGCTGATCTTCCAGGTCTTGACCATCAGCTCGCAGGCCTGGCCCATCGACAGGCCGGTGCGCGGTTCGATCACGCCGGGCAAGGTCGGCTTCAGGTCGCGGGGCCGCAATTTGAGCCAGGGCGCGAAGCGCGCGCCAAAACTCTTGCCGCGGTAGCTTTGCAGCAGCAGATCGCGGAATGAATTGGGATATACCACCGGCGGGTCGCTGACATTCTCGACGCCGCAGGCGATGCCGGAGTCGATCTGGCCCAGGGCGATCTTGTTGCCCACCAGTATGGCCGCTTCCAGACTGGTGCCGCAGGCGCGCTGGATATCCAGCCCCGGCGTGTGCGGGTCCAGCCCGGTGGACAGGAGCGATTCGCGCACCAGGTTGAAGTCTTTGGAGTGCTTGATGACGGCGCCGCCAATCACGTCGCCGAGCCGCTGACCCTGCAGCTGGCAGCGATCGATGAGCGCGCGCAGCGCCGCGGTCAGCAGATCCTGGTTGCTTTGCCCGGCATAGGCGCCGTGTGAGCGTGCAAAGGGAATACGGCTGCTGGCGACGATGGCGACACGTCGCAGGGTGGTTCCGACCAGCATAAATGCCTCCCGAATGGCGTTATGACGACATGCCCCAGCGTGCGGGCGCAGCCCCGTAGGATGCCAGCTTGCTGGCCATTGTGCACGGTGGCTGCGCCGGGCAAGATGCCAAACCCCAGGGGCCCAGGAGGATGGATGGTGCGAGCGGCGATCGACCGCGTTTTCGAGCGCCGGCTGGCCGCCCTGGTCAACAGCCGGGAGGGCGCGGTGCTGGCCGGCGGTCGCCGGGGGCTCGAGCGCGAGACGCTGCGGGTCACGCCTGAGGGGCGGGTCTCGGCGCGCGCCCACCCGCGCTCGTTCGGGGCGGCGCTGACCAACCCGCATATCACTACCGACTATTCGGAATCCCTGCTCGAACTGGTCACGCCCACGTTCAACGACAACAGCGCGTTGCTGCAATACCTGGCCGACCTGCACCATTTCGTAGCTCGCCAGCTCGGCGATGAGTTGCTGTGGGCCGCATCGATGCCGGGCGAGATTGCCAGTGAGGCCGAAATCCCCATTGCCCGTTATGGCCGCTCACATCGTGGCAAATTCAAGGAAGTTTACCGGCGCGGCCTGCAGACCCGTTACGGCGGGCTGATGCAGGCGATTGCCGGCGCGCATTTCAATTATTCGCTGCCGCCGCAGTTCTGGCCGGTGTGGGCC
Organism: Steroidobacteraceae bacterium; assembly: GCA_049694695.1. GTDB lineage: Bacteria > Pseudomonadota > Gammaproteobacteria > Steroidobacterales > Steroidobacteraceae > FEN-1191. The sequence goes on along the minus strand of JBAVRE010000132.1, from coordinate 26,633 downwards.
GAAGTGCGTGGCGCGCGTTCGGTCGATGCCGGGTTGATGTCCGCATCGTATTTCGAACTGCTGCGCAATTTCCGCCGCCATGGCTGGTTGACGCTCTACCTGTTCGGCGTCTCGCCGGCGCTGTGCGGCAGCTTCCTGCAGGGTCGCGCTGACGACGAACTGCTGCTGCTGGGGCCCGGCACCCTGCACCTGCCGCATGCCACCTCGTTGCGCATGAGCGATCTGGGTTATCGCAACCGCAATCAGGCCGCTGTCGAAGTCTCGGTCAACGCCCTGGATGAATACCTGAGGGATCTGCGTCGCGCCACGCATACCGTGCACCCGCCGTTTGCGGCGCTGGGGGTGTGCGTCGGCGACGAGTATCGCCAGCTCAATGCCAATGTGCTGCAGATCGACAACGAGTACTACAGCACCATCCGGCCCAAGCGCGTGCCGCGGGCCGGCGAATCGCAGAGCCACGCGCTGGCGCGCGACGGCGTGGAATATGTGGAGGTGCGTTCACTCGACCTGTGTGTGTTCGAACCGGTGGGTGCCTGCGCGGATGAACTGCATTTCACCGAAGCGCTGCTGGCGCAGTGCCTGCTGCGCGAGAGCGCGCCGATTGGCGCCAGTGAGCAGCAGGCGCTCGAGCACAACCATCTGCTGGTGGCGCGGCGCGGACGCGAGCCCGGCCTGATGCTCGAGCGCGACAGCCGCGCCGTGTCGCTGCGCGAGTGGGCCGATGAATTGCTCGATGGTCTGCAGGGGGTGTGCGAACTGCTGGATCGCGGCGACAGCGCCAGGCGCTACCAGGGCGCGCTGGCCCGCCAGCGCGCCAAACTGCAGGATCCCGAACTGACCCCTTCGGCGCGCCTGCTGCGTGAGCTGCAGCATGCGGATGGCGATTTTGCCGCCTATACGCGCGGCATTTCCGCGCAGCATCGCACGCGGCTGCTCGAGCCCGCGGGCCACGCTCCGGCGCAGCAGCAGCAGTTCGCGGCCGAGGCAGCCGAATCGCTGGTCGAACAGGCGGTGATCGAGCGCGCCGAGCGCGGCAGTTTCGATGACTACCTGCACCGTACCCTGGACTCCGATCCGGCATGAGCGGAGCAGCGTGAACACGCCGCCGTTCCGTCGCCTGCTGATCGCCAATCGCGGCGAGATCACCATCCGCGTGATGCGCGCCGCCAGCGAACTGGGAATCGAGACGGTGGCCATCTATTCGCAGGAGGATCGCTTCTCCCTGCATCGCACCAAGGCCGATCAGGCATTCCTGGTGGGCGAAGGACAGGGCGCGCTGCAGGCCTACCTGGGTAGCGACGAGATCATCGCCGTGGCCCGGCGGGCCGGCGCCGACGCGATCCATCCGGGCTATGGATTTCTCTCCGAGAGCCCTGAATTTGCCCAGGCCTGCGCTGACGCCGGACTGGTCTTCATCGGCCCAACGCCCTCGACCATGCGCATGCTGGGCAACAAGGTTGCCGCGCGCAACCTGGCCCAGTCGGCCGGCGTGCCGGTCATGCCGGCGACGCCGGCGCTGCCGGTGCAGTTCGCAGCCTGCAGCGCGCTCGCGGCGCAGGTGGGCTACCCCGTCATGCTCAAGGCCAGTTGGGGCGGTGGCGGGCGCGGCATGCGCATCATCGAAGACGACGCGCAGCTCGCTGAACTGCTGCCGCTGGCGCGCCGCGAGGCGCAGGCCGCCTTTGGCAACGATGAGGTCTATCTCGAAAAACTGGTGCGCCGTGCCCGCCATATTGAAGTGCAGATCCTCGGCGACACGCACGGCAATCTGGTGCATCTGTACGAGCGCGACTGCACCGTGCAGCGACGCAACCAGAAAGTGGTCGAGCGCGCGCCGGCCGCGTTCCTGAGCGACGCGCAGCGTGCCGAGCTGTGCGCCGCGGCGCTGAAGATCGGCCGCGCCGCGCACTACTGCAACGCCGGCACGGTGGAGTTCCTGCAGGACGCTGACAGCGGCAGGTTCTATTTCATCGAGGTCAACCCGCGCATCCAGGTCGAACACACCGTCACCGAGATGGTCACTGGGATCGACCTCGTCAAGGCGCAGATCCGCATCGCCGCCGGTGCGCGCATCGGCGAGGGCGCCAGTGGGGTGCCGGCGCAGGCCGACATCCGCTTGAGCGCGCACGCGCTGCAGTGCCGCGTCACCACGGAAGATCCGGAAAATAATTTCGTGCCCGATTACGGCCGGCTGACGGCCTATCGCAGTCCCGCGGGCTTCGGCGTGCGGCTCGATGCCGGTACCGCCTATGCCGGCGCGGTAATCACCCGTTCCTATGATTCGCTGTTGGTGAAGGTCACCACCTGGGCGCCGACGCCCGAGGAAACCATTGCGCGCATGCACCGCGCGCTGTGGGAGTTTCGTATTCGCGGCGTGGTCACCAACCTGCGCTTTCTCGACCAGGTAATCACCCACCCGCGCTTCATCACGGGTGAATACACCACGCGCTTCATCGATGAAACGCCGGAGCTGTTCGTTTCGCCAGCGCGCCGTGATCGCGCCACGCGCATTCTGAATTTCCTGGCGGAAACCATCGTCAACGGCAATCCGGAAGTGCGCGCCCGCCCGGCGCCGGTGCGCGTGGTCACGCCGCGCCTGCCGCCGCGCGCGCTCATGCCGCCGCCGCCTGGCAGCAAGCAGCTGCTTGAGGAGTTGGGGCCGCAGCGCTTTGCCGCCTGGATGCTGGCGCAGGAGCGCGTGCTGCTGACCGACACCACCATGCGCGATGCGCATCAATCGTTGCTGGCCACGCGCCTGCGCAGCTACGACATGCTGCGCATCGCGCCCAGCTACGCGCAGCTGTTGCCACAACTGTTTTCGGTCGAATGCTGGGGTGGCGCCACCTTCGACGTGGCGATGCGCTTTCTCAGGGAAGACCCCTGGGAACGGCTCGAGCGGCTGCGCGCCGCCATGCCCAATCTGCTGTTGCAGATGTTGCTGCGCTCGGCCAATGCAGTGGGCTACACCAACTACCCCGACAACACGGTGCGTTATTTCGTGCAGCAGGCCGCGGCCGCTGGCATCGACCTGTTTCGCATTTTCGACTCGCTCAACTGGGTCGCGAACATGCGGGTCGCCATCGACGCCGTGCTCGAGAGCGGCAAGCTGTGTGAAGCAGCCATGTGCTACACCGGAAACTTAAGCGATCCGCATGAGCGCAAGTACACACTCGATTACTACCTGAAGATGGCGCGTGAACTCAAGGCCGCCGGTGCGCATGTGCTGGGGGTCAAGGACATGGCCGGGCTGTGCCAGCCGCAGTCCGCCTACACGCTCATCAAGGCGCTCAAGGAAGAAGTCGGCCTGCCGGTGCACTTTCACACCCACGATACCAGTGGCATCGGCGCCGCCAGTGTGTTCGCCGCTATTGCCGCCGGGGCTGATGCGGTCGATGCCGCCATGGATGCCATGAGCGGGCTCACTTCGCAGCCCAATCTCGGCTCCATTGCCAGCGCGCTGCGCTTCGGCGCACGCGATCCGCAGCTCGATCCGCAGGCGCTGCGCCTGATCTCGCACTACTGGGAGCAGGTGCGCGGCTACTACGCGGCCTTCGAGAGCGATATCCGTTCCGGCACCTCCGATGTCTATGTGCACGGCATGCCCGGCGGGCAATACACCAACCTGCGCGAACAGGCACGCTCGCTGGGTATAGATGACACGCGCTGGCCCGAGGTGGCGCAGGCCTACGCCGAGGTCAATGGGATGTTCGGCGATATCATCAAGGTCACGCCCAGTTCGAAGGTAGTGGGCGATCTGGCGATCTTCATGGTCAGCAGCGGGCTCACCCCGGCGACGGTGCTCGACCCGCATAGTGAAGTTGCCTTCCCGACTTCGGTGGAACAGTTTTTTCATGGTGATCTGGGCCTGCCATACCAGGGCTTCCCGCCGGCACTGCAGGCCAAGGTGCTCAAGGGGCGCGCACCACTGACCGAGCGCCCGGGAAAATCGCTGCCTGCCGCCGATCTGGTCGCGCTGCGCGCCAGCGCGGCCACTGAAGCGGGTCACGAGATTACTGATCGTCAACTGGCCTCTTACCTGATGTATCCGCAGGTATACCGCGAATACGCCGCGGAGCGCGTGCGCTACGGCGATGTCGCCACGTTGCCCACCATGGCCTATTTCTATGGCCTCGAGCCGGGCCAGGAGATCAGTGTTGAGCTGGAAGCCGGCAAGACGCTGATCGTGCGCTACGTCACCCGCAGTGAACCGCACGAAGACGGTTCACGCACTGTGTTCTTCGAGCTCAACGGCCAGCCGCGCTCGGTGCGCGTCGTCGATCGCGCCCTGATCCCGCTGCGCCCGGCGCAGCGCAAGATCGAAGCCGGCAACCTCCGTCATGTAGGGGCGCCGATGCCCGGCACCATTGCCACGGTCGCGGTCAGCGTCGGCCAGAAAGTAGCGCGCGGCGATGTGCTGCTGACGCTCGAAGCGATGAAAATGCAGACCGCAGTGCGCGCGGAACTCGATGGCACGGTCAGCGAAGTGCTGGTGCGGCCATCGAGTCAGGTCGATGCCAAGGATCTGCTGCTAGTGCTCAGCTAGCGCCTATGAATTCACTCGCGGCACTGCTCCGGGAAGTTCGTGCCTGCACGCGCTGTGTGCCACACCTGCCGCTCGGGCCACGCCCGGTTGTGCAGATGCATGCGTCGGCCCGTATCCTGATTGCGGGCCAGGCGCCGGGGAGGAAGGTTCACGACACTGGCGTGCCGTTCAATGACGCCAGTGGCGAGCGCCTGCGCACCTGGCTGGGAATGCCGCGCGAAGTTTTTTACGACGCAGAACGCGTTGCCATCGTGCCCATGGGATTCTGTTTCCCCGGTACCGGTAAATCCGGCGACCTGCCGCCTCGCCCCGAGTGCGCACTGGCCTGGCGCGCGGCGTTGCTGTCGCGCCTGAAGAACCTGCGGCTCACCCTGGTCATCGGCCAGTACGCGCAGGCCTATCACCTGCCGGGCGCTGGCGAGTCACTGACCGAAGTGGTTCAGGCCTGGCGGCGGCACTGGCCCGATACTGTGCCTTTGCCGCACCCCAGCCCGCGTAACAACCTGTGGCTCAAACGCAATCCCTGGTTCGAGCAGGAGCTCATACCGGTGCTTCGCAGCAGAGTGTCTGAGGTGCTCGCTGCTGGCGCCCGGCCTCAACGCTCATAGCGCAGCGCGAGCTGCACTTGCCGCTCGGCGGCGGCGCTGGGCTCGCCCAACAGTGCACGCAGCTCAACATCGCTGCGAATCTCAATTGCTTCGGCGGTTGCGTTCCAGTGCTCGCCGAAACTACGCTGCGCGGCGAGGGTCCAGGCATGACCGCGCTCGTTCAGATAGATGCCGCCGATGTACTGGGCGAAATCGCTTTCGGTCTGCTGCACGAAGAACTTGTCGTAGCGCGCGGTGTAGCGCCAGCGACCCCGCTTGTTGCTCGCCAGCAGAAAATGGCTGTCAAAGGTCCAGGCATTGGCCGGCTGGGGCGCGCCTTCCAGTGTGCGCCCGCGCAACCATTGAGCGATCAGGGTCCATGAAGCGGAGGGCGTCCAGCGCGCGCCGAGGCTGTCGAAATAGGTCTCCCAGGTACCGTCATTAATCCTGGGGGCCTCGATGCCAAGCCTGGCACGGTTGTCATAGTGCAGGCCGCGCAGCTCGATCAGGCCACGATAGCGAAAGCTCGAACTTATCGTGTAGCCCGCGCGCTTATCCAGATCATCGTAAAATACGGTGAGCTCAGGGAGTGGCTGGCCGCGATTGGCAAAGCGCCCGAACAGCGTGCTCTGCCGATCGTGCAGTGCCCAGCCGCGCCCGCCAATGACCGTGCCGGCCGGGTCGTTCCAGCCGAAGGCGGCTACGCTGCTGCTGAATTCGAAATTGTGCCCGTGCGCCAGGCCGAGCCAGTCCAGGCTGTATTCCGCGCCGATGGTGCGCAGCTCTTCACCGACCCAGGTATTGATCGCCGAGAATGACAGCGTGTAGGGCGAGCGCCAGCCGCGCATGCGATTTTCCAGCGAGATTTCCGGATAGAACGCGCCAAGCTTCACCCGCGAGCGCCAGGCTGAGGCGGGAATCGGCCGCCAGTCGAGATACATTTCCGTCAGGTCGATGGGGTTGACGTCGTGATCGCCGTAACTGACGGCTTCGGCGGCAAAGCGCAGCGTCGGCGTGATATCGCCACGATACCCGAGGCGCAGGTAACCGAATCTCAGACCCTCGTGGTTGCCGTCGTAGCGCAGTTTGCCAAGCCCGCCGCCCAGACGCGTGGCACTCGCGTCGCTGCTGATTGCGCGTAGGTCCAAACTCAGATCGAATTCACCACCACGACATATCCGGGGAGCTGCCAGCAGCAGCCCCAGGCTCAAGGCCAGCATGCCGGGCGCGGCGTTCAGTAGTCTTCCCATTTCTTGTCCGCTCCGTGATTGTGCATCGGCGCCCGCAGCGGCCGCTTGAGGTTGAAGTTCGCGGTGGTGACCTGGTTGTCGGTCACGGTGATGCGCTGTTCAAGCTGCGGCCCGCCTTCATTGAGCAGCGCGTGCCAGATGCGAACCGTGTATTCACCCGCGGCCAGATCGCGCAGTTGCAATCGACCGCTGGCGTCACTCTGGCCGTACCAGGGCGAATCCGTCACCCAGATGTAGCCGAGCATGTTGTCGTGAATGTTGCAGCCCAGCGTGACCAGGCCGGCGCGATCGAAGATCACCGGCGCCTGTGGGCGTCCGGCGTACAGCGCGAGCTCGAATTTCTTTGCGCCGGAAAACGAATACACCTGATGGCGCACCTGGTCGCTGTTGGGAAAGTCCACCGCTGCGCCGGTCGGCACAATCAGCACTTCAGGCACGAACATCAGGTTGCGCTGATCCATGACCGCCTTCTGTCCAGCGCGCGGCCGCACCCCGCCTTTGTGTGGCTCGGCGATGATCACCGCACCTTCGACCGCAGCACCCGTGGCGCTGCTGACCGTGACCGACAACTCGCCAGCGGCCCCTGCCAGCCGTGGCATGGCCAGAACCGTGCAGGCGGTCACATAAAGAATGAGCAGGGCGCTTCTACTATGCATGAGCGGGTGGATTAGAGCGCGCAACCGTGAGCAGCTTCAAGAACCGACTCCTCATTCTGATCGTTTCCCTGATGGCGCTCGCCCAGGGCGTGACGATCATGCTTGCCCTGGCCTCGATTCGTGGTGCAGTGCGTGCCGATTCCGTGCGCCAGCTCACCGCCACGCGGGCCATGCTCGATCGCACGCTGGCCGAGCGTACCCACCTGCTGCGCTCCGCCACCGACGTGCTGGTAAGGGACTATGGATTCAAGGAGGCGGTGGCCACCTCTGATCAGTCCACCATGCAATCGGCACTCGCCAATCATGCGCAACGCGTCTCGGCTGATCTGGCCGTGCTGTACTCACTCGATGGCACAGTGGTTGCCGCCAACACCCGGGAACTGGCCACCCAGTCGAGTCGCAGCCTGCACCTGCCCGAGGACGGGATGGCGGCGGCGCCGTTCGCAATTGTCGGTGGCCGCCCTTATCAGATCGTCATCGCACCGATCCGTGCGCCGCAGGTCATTGCCTGGGTAGCGCTCGGCTTTGCGCTCGATCAGTCGCTGGCGGAGCAGTTGGCGGCACTCGCGGGTACCGATATCAGTTTCGTTTTTCATGAGCCGGGAAGCGGCAACGGCATCATTTCCACGCTCGCGCCGGCACGCGCCACGGCGCTGGCGACCTCGACCCCGCAAAGCACTAGCCGCGACGTGCCGATGCTTTCCACTCTCCAGGATGCACAGTACCTGACGCTGAGCGCACCGCTCCAGGCGCAGAGCGGTACCCTGCAACTGATCGCGCAGCAATCCCAGGACGCTGCCATGGCACCGTTCCGGCAGATGCGCTTTGCGCTGCTGCTCATCGGCGGCGTTGCCCTGGTCGGCGCTATCGTCGTCGCCCTGCTCGCCAGCCGCAGCGCGGTGCGGCCGCTGGGAATGCTGGTGAGTGCTGCACACCAGATCGAGAAAGGCTACTACTGCGAGAACATCCAGATTCCCGGCGGCAGCGAGTTTCAGCGCCTGGCCGGCACCTTCAACGCCATGCAGCAGGGCATCCGCGATCGCGAAGCGCGCATCGTGCACCAGTCGACCCACGATACCCTGACCGCCTTGCCCAATCGTGAGGGGCTGCGTGAATGCCTGATGGCGCTGCCGCAGGGCGGACTGTGCAGCATCGTGATGCTCGATGTGCAGCGCTTTCGCGATGTCAACGCCTCCGTGGGCCATCAGGTCGGCGATCAGTTGCTCAAGCTGCTGGCCGCGCGCCTGGGTCTGCTGGCCGGCGCGGAGTTACCGTGCGCGCGCGTCGGCGCCGATCAGTTCGTGCTTGCGTGCGCGCTGCACGACAGCGAGCTCATGCACCGCGTGCTGGTGCTGAGCGAGGAACTGCGATCCGGCGTGCAACTGGGCGAGCTGCGCCTGAGCATCGACATCCGCGCCGGTATCAGCGAGTGGCGTGCGCCGCGCGCATCTGTCGACGACCTGCTGCGTCAGGCCGATGTCGCGCTGCTGCAGGCCAAGGAGCAGGGCACGGTTGCGGTGGTCTATGAGGCGACACACGATGCCGAGCATCGCCGGCGCGTGCTGGTGGTGGCCGAATTGCGCCACGCGCTGACCGGCAGGGGCCTGAGCCTCCACTACCAGCCGTTGGTCAACATGACCGATCGCGCAGTCGTGGGTTTCGAGGCGCTGCTGCGCTGGTCGCATCCGACGCTCGGCAATATCTCGCCGGTGGAATTCATTCCGCTCGCCGAGCGCGCCTCGGTGCTGCCGGACCTGTCGCGCTGGGTGCTGAATACCGCCATTGCGCAGCTGGGACAGTGGCAGCGCGCCGGCATCGATGCCGAGATCGCCGTGAATCTTTCGGCCGCAGACTTCGCCGATGGTGAGCTGGCCGCGCGCGTGCTGGCGCTGCTGCGCGAACACGCTGCGCCCGCGAGCCGGCTGCTGCTCGAGGTCACCGAGAGCGCCATCATGCGCGAGCCGCAGCTGGCGGCGCAGGTCATGCAGCAGTTGCGCAGCGCTGGCGTGCGCTTTGCGATCGACGATTTTGGCACCGGGCACTCCAGCCTGGCGCAGCTGCACGCGTTGCCGGTCGATGAGCTGAAAATCGATCGCGCCTTCGTCATGAATCTCGAGCGCTCCAGCAGCAATATCGCCATCGTGCGCACCACGATTGAACTCGGTCATGGCCTGGGGTTGAAGGTCGTGGCCGAAGGCATCGAAACGCCTGAAGTATGGGCGACCTTGCTGCGCCTCGGATGCGATCTGGCGCAGGGCTATTTCATCAGCCGTCCAATGGCGGCCGAGGCCGTGCCGACCTGGCTGCGGGCGCAGGGCGCGCAACTGGCGCGCGCGATGGTCACGGCCGAACAGGCCGGTACGATTTCGAGCCTGCGCGGCCGCTCAGCCTGACGCGGCTCGCTGCGCAACCAGCGGTCGCGGTGCACTGCGCCCGCAGCGGTGCGCGCACCACCGGCGGGCAGGTCGCCGATCAACGCGCGCCAAATTGGTGCCGCCGTGCAGCGCCGCGCTTGCCGTCTGCGGCTTTTGCGCCTGCCTGGCGCGTCACGCGTCATGGCACGAAAGCTGCAATTCCAGGATGCCAACTGGCCGACCCTACTGGAAATGAGGCGGGAGCTCTCGCATGAAACTGGTTACCGCAATTATCAAACCTTTCAAACTCGACGATGTGCGCGCTGCACTGTCCGAGCTGGGTGTCTCGGGCATGACCGTCAGCGAAGTCAAGGGCTTCGGCCGGCAACGCGGCCATACGGAGCTGTATCGTGGCGCCGAATACGTCGTCGATTTTGTGCCCAAGACGCGTGTCGAAGTCGCAGTGCGCAGTGATCTGGTTGATCAGGTGATTGAAGCGGTGATCAGGACCGCCAAGACCGGCAAGGTCGGTGACGGCAAGATATTCATCACCGAGATCGAGCGCGTAATACGCATTCGCACCGGCGAGACCGATAACGCAGCGCTCTAGGGCCTGTTGGCGCTCAGGGGGTCGCGGCGACGACTTCAGGCCGGTTCCACCAGGCGCAGCGCCCGGCTGCTGCGGCTGATGCCCAGCGCGCCGCTACGCACGACTTCCAGCAGTTCGCCATGCGCGGCCAGCTCGCGCATGAAGCCGCTGACTTCTGTTTCGCTGCCGAGCAGCTCGACGATGAAGCCCTCGATGGACGGGTCGAGCACCCGGCCGCCGGTACGCACCACGTAGCCGCGCAGCGCATCGCGGCGTGCCGGTTCAACACGCAGTTTCGCCAGCACCAGTTCGCGCTCCAGATGCTCGCCGCGCGTCATGTCATCAATGCGCACCACGTCGATTAGCTTGCCAAGCTGATTGACGATCTGCTGGATGACCGCGTCGGTGCCGCTGGTCACCAGCGTCAGGCGCGAGACCGCCGCATCGTCGGTGGGTGCCACCGACAGTGATTCAATGTTATAGCCACGACTGGAAAACATGCCGGCGACGCGCGCCAGCGCGCCCGCTTCGTTCTCCAGCAGAATGCCTATGATGTGACGCATAAGCCTAGAATAACGGAGTTTTGTGCTGCCGGCGCAAACTGATAGGCTTGTCGCATGACTGAAATCGTCAACCAGGCCCCGGCGCCCGCCCCAACCCACCCGCTGGCAGGCACGGCCATGAGCGGCGCCCAGATCATCGTCCAGGTGCTGGCCGATGAGGGCGTCGGCGCCATCTTTGGCTACAGCGGCGGCGCGATTCTGCCTACCTATGACGCCGTGTTCACCTTCAATGAGGCGCAGCGCACGGCCGGCGGGCGCGAGATTCCCCTGATCGTGCCGGCCAATGAGCAGGGCGCCGGATTCATGGCTGCCGGTTATGCGCGCGCCAGTGGCAAAGTGGGCGTGTGCCTGGTGACCTCTGGTCCCGGGGCCACCAACACGGTCACGCCGGTGCGCGACAGCCTGGCCGATTCGGTGCCGATCGTGGTGATCTGCGGCCAGGTGCCCACGGCTGCCGTGGGTACCGACGCCTTCCAGGAGGCGCCGGTTGCGGCGCTGATGGGCCCGGTGGCCAAGCATGTGTTTCTGATTACCGACCCGACACGCCTCGAAGCCACGGTGCGCACTGCCTTTGAGATCGCGCGCAGCGGTCGGCCGGGTCCGGTGGTGATCGACATTCCCAAGGACGTGCAGAACTGGGCCGGCGTGTTCCGCGGTAGCGGTGTGCTGCCGATTCCAGGTTACCGCAAGCGCAGCGCCGAGCTGGCCGCCAGTGCGATCGATGCCCGGCAGGCGGAAAAATTCGTCGAACTGCTGTCCGAATCGCAGCGCCCGCTGATCTACGCCGGTGGCGGTGTGATCAACGCCAATGGTGCGCGTGCCCTGACGGCTTTCGCCGAAGCCCTGAACATTCCCGTGGTCACCACCCTGATGGGCATCGGCAGCATCGACACCACGCACCCGCTGGCCATGCACATGCTCGGCATGCACGGTGTCGCCTACGCCAACTATGCGGTCGAGGACTGTGACTTCCTGTTGGCTGCGGGTGCGCGTTTCGATGATCGTGTCGCCGGTGATCCGCGCAAGTTCGCGCGCGGTGCGCGCACCATTGCGCACCTCGATGTCGATCGCGCGGAAATCAACAAGGTGAAAGCGGCGCGCTGGAGTCACGTCGGCCGCCTGCCCGAGGCCCTGGACGAGCTGCGTGCCGCCGTGGTGCGCGCCGCCCGCCAACGCGACTATGCGCCCTGGCACGCGCACCTCGCGTCCCTGAAGAAGCGCTATCGCATGAATTACCGCCGCGATGGCGAGCGCGTCCAGCCACACCATGTGATCGACGAGATCAATCGCCACACCCGCGGCACGGCGATCATCACTACCGGCGTTGGCCAGCATCAGATGTGGGCTGCCCAGCTGTTCGATTTTGGCGGGCCACGCCGCTGGCTGACCTCTGGCAGCATGGGCACGATGGGTTTTGGTCTGCCAGCGGCCATTGGCGCGCAGGTGGCCAACCCGGATCGACTGGTCATCGACATCGATGGCGACGCCAGCATCCGCATGAACATCGGCGAACTGGAGACCGCGACCACCTACGACCTGCCGGTCAAGGTCGTGGTGCTCAACAATTTCGGCGACGGCATGGTCAAGCAGTGGCAGAAACTGTTCTTCAAGGGGCGCCTTTCCGGCAGCGACAAATCGCTGCACAAGAAGGATTTCATCAAGGCCGCGCAGGCCGACGGCTTCGGCTATGCGCGCCGTCTCGATCGCCCGCAGGATGTCGCCGCTGTGGTCGCCGAATTCCTCGCCTTCAAGGGCCCGGCCTTTCTCGAGGTGATCATCGATCCGGATGCCGGCGTGTATCCGATGGTCGGCCCCGGACAGGGCTACGATGCCATGATCACCGGCGATTACATCCCCTCGCGCGATGCCGCCGAGACCGGGAACTTCGATCCTTCGGGGATGTTCTAGACGCTTACTATTCGCCTACTACGAGAGTAACGAATTGGCGCGTGAGTTCAACGCACAGCACAGCAGCGTATCGGGAAGGGGGCATCATCAGGGCCCCTGCCGAGGTCGGTGATCGCGAATCGAGGGTTCGATGCGCTGTGGGATGGTTGGGGTTTCCGGAGACCATGCATGGGCGATGAGTCGCCACACCGTGTGGAAGAGTAACCAGAGCACGAGCGCGAAGAGGAAGGCGAAGAGCAGGCCTTCGAGGGACAGGGCGAAGGTCGGGACCCAGTCATGGAAGGTGGCGCGTGTCAGTTCAGGATCGAGGTGCGTGGCGAGATACGCGATCTGGCGGAGGAGCGTGGTGTGCAGGGCGTCGACCGCCGCCTGCAGACGCTGCACGGTGGTGAGAAGATTCTGGATGATGGCGCCTTCGGCGTGGAAGGTGGCGTCGCGACTGGCGTGGAGGGATCTGTACGCCAGTGGCGTAGTTCGCGGATAATGCATCCATGGGAAGCAAGAAAGCAGTGGTTCGTCGAAAGGGAAGGACGCGGGTGCATTGGCCGGAGAGAGTTGTCGTCATTCGGGCGAGAACGGGTATGTCGCAGAAAGAGTTTGCGAAGCTTGTCGGGGTAAGTGTCGATACCTTGCAGAATTGGGAGCAGGGCAGGAGGCAGCCTGCTGGTCCTTCGGCTGTGTTAATCAGGGTCATCGAGACGGATCCTGAGGCCGTGAAGAGGGCGCTCAGGTGAGGCGTTGGGCAGGTACTGAGATAGGCATGGGGAGCAGGATCATGGCAAAACAATTCTGGGTGGGCTTGCTGTTCGTGGCGCTGGGCGCCGCGGGCAGCGCGTCGGCAGGACTGTTTGGAGGAGGCGCGGCGACGGATGCGGAGCTGGAGGGCATTCAGCGCATGGCGGTCGTGAGCCTGCTGGGCGATTCCTTTCATGGGGTATCGATCGGGATGACGGTGTTTCAGAACAAGGCGTACGACGCGAGTGTGCCGGCCTGGGACATGAATACTGAGGTTACGGGCGAAGCGCTGCGTACGATCGGGCTCCGGGGGCGCATTCCGGCCGAAGCATTGAAGCTCGGGGAGCTGTCGGTCGCGTCCCTATATAAGAAAGCCAAAGACACGGACGTGTCGCGCGAGGGCGTGCAAACGCTTCTCGCGCTGGCAAAGGAGCAGGGCAATGAGGCGCTGCTGCTGATCCAGCAAACCGACGGTGGCGAGAATTCGCCGTTTCACAGGCCGGGGTTTGGTCTGTTTCGGCGCAGTGCCTTTGGGATGACAATGCAGTGCGTGTATGTGAGTTTCCGTATGGTCCTGTACCGGGTCGACACGGGCAAGGTGATAGCGCGTGCCTGGCAGGAGCCGTGTACTACGGGTCGGGATCAATGGGTCTGGAAGAGTGCGTGGGATCAGTACAGCGCTGAAGAGCAGAAGGCGTTCCAGACTGCGGTGCGGGAGCAGTTCTTTGGCATCGTTGATATGCATCTCGATGAGATGAAATTGCTGAAGCCGTGAGAGGAGGGCATTGCGGTGAGTCGGGCGCAGACTGACGCGAAAGCGGGATTCCGGGCTTTCTACACCTTCTATCTCGGTGAGCACGCGAATCGCACCTGTCGGCGGCTGCATTTTGTGGGCTCAACGCTGGTGCTGGTGATTGTGGCGATTACTGTGGTGACCCGGCAGGTGCGACTGTTATGGCTGGCGCCGGTTGTCGGGTATGGGTTCGCGTGGGTGGGACATTTTGTGTTTGAGAAGAACCGGCCGGCGACGTTTCAGCGGCCCCTGTTCAGTCTGGCGGGGGACTGGGTGATGTTCTGGCAGATGCTGACGGGGAGGATTCGGTTCTGAGGTTGGGGATGTCGTTCACTGCTTTCTATTCGGAGGTGAGCTCATGAAAACGTCGTGGTTGGGACTGATCGTGGTAGGCGCCTTCCCCTGTCTGTGCGCTTTGGCAGGCGAGCCGGCCGTGGAGTCGACGACAGTGGCTCAAGCGGAGCAGCAGGTACTCGACCTGGATCGTGCGTGGGCCGATGCCGAGGTTAAGCATGATGCAGCCACTCTGCGGCGCATCCTCGACGAGCATTTCGTCGCCACCTTCGGGGCCGGGAAGCCGTACGACAAGGAAGGGTTTATCAAGGCCGTGATCGGGGGCGATCCGGATCCGAGTGAGTCGCAGGAGCTGAGCGATCGAATGGTGCGGGTGGATGCCGATACGGCGGTGATCGTCGAGACCGATAGCGTTCGGGGAACAGATGAAGGTAAGGCCTATACCACCGTTTATCGCATTACTACGGTCTATATCCGGCGCAACGGTCATTGGGTGGCACTGGCGGAGCATCTGGTCCGGGCGCCGCCCGAGAAGTGATCGGGCGATGAGCTGATCCTGGACTTTGTTTGAAAGGAGATGGCACGCAGGTGCCCTCATCCGTGGGATAGAGCATGAAAACCGTGGACTGCTACTTCGATTTCATTTCCCCCTATGCCTACTTCCGGTGGCCGCTGTTAAAGTCTAACCCCGTTCAGAACTGATAGCTGAGCTTGCCGCCTGCTTCGCCCAGGCGCCGCTCGGCGATCATCCGATCCACCAGTTGCTCGATGTCGGCTGCCGAGAGCTTGCCGGCAAAATGAGAATGCAGATGAGCGGCGAGGGCGGGCCGTTTTTTCGGCCGCTTGCCCTTGTCCATTGTGGCGAGCCAGGCAACGGCATTGTCCACGGTGGCGACCACCGCGCGCCTGCCGGCGCCGCCCGCGCCGGACCTGGGCCTGGCGGCCACCGGCAATTGCTGCCTGGGCAAGGCCGGAAAAGCTTCCTCGAGCGTCGCCACCCGCCGGACGTTGTAGTCGCGTGCGTTCAGGTGCTTGACCAGCGGATCGAAACCCTTGTCGCGCGACAGGATTACGCAGTGGGCGGCCGGATTGCGGGTCAGGTATTCGCCCAGGTAAAACGCGATGTGGAAGTCGAGCGCGTTGCGGCCAGCCCCGGCAATATCGATGGGCACGAAGCGCTCACCCAGTTTCAATGCCGCCCTGAGAAAATCGGTGGGCACTGATTTCTGCGCCGCGCCAAAGAAGAACGGCACCACCACACCGGCCGGCACGGCGGTCAGGTCGACCTTGGGCACGTTTTCAAAATCGACCAGCAGGATCTGCTGCATACTTGAGCTTGCCTCGCGCGCTGCCGTCACCACTACTGCCGACACGTTAGCACGACGGCAGCCCAGGGTTGGCTTGCAACTAGATGGCGCGCAGTGCAATTTAGCGGCCTGGTCCTGCAACAATGGTGGAGTGAAATGGTGAACTCGCCCAGGCGCGTGGTCCGCTACGAACATGTCTCGCAGCCGGTGGCGCAGTGGCCGCACTATGTGCGGCGCCAATTGCGCAGCCTGGGCCTGGGCGGCGTGCTGATCGCGGTCTCGCTGGCCGTCGGCATGCTGGGTTATCACGGCCTGGTAGGTCTGAGCTGGGTAGATGCCTACGAAAATGCCGCGATGATCCTCTCAGGCATGGGCCCGCTGGTGGCGCCGGTCAGCACTGCCGGCAAGATTTTTGCCGGTACCTACGCACTCTATTCAGGCATTGCGGTACTGGCTTTTGCGGGTGTGATTGCCGCGCCGCTGGTACATCGCTTCATGCACCGCATGCATGCCGACCCTGACGCTGAGAACTCCTGATGGGTACGCCAGCGCGCTTGCGCCGCACCTATTTCGATTGCCGCTTTGGCCAGCTGCATGTGCACCAGGCCATACCGCCGGGCGGCGGCTTCGATGAGGCGACCGCCCTGGTATGCCTGCCCGGTGCTCGTGGGCTGGGGAGCTTTTTCAGCGTGCTGCTGGGGCCATTGGGGAACAATCGCTCGATCTACGCGCCGGACCTGCCTGGCTTTGGAGGGTCCGACCCTGTGCCCGGGGCAGCCGATGCAGGCCAGTGGGCCTGCGCCGTGGCCGACCTGCTCGATTCCCTGCGTCAGCGCCGGGTTGATGTGCTCGCGCAGGGTGAGGGCCTGGAGGTTGCCATGGCGTTGGTCGCACTGCGCCCGGAGCTGGTGCGTCGAATAGGCTGGTCGGCGGCCAGTCCGGCCGCGTTGGCCAGGGCACGTCAATGTGGCGTACCGCTGCGCGAGTTTTCGCTGGCCGCAGCGGGCGCTACAGCCGTAGCCGAGGGCGCTCTGGGCAGCCAACTCGATGATCTTATGGGTTTTTTTGGCGAAGACCCTGCCGCCTGATTAAGAAGTGGGTCGCACTTTTGCGCATGCCCTCGGCCACTGCGCAAACCTTCGCGTAGACTCAAACGCAACCATGAACACGAACAAACACCGTGTACTGCCAGTGACCGAAGATCTGGAAGACACGGTTGAACTGCCCAGTCTGCCATCGCTGGCGGAAGCGCTTGGCGATGCCCCGGTCGCACACCATATGGGCGCCGGCGAGGCTACTGAAGAAATACTGCGGCTGCCGTTGGTTGACAGTGAACAGCGCGAAGGGCGCCGTGAAGACCTGGCGCGCATCGCCGCGCTGGAAAGAGACCTGGCGACCGGCGTCGAGCAGCATCGCCTGAGCGAGGCCGAGCGCGACAATCTGCGCCTGCGCCTGGAGCGTGTTCAGGCCGAACTGCACGATGCCAACAACCTGCGTGAACAGCAGGCCGCGGTGCAGGCCACGCAGCGCAGCGATTGGGAGCGCGAGCGCAGCCAGCGTGAGGGCGCGCTGCTGCGCGCGCACAACGATCTGGTCGAATTGCGGCGCCGCTCGGCCGCGCACGACGAAGCGCTGCAGCACCTCGAGGGGCGCCGCTACCTGTTCGATTCGATGTTGCGCGAGCGCGAAGAGCTGCTTGATGAGCGCGACGCCCGCCTGCAGAGCCTGGCGGTGGAGCTGGCGCAGGCGCAGGCGCAGGCGGCCGGCGCGCGTGCGCAGGTCGAGGCCGCACGTGCCGAGACGGAGTCTGCGCAGGCCATGGCGCAGGCAAAACTCAATGCCATGCGAGCGCGAGTCGACGAACTGGCCACGGAGCTGGCGCAGGCCCAGGCCGCGACCGCGGCCAGTCAACAACAGCACAGCGCCGCACTCAGCGGCATCACTGATTTGCAGCGCGCTGCTGCCGATCATGAAGAGGCACTGCAGGCGCTGCACGAGCAACTGCGGGCCGCGCAACTGGGCAACGAATCATTGCGCGGCGATCTGGCCGCCGCTGAAGACCTGATTCGCACCATGGAGCGCGAGCAGCAGCAACGCGCAGTGCGCATCGCCAGGCTTGAGAGCAACGAGATCGCGCTACGCGCGCGGCTGGCGACCGCGGAGCACCTGGGCGAAAAGCGCGCGGCCGGTGTCCGCGATGCCGCGGCTGAGATGATGGGTACCGGCGGCGAAGCCGGTGCAGCGGCGCTGCGCGGCAGTGCCGCCGGGCGCGACAGCATGGTGCGCCTGTTGGTGCGTACCGAGGGCGACACCGGCATCGTACACCTGCTCCGGCGCACCACCACCATCGGACGCACGCCCGACAATGACCTGTGTATCGATGCCGATTTTATCAGCCGCCACCATGCCGTGGTGCTGGTCTCGGCCTTTGGCGCGGTCATTGAGGATCTCAACAGCACCAACGGTGTATTCGTCAATGGCGTGAAGGTCGGGCGCCGGCAGTTGTGCGAGGGCGATCTGGTGACCATCGGCAGGACCGGATTCCGCTATGTCCTCAAGCCGCAGGCCGCCGACCCTGACGGCCAGACTACGGGCGCGGCGGCAAGCTAGTCCACGCCAGCGCCTGGCCCGAGTCCGTGTACGATAGGTACATGAGCGACGACTATCTGCAACGCATACTCAAGGCGCGCGTCTATGACGTCGCGATCGAATCACCGCTGGATGCCGCACCGCGGCTGTCGCGTCGCCTGGGCGCGGACATCCGCCTGAAGCGTGAAGACCTGCAGCCGATCTTCTCTTTCAAACTGCGCGGCGCGTACAACAAGATTGCGCACCTGAGCGCCGCGGTTGCTGCGCGCGGCGTGATCAGCGCTTCGGCTGGCAATCACGCCCAGGGCGTGGCACTGGCCGCGCGCCATCGCGGCGTGCGCGCGGTCATCGTGATGCCGGTGACTACGCCCGCTATCAAAGTGCAGGCGGTGGCCGACTTGGGCGGCGAAGTGGTGCTGCACGGTGATTTCTACGACGCTGCATTCGAGCATGCACTGGGTCTGGCGCGCACCCAGGGGCTGGTGTTCGTGCATCCCTTTGACGATGCGGACGTGATCGCCGGCCAGGGCACCATCGGCATGGAGATCGTCCATCAGACCGGCGGCGAGCTGGATGCGATCTTCGTGCCAGTCGGTGGCGGGGGACTGATCGCCGGCATCGCCGCGTTCGTCAAGCAGGTCTATCCGCGCGTGCGCGTCATCGGCGTCGAACCCGAGGATGCCGCCGCCATGTATGAATCACTGCGCGCCCGGCAGCGCGTGACGCTCGAGCGCGTCGGCCTGTTCGCCGACGGCGTCGCGGTGCGGCGCGTCGGCGAGGAAACTTTTGCGCTCGCACGCCGCTACGTCGATGAAGTGCTGCTGGTCACTACCGATCAGATCTGCGCCGCCATCCAGGACGTCTTCGAAGATACCCGCGCGATCCTCGAGCCGGCCGGCGCGCTCTCGGTCGCGGGCCTCAAGCAGTACCTGGCGCGCGGCGCGCCTGCCGGGCAACGGCTGGTGGCCATCTGCAGCGGCGCCAACATGAATTTCGACCGCCTGCGCTATATCGCCGAGCGCGCCGATCTTGGTGCCGGTCGCGAAGCATTGCTGGCGGTGGAGATCCCGGAGCAGCCCGGCAGTTTTCTGCGCTTTTGCGAAATACTGGGCCCACACAGCGTCACGGAATTCAATTATCGCCACCAGGGCGCGGAGCGGGCGCGGTTATTTGTCGGCTTTTCGCTCGGCGCCGGTCAGGAAGAGTGCGCCGCCGTCAGTGCGCGGTTGCAGGCCGCGGGCTTCGGCGTCCTCGACATGAGCGCCAATGAGATGGCCAAGCTGCACGTGCGCTTCATGGTCGGCGGTCTGGGCACTGGCCTCAGCGACGAATTGCTGTATCGATTTGAATTCCCGGAACGGCCCGGCGCGCTGTTGCGCTTCCTGCAGGCCATCGGCACGCGCTGGAACATCACGCTGTTTCACTATCGCAATCACGGTTCGGATAGCGGGCGCGTACTGGCCGGCATTCAGGTTGCCAAGCCGGAGCGCGAACAGTTTCTGCTGCACCTCAAGGAACTCGACTTCCCGTATACCGAGGAGACTGACAATCCCGCTTATCGCAGTTTCCTGGCGGGTTGAGTTGGTCGCGGAGGCCCGGTTTGGAGGGCGCTGATACCGGGGCACTGGCGATCCTGCGTCGCCGCGACCCGCGCTGCTATGCCCTGGGCCGCTTGTGCGGCACGCTTGGCTGGCAGATGCTGGCGGTCGGTGTTGGCTGGCATGTGTACGCCCTGACGCGCGATCCATTGGCACTCGGACTGGCCGGCTTGAGTTCATTCCTGCCGTTTGTGGTGCTGGTGCTGGTCGGGGGTCATGTGGCCGACCGCGCTGCGCGACGCAGCGTGGTGATGTGGGCCTATGGTCTCGAAGCTTTGTGTGCGCTGGCGCTGTTGACGTTGAGCGCCGGGCCACTGCAGCACGTCTGGCCCATTTACCTGCTGCTCGCCGTGTTTGGGGCCACGCACGCTTTCTGGGCGCCGGCCATGCAATCGATGCTGCCGCAACTCGTGCGGCGCGAAGAGCTGGGCCGCGCCGTGGCGCTCAGTGCGATGATTTTTCAGATCACCGCGGTGTGCGGACCGGCGCTCGGTGGCGTGCTGTACCTGCTCGGTGCGCGCGTGCTCTATGGCGTCTGCCTGCTGATGTTTGCGGCCGCCGCGCTGTGTTTCGGGCTGATTCGCGCACCGACCCGCGCCGCCGCCGCGCCGCCCGTCGGCAGTACCCGGCGTTTTCTTGAAGGCCTGGTCTTTGTGCGCCACAACCCCCTGGTGCTGGGCGTGATGTCGCTCGATCTGTTTGCGGTGTTGTTCGGCGGCGTCGTGGCGTTGCTGCCCATCTATGCCAGCGACGTCCTGCACACCGGTCCCGTGGGCCTGGGGCTGTTGCGGGCGGCGCCCGGAGCAGGTGCGGCCGTGGTCGGCATCACACTGGCACTACGACCGCTGCGCAATCACGCCGGCAGCTGGTTGTTCGGTGGCGTTGCCGTGTTCGGCATGTGCATGATTGTCTTCGGTGTGTCGCAGAATTTTGCACTCTCCTGCGCCGCACTGCTGATCGGCGGCAGCGCTGACATGATCAGCGTCTACGTTCGCTCGGTCCTGGTGCAGGTGGCGACGCCCGACGCGATCCGTGGCAGGGTCAGCGCCGTGAACTCCATGTTCATCGGCGCTTCCAATGAGCTCGGTGAGTTTGAGTCGGGCCTGACGGCCAGCTGGTTCGGCGCCGTGCCGGCGGTGGTGGTGGGCGGTGTGCTCACCCTGGCTTGTGCGCTCAGCTGGAGCTTCATGTTTCCGGCGCTGCGGCGCCTGAAGCACTTGCACTGAGGCTGTATATCCGTACAGTAGCCTCATGGCGAAGCTGTTCAAAGGCCGCGGCGCGCTAAGCAATCCGGCAGCGCGCTTTGCCGCGCACACTACCCTGGCCATCGACGATGGCTGGTACCGGGGAGAGCAGGCCGATTCCATTGCCACCGAGGTGCGTCCCGAGGCGGCGCGCTCGATCATCAGCCGCAACGATTCACCCGATATTCCCTTCGAGCAGTCGATCAATCCGTACCGGGGCTGCGAGCACGGCTGCGTCTACTGTTACGCCCGGCCCAGTCATGCCTACATGGATCTCTCACCCGGCATCGATTTTGAGACCAGGCTGTTTTACAAGGAGAATGCCGCAGCGCTGCTGCACGCCGAGCTGTCGAAGCCGGGCTACCGGTGCAAGCCGATCATGCTGGGGGCCAATACCGATCCCTACCAACCGCTCGAGCAACGCCTCAGGGTAACGCGCTCGCTGCTCGAAGTGCTGCTCGCCGCCCGCCACCCGGTCAGCATCACCACCAAAGGCACGCTGGTGCTGCGTGATCTCGAGCTGTTGCGTGAGCTGGCAGCACTCAATCTCACCCGGGTCTATGTCAGCTGCACCACGCTCGATGTCGAGCTGAAACGTAAGCTCGAGCCACGTACCGCCTCGCCGCAGGCGCGCCTGCGGGTCATCGCATCACTGGCGGCAGCCGGCGTTCCGGTGGGTGTGATGACTGCGCCGATTATTCCAGCCATCAATGATGCCGAGCTCGAGAGTCTGCTCGAGGCTGCCGCCCAGGCCGGCGCGACGCGCGCTGGTTTCGTGCTGCTGCGCCTGCCGCACGAGCTCAAGCAGCTGTTTCGCGACTGGCTCGCCGAGCATTACCCGGAGCGTGCCGCGCATGTGCTGTCGCTGGTACAGCAGGCCCGTGGCGGCCAGGATAACGATGCACGCTTTGGCGCCCGTATGCGCGGCACCGGACCATGGGCGCAGTTGCTGCGCGCGCGCTTTGAACTTGCCTGTCGTCGCCTGGACCTGAACCAGGAGCGCACCCTGGAGCTGGCGACCCAGCACTTTCGCGCGCCGCGTGCCAGCGGGCAGCTGGAATTTGCGCTCTAGCCCTCCCAGCGGACGTGCCATTACGCCGGCGTGCAGGTTAAGCTTGCGCCCATGCAGGCAGACACCCAACGCATTGCGCTCGTGGCAGGCGCCAACGGCATGGTGGGCTTGGCGCTGGTGCGTGCGCTGGTCGATTCGGGCGACTACACGCGCGTTGTCGCCCTGACGCGCAGGCCGCTGGCGCTCGAATCACCGCGCCTGGTCAATCGCATCCTGCGCTTTGCGTCCCTGGAAAATGAAATGCAGGGTCTCAGCTGCCACGATGCCTACTGTTGCCTCGGCACGACGCTCCGGGAAGCGGGGTCGCCAGCGGCGTTTCGCGCCGTCGACCATGATCTGATCCTGAGCTTCGCGCGCGGCGCACAGACCGCCGGTGCGCAATGCCTGGCGGTGGTATCTTCCGCGGGCGCCGACCGGTCATCCGGCAATTTCTATCTGCGTGTAAAGGGCGAGACCGAGGTCGCGCTCGAAGCGTTGCGGCTGCGCGCCCTGCATCTGATGCAGCCGGGCCTATTGCTGGGTGAGCGCAGGCAGTGGCGCCTGGGTGAGAGCCTGGCGCGCTGGAGTCTGCCGTTGCTAAACCCTTTGCTGCTGGGGCGCTTCGAACGCTATCGCGCCATCAACGCGCGCGTGGTGGCCGCGGCAATGCTTGCAGCGGCACGCACTGGCCGTGCCGGCGTATTGCGCCACACCTACGCAGGCCTGCAAAGCCTGGCGCGCACCGGCAAGTTCGCGCCGCGAGTGTGATGCACTTCGCAGTCGACGGGTATTAAGTCCTCAATGCGTGACCTGGCACGCATAGGCGGGTGACCGGCATTCGTTAAATTGACTGCAGTAATTGCCGCCCCTGCCGATAATGCCGCCGACCGATAACGCCACCGGACCGACGATGCGCCGCCGCCTGGCGACCGCCATGGCGCTGTTGGCGGGTGCCTTGCTGCTGGCGGCCTACGCCATAGCGGTGCGCACGATCGCACAGCGCAATGAGCAGCTTGCCCGTGCCGAAAATGTCAGCGTCGGCCGTGACTACGCGCGTGAACTTCGTACCCGCCTGCTGGCCGCCGAATCCATCGCTCATTTTGCTGTCGGCGGCGATGCCGGCGTTGCCGGTTACGTCCTGCGGCAACGCCTGGCTCGCTCAGCCGCCATTGCCGGCGTCATGATCGCGGACCGCACCTTCGAGAATCTGCCGGTCGAACTGGCGGCCAGCGACCAGCTGGCGCTGGGCACCGGACAAACCCTGTTGCGTACCGGATCGCGCACCGACCTGCACACCAATCTTTACATGGTGCGCGCCGTGATCGCCGGGGGCAGCACGCTCGCCATCATGGAACTGAACCGCGACTGGCTGTGGCAGGGCATGGAGGAACTGCCCGAGACTCAACGTCTGCTGGTGGTGCTCGATGGTTCCGGTGCGCTGCTGGCCGCGAGCGGCGCAGTGCCGCATGAGCTGCTGTCGATGTTCTCGCGCGAGCGCCTCTCAGTATTGAGTTCGCAACGTGACAGCGCCTTACGCTCCTGGATAGTGAGTGGTGAGGAATGGCGCGGCGCCGTGCTGCCGGTGGTGCCCGAAGAGGCGCATCTGACCGCCGGGCGCTGGACTATCGTGGTTGGTATGCCGACCGCGGCATTGCCGGGTGCCTGGCTACCCGTGGCGCAGGCCATGTGGCCGCTGACTCTGGCCGCGCTGCTGCTGATTGCAGTGCTGTGCTGGTATCTGCTGCGGCGTTGGCAGCCGGCACTGGAATCGGTGAGCGCCGCCCTGGGTGAACTGGCGGCTGGGCGTTATCAGCGCGTCGCCATTGCCGGGGCGGCGGATGAGCCGCGCCAGCTGGTCGACGAGTTCAACAGCACCATTGGCACTCTGGCCAGCAGGATGCGCGGGCTTGCCAGCCTCAACGAAATAGATCGCATGCTGCTCGAATCGGCAGAGCTGGAATCGTGTCTCGATCGGCTGCTCGATCTGGTGAGCAACATTACCGGCTGCGATGGCGCCATGCTGGCGCTGCTTGACCGCGACGTCACCGAGTATGGACGCGCCTATGTGTGCAGCAGCGGTGTCCCGGCACCCATCAGCCGCATCAGTCTCGACCCGGCGCTGCTCTCGCAACTCTTTCAGGAGCGTTCCGGACTCACCGTCGCGCGCTTCGAGCCCGGGCGTCACAGTCTGCTTGATCCGCTGCACCAGCTCGGCGCCGGGTTCTTCTGGCTCTGGCCCGTGGTCTCGCAGGATTCGCTGGTGGCGGTGCTGGGGGTGGGGTACCGCAGTACGCCGGTAGTGGCTGCCGAGCTCGCCAGCTTCGGTACCGAATGCGCGGCGCGCATTGGCGTGGCGCTCTCCAACAGCGCACGCGGCGAACAGCTCTATCGTCAGGCGCACTTCGATCCCCTGACCGCCCTGCCCAATCGCCTGCTGTTTCGCGATCGCCTGTCGCAGGAACTGGTCAGTGCGGCCGAAGGCGTGCAGCGCGGCGCACTGTTGTACGTCGATCTCGATCACTTCAAGAAGGTCAATGACACCGTGGGTCATGGGGCTGGCGATCAGATGCTGCAGATCGTGGCGCAGCGTCTGCGCTCCTGCGTCAAGGACGGCGATACGGTGGCGCGACTGGGCGGCGACGAGTTCACCGTGATCCTGCGCAGCGTCGGCAACAGTGAGGGTGCGCTGCGCGTGGCCAATCGCATCATCGATGCTTTGCAGCAGTCCGTGAATATCGGTGGCCGCGACTACTTCGTGCGTGCCAGCATCGGCGTTACCCTGTTTCCGGACGATGGCACCGAACTCGATGATCTGATGCGTAACGCGGATCTGGCCATGTATCGGGCCAAGGAAGCCGGCCGCTCGCGGGCCGTGCTGTACGATCACGCCATGCAGCGCATGCCCGCCCTGGCGGCGGAAAGCGGTCTGTATCGCGCCCTGCAGCGGCGTGAATTTTCGCTCTATTACCAGCCACAGTACGCGCTCAGCGACGGCAGCCTGTCGGGACTCGAAGCCTTGCTGCGCTGGCAGCCGCCACTTGAAGCCATGCGCTATCCGGCCGAGTTCGTGCCGGCAGCCGAGCACAGCGGCCTGATCGTCGATATCGGCGCCTGGGTGCTCGAGGCCGCCTGCGATCAGCTGGCGCAGTGGTGCGCCGAGGGCATTGCGCCGCCACGCCTGGCACTGAATGTGTCGGTGCAGCAGCTGCGCCAGGCTGATTTTCCCAAGCTCGTACGCCGCGCGCTCGAGCGCGCCAAAGTGCCGCCCGATCGCCTCGAGATTGAAATGACCGAATCGGTGTTCGCTGACGATGAAGCGCTGGTTACGCTGCGGCGTCTGGCGGCGCTCGGCGTGCGTCTGTCGCTGGATGATTTCGGCACCGGCTACTCATCGCTCGGTTACCTGCGCGCGCATCCGGTGCACGCCATAAAAATTGATCGTTCCTTCATTGAAGGCGTGGCCACCAACAGCACGGCGGCAACTCTGGCCGAAACCATGATCACCATGGCACACGCGCTCGGCAAGCAGGTCGTTGCCGAAGGTGTCGAAACCATGGAACAGCTGGAATTCCTGCGCAGCCGACGTTGCGATTTCGCCCAGGGATTTTACTTTGCGCGACCGGCCGCCGCGGCCGAAATCACCAGCCTGCTGCGTGGGCGGCGCGGCGCCGAACTCCCGCAACTGCGCGCCTCGGCCTGAGGCCGTGCAATTTGACAGAAGTGTGTGGTGCCGCACTGCACTCATGCAGGTGTGAACCGGCTCTCCGTATTCGCACTTGACCCACAGCGTCAGCATGCCAAACTGCGTCACGTTACAGTGATGGCAAACCTGTCGTGAGGCAGGGACGCAAAGCTTCCGGTCCCTTTGTCTTGAAGAGGGAAAGCGGGGTTGCCAGCGAGGCGGCGCTCAGGTGCGCAGATTGCCACGCTGACTTCCCGCTCAACGACCGTAGGCCCGTCACCTTTCAGGCGCTACAGCGGGGAACAGCGAATGCAGCAGGCCACGAGCCCGAACGGAAATCTTGCCGCTACCACCGGCAGTTTCTTGCCGCCGGCCAGCCCCCAGACCAGTTTCGTCATCAATCTGTGCGCGTCGACGACGCCAGTCGGGTTGGTGCATCCCACTCATTCACAGCTCAAACGTTTCACGTTCTTTGTTTCGCGCCGCCGTGAAGACGGGCGCGAGCGATTCCGCCTGCACATGGGCTATTTTTCCTCGCAGGAAGAGGCGGAAAAGCTGCTGGATGTGGTGCGCGATATCTATCCGGCGGCCTGGGCCGGCGTTGCGCCCGGACAGCAGTTGCGCTCACGAACGCCGGCCGCGCCCGCGCCTGCGGCCGTCGCAGCTCCTGCCAGCGCAGCGGCTCCGGCAACTACGCCCAGCGCCACCGAACCGGCGGTAGCCGGCGCCGATGAAGCAGCGACCCGCTCACTCACTAACGTGCGCGCCGCCATTGATTCCTTGCGTGACCAACCCGAACCGCCGGTGCAGCCGGTAGCGCGGCGGCCGGCGCCCGCGCCAGAGTCGGAGCCACCCGGGACGCTGCGTGCCGCCCAGGTGTTGCGCATACT
>JBAVRE010000131.1:0-21439 GCA_049694695.1 Steroidobacteraceae bacterium | reverse complement strand
GGCTGCGCCTGCGCGCCCGCGCCCTGGGGCTGCGGCGGCTGGACCTGGGTCCGCAGGGTGGCAGTGTGCAGTTCGATGCCCAGCACGGCGTCGATGCTGACGCCGTTATTGATTTGCTGCGCAATGAAGCGCGCGTCTATCGAATGGACGGGCCGGCAAAACTGCGCATCAACTGCCCGTTGCCACAACCGGCCGAACGCCTCGCTTTTGCCGTCAGGCTGATGACGCGGCTGACGCCTAAATCCCGCTAACGCCGCTAGCACACTGACGCCACGCCACGACAGCTGCAGCGTCGCGCCCCGCCGGCCTGCTAACATAGAGCCATGAGCCCACTGCGCACCCTCACCTGCCTGACGGTCCTGTTGCTGTGGCAGCCAGCGGCGCTGCCCGCCAGCGCCGCTGCCACCAGCGCGTATCAGGTTGAAGTCATCATATTTCGCGCCGTGACGCCTCCGGCTGGTGAAGATCTGGCCGCGGCCGCAGAAGGACGCGGCTTCGATGGCGTGCCCTCGCCGGACGCTCCGGCACCGTCCGTATTGCGCCAGCTCGACGCCTCGCAGATGCAGCTGGGCGGGCTCGCTGCGCGCCTGCGCGCGGGCGGCAGCTGGCGGGTGCTGGCGCATGCCGGCTGGATACAGAGTGCGGTCGACTGGCCGAAACACGCCGGCCTTGAACTCGCAGATCTGGGCCTGGCCGCGCCGGATCTGCACGGCAGCATTTACCTGGAACGCGGCCAGCAGTATCTGCACCTGGGCGTCGATCTGCAGCTGGGCAACAACCCGGCATGGTCGTTGCGCGAGCTGCGCAAGGTGAAATTCAACGAAAAGAATTATTTCGATCACCCGGGTTTTGGCGTTATTGCCATCGTCAGCCCGGTGCACCGCGCCGTTCCGTGACGCAGTTGACATCCGCCACCATGCAGGATGGCGTGCCGGCAGCCGATAAACCGTTCCTATGGAACACTATGACGTCATCGTAATCGGCAGCGGACCGGCCGGCGAAGGCGCGGCCATGATGGCGACCAAGAACGGCAGGCGCGTGGCGGTAATCGAACGCCATAGCGAAGTGGGCGGCGGCTGCACCCACTGGGGCACCATTCCCAGCAAAGCGCTGCGCCATGCCGTCAAGACGCTGCGCGATGCGCGCCGCGACCCGCTGCTGCGCTCACTGCGTGCCAATCTGCAGGTGGAATTCCCGCAACTGCTGGCCTCGGCCGGCGGCGTGACCACGGCCCAGGTGGCGAGCCGTCGGCGCTTCTACGATCGCAATCATGTGCCGGTGTACGGTGGTTCAGCCTGGTTCGTCGATGAGCACACCCTCGAGGTGCGCACCAAGGCCGGCACGGCCGAGCGCATCAGCGCTGATTACGTGGTGATCGCCGCCGGCTCGCGTCCGTTTCGCCCGCCCGAGCTCGATTTCACCAACCCGCGGGTGCGCGACAGCGACACAGTGCTGCATTACAACGCCAGCCCTTTCGCGGTCACCATCTTCGGCGGCGGCGTCATCGGCTGCGAATACGCCTCGATATTTCTGAACCTCGGTTGCAAGGTCACCCTGGTCAACACCCAGGAGCGGCTGCTGTCCTTTCTGGATGACGAGATCGCCGAGGCGCTCTCCTATCACCTGCATGAGCAGGGCTGCGTAATCCGCCACAATGAAAAATTCGCCGGCCTGGAAGCCCGTGCCGACGATGTGGTGCTGCTGCTGGAGTCGGGTCGGCGCATCAAGTCAGACCTGCTGCTGTGGTGCAATGGCCGGGTCGGCAACAGCGACGCCATGAATATCGAAGCCGCGGGCGTGGCGGCTTCGCCGCGCGGCCAGATCACCATCAACGAGCACTACCAGACGGCGCGGGCGCACATCTACGCGGTCGGCGATCTGGCGGGGCCGCCCGGGCTGGCCAGCGCCGGCTACGTGCAGGGCTGCCATGCCGTGCAGCACCTGATGAACCCGGAACGGCAGGCCATACGACTCGACCTGGTGCCCAGTGGCATCTACACGCTGCCGGAAATTTCCTCGGTCGGCCTCACCGAGCGCGAGCTGCTGGCGCAGAAGATACCCTACGAAGTCGGCCAATCCAGCTTCAAGAACCTGGCGCGCGCGCAGATGACTGATGAAAAAATCGGCATGCTCAAACTGCTGTTCCACACCGAGACGCTCAGGGTGCTGGGCGTGCATTGCTTTGGCGACGGGGCGGCCGAAATTGTCCACATTGGCCAGACCGTAATGGCCAGCAATGATCTGAACAACCTGCGCTACTTTACCAACGCGACTTTCAACTATCCGACCATGGCTGAGGCGTATCGGGTGGCGGCGTATAACGGCCTGAATCGGCTGAGTTAGGCGGCCAGCAGGCGTGTGCCGGGCGTGGCGTCACACAAAATCTTTTTCGGTAGCGAGCACCACCGCGCCCTCTGACTTTACGCGGCAGCGCGCCAGCGCGCGACTGGCAGCCTGCAGCAATGCCTCGGGCTGCAGCTTGGGACCCGGCATGATCATGGCCACGGCAACGCTGATGGTCACGTATTTGTCCGGCGCGGCACGCGGATGGTGGATGCGCTGCTCAAGCACCCGCTGCACGATGCCCTCGGCAAAGCCCTTGACGGCATCGCGATCGGTATTGCGCGCCAGCGCGCACAGCGTGCCGCCCTCCCAGCGCGCCACCAGGTCGGAGCCGCGCCGGAACGCCGCACTGATGACGCCGGACAGGCGGCGGATGCAGGCATCGCCGGCCGGGCGCCCGAAGGTGTCGTTGTAGGCGCCGAGCGCGTCGATGTCGAACATCAGCAGGGTCAGCATACGGGTTTCGCGCTGGGCGCTCTGCCAGTCGTGACGCAGCAGTTCCTCGAAATAGCCACGCGCGCACAGGCCGGTAAGCCGGTCTTCACGCATCCAGGTCGGCAGCCCGATCACGGTGCGCGCGCCGCTGGCGCGCTCACGCTCGCCGACCGCGCGCTCGCGCTCGCCGACATCGCGATAGAAACCGATGACGTGCGTGACCCTGCCGGCAGTATCGCGTACCGGCTCGATCCGAAGTTCGATCCAGAACTGCGTGCCGTCCTTGCGATAGTTGCGCAGCAGCACGCGCGCGCGCTCGCCATGTTCGAGCGCAGCGCGCAGCGGCGCGCGGCCTTGCTGATCGCGATCGCTCCCCTGCAGCAGGCGCAGATCACTGCCCTGCAGTTCGCCGGACGAATACCCGCTCAGTCGCTCGAACGCCGCGTTGGCATACACCACCGGATGCTCAGTGCCGCCAGCGGCGCAGATCACGATGCCCTCGGGCGCGGCATCCAGCACGCCACGCAGGAACGGAACTGTCCACTCACTCATGCCTGCCCCAGTGTCATTCATGTTGACGCACCGCCGTCAAACTCCAGCTGCGTCGGCGCCACGCAGCGCTGCAGGGCCGCAACACATTCCTGCCAGCCTGCCGAGGCCAGCAGCGGCGCGCGCTCCGGGTGATGGCGGGGGCGCAGGCGGGCGAGGCGCATGTGTGCGGCAGCGTCCGGCGCGACCCTGAGGCCGTCGAGCAGCGCCACCACACTGGCGCGCGAGTTGCATACCGGCAGCACATCGCAGCCGGCGTGCAGCGCCAGGGTGGCGCGCGCGCAGATATCGCCATAGGCCGCCGCTCCCGCCATCGACAGATCGTCGGCAAACACCGTGCCTTTGAAGCGCAACTCGCCGCGCAGCACCTCGCCGATCCAGCGCCGTGACAGGCTGGCCGGCAACGCATCGACCTTCGGAAACAGGACGTGCGCCACCATCACCGCCGGCAGGCCGTTGTCGATCAGGCGTCGATACGGCACCAGATCAGCATCGAGATCAACCAACGCGCGCCGATCTATCGGCAAGGCCAGGTGTGAATCAGCCACCACCGCTCCGTGACCCGGAAAATGCTTGGCGGTCGCCGCCATGCCGGCATCGCGCATGCCGTGCATATAAGCCACGGCGAGCTCGGCGACGCTGTCGGAGCGGCTGTGCAGCGCCCGATCGCCAATCACGCTGGAAAGCCCGTAGTCGAGATCAACACAGGGCGCAAAGGAAAAATCGAGGCCGCAGCTGAGCAGTTCAGACGCCATCAACCAGCCGTGGCGGCGCGCCAGATCAAGCCCCACGGCAGCTGACAGGTCGTATTGATGGCCGAGCTGGCGCAGCGGCGGCAGCACCGTGAAGCCGGTGCGGAAACGCTGCACCCGGCCGCCCTCATGATCGACGGCCACCAGCAGCGCCGGATTGCGCAGTGCGTGAATCTCTGCCACCAACTGCGTGAGTTGCCCAGGGTCGGCGTAGTTGCGTGTGAACAGGATCACACTGCCGACCAGCGGGTGCGCCAGCAGCTCGCGATCCTCGGCGTCAAGCGAGGTGGCGGCGATGTCGACCATCAGTGGTCCGAGACTCATGGTTTCTTCACGCAGCGGCGCGGGCAGCAGCCCGTCATGGACACATCATAAGCTCATGGACGCAAGGCTTCCCGTGCGCGCTTCTCAGGACGCGCCGGCGGGCGCCAGCACGGCGATGGATTCGACGTGGGCCGTCTGCGGAAACATGTCGGCAACGCCGGCCGCCAGCAATTCGAAGCCGTGCGTATGCACCAGTTCACCCAGATCGCGCGCCAGGCTGCCCGGGTGGCAGGAGACGTACACCAGGCGCCGTGGCGCCAGGCGCGCCAGCAGCGGCAGCACTTCGCGGGCGCCAACGCGGGGCGGATCAAGCAGCACGTGAGTATACGGGCCGCGCGCCCAGGGCGCAGCTGCAACTCCGGC
Source organism: Steroidobacteraceae bacterium (assembly GCA_049694695.1). GTDB lineage: Bacteria > Pseudomonadota > Gammaproteobacteria > Steroidobacterales > Steroidobacteraceae > FEN-1191. Next base: position 16,673 of record JBAVRE010000131.1, on the reverse strand, counting down.
TGGCATCCCTGCGACCCCGGCAAGTTCGCTGCTGGCGAGATTCGCGCTGACGAAGCTCGCGTTGGCAATGCCATTGCGGGTCGCGTTGTCGGCGGCCCGTACCACCAGCCCGGCATCGCCCTCCACGCCCACCACGCTCGCCGCGCGCCGTGCCATCGCCAGTGTGAAATTTCCCAGCCCGCAATACAGATCGAGAACCCGCGCCTGCGCATCGAGCTCGAGCAATTCCACCACGCGACCGACCAGGGCGCGATTGAGTGCGCCATTGACCTGGATGAAATCGCTGACTCCAAACTGCAGGCGCAGATCGAACTCCGGCAATGCGTAATCGAGCACTGCGGCCGGCTCACGCAGCGGCTGAACGGTATTGAGGCCACCGGGCTGCAGGTAGATGCGAAGCTTATGGGCGGCTTCGAATTCCAGCAGGCGCTGGCGGTCCGCGTCGCTGGGCGCATCGAGCACCCGCAAGACCAGCACCACGCAATCATCGCCCACCGACACTTCGATCTGCGGCAGGCGCTCGCGTATCGACAGGCTGGTGAGCAGCACGCCCAGAGGCGCCACCAATTCACCCACAGGCGCGCTCAGCACTTCGCAGCGCTGCAAATCGGCCACGTGCGAGGACAGGCGTTCGCGAAATCCGACCAGCGAGCGCTCCCGGGTACGGACGAAGCGCGCGCCGAGCCGGGCGCGGCGCCGGTACTGCCACGGTGGCCCGGCGAGCGGCGCCAACCAGCGCTGCGGCGTCACCTTGCCCAGGCGCTCGAGCGTCTCGCGCAGCTGCTGCTCCTTGATTTCCAGCTGCGTGCTGCTGTCCAGGTGCTGCAGCGCGCAGCCGCCGCACACGCCAAAGTGTGCACAGCGCGGCGTGACGCGCGCGCCGGAGGGCTCGAGCACGGTGTCAAGTTCGGCCTCGTCATACTGGCTATGGGCACGGCGGCGCACGAAGCGCACCAGTTCGCCGGGCAGCGCACCGGCGACAAAGGCGGTCTTGCCGTTGCGCACCACACCTTCGCCGTCGTGATTGAGTGACTCGACGCGCCCGGTTTCGGGCGCGGTAGACAGGCGCCGCCTCAACCCGCAGCCTGCCAGGCTTGCAGGAATTGCCCATGATGGGCCGCCGTCGAAGCGCGCAGCAGCGTGCGCAGGCGCTCCACTTCCTCGTCGTAGGCGGCGCGGTCCAGACGCGCACGGAACAATTCGAAACGCAGCAGAATCAGGTAAGTGTTGAGCACATCGGTTTCGCAATAATCGCGCACCGCCGCGAGCTTGCCATCGAGAACGGCATCCCAGACCTGGGCGCCGGAAAATCCGAGCTTGCCTGGCAGGCCCAGCAATACCGCCATGTCGGCCAGCGACGCGCGCGCCCGCCCCTGGAAGCTCGAGAGCACATCCATCAGATCGAGATGGCGCCAGTGATAGCGGCTGAAATAATTGTTGTAGCGAAAACTCGTGTCGCTGTCGCCCATTTCCCAGTAGCGCGGCGCACTCACGCCGGCCTTGAGCGCCCGATAGTGCAGCACCGGCAGATCAAAGCCGCTGCCGTTCCAGGACACCAGATCCGGAGTGTATTTGTCGACGCCTTCGAAGAAACGCGTGATCAGCTCAGCCTCGCTCGAGTGCAGATCACCCAGGCTCCACACTTTGAGCTGATCGCGGCTGCGCAGCACGCAGGAAATGGCCACCACGCGATGCTGCTCAAAGGGCAGGAAATCGCTGCCGCTTTCCTGGCGGCGCAGGGTGTACATGGCCTTGGCGACCTGGGCATCGCTGAGTCCGTCAAGATTCAGCAGCCGCCGGCCAAGCTCGACGTCCGGCACGGTCTCGATGTCGAACACCAGGCGCGTCATCGGCGCACCACGCGCGTACGCCCGGCGGTCTTGCCGCGCGTGACCCGCCGGGCGCGAGCCGGGCGTGCGCTGGGCGCGGCGGCACGGCGACGCGGCGCCTTCATCAACACGGCCACGGCGACGATCAGACCGGCCTCATCGGTCAGCGTCACGTGGCCGTCACCCACACCGAGCTTGCGGCGCAGGCGCTCGCCGCGCGCCGAGTAGATCACTTCCGGCTTGCCCCAGGCGTTCTGCTCGATGCCCACATCGCGTATCCACATGCCGTGCGCGAAACCGGTGCCCATGGCTTTGACCAGCGCCTCCTTGGCGGCGAAGCGCATTGCCAGAAAACGCTCGGGACGCCGAGTCTTGGCCAGCTGTGCGTGCTCGGCCGGCAGCAGCAGGTGACCCACAAAGCGTTTGCCAAAGCGCTGCCAGGTCGCAGTAATGCGCGCCTGCTCCAGGACGTCGACGCCGATGCCGTAGATCATGGTGTCATCAGGCGCGCGCCGCACGCATTTGCGCGTGCATGCTGCGCACCGCCTCTGGCAGGCCGGTAAACACAGCCTGCGCGACGATCGCATGGCCGATGTTCAGTTCGCTGATCTCGGCGATCGCCGCCACGGCGCTGACGTTCCGATAGTTGAGTCCGTGACCGGCGTGCACCGCCAGGCGGCGCTGTGCGCCGTGGCGCGCCGCCAGGCGCAGGCGTTCGAGTTCGTGGGCCTGGCGCGCACCGCCCGCCTCGGCGTACTCGCCGGTGTGCAGTTCAATGACCGCGGCGCCGCAGTCGAGCGCCGCATCGATCTGCGCCAGATCCGGATCGATGAACAGCGCGACCCGGATGCCGGCCGCGCGCAAGCGCTCACAGGCACGGCGGAGGTCAGCCTGGGCGCCACGCACATCAAGGCCGCCCTCGGTGGTGAGTTCGGCGCGACGTTCCGGCACCAGGCAGCAATCGGCAGGCTTGAGTTCGCAGGCCAGCGCCAGCATCGCTTCGGTGTTGGCCATTTCCAGGTTCATGCGTGTCGCCAGCAGGCCGCGCAGCGCACGCACGTCGCGTTCCTGGATGTGGCGGCGGTCTTCGCGCAGATGCAGGGTGATGTTGTCGGCGCCAGCCTGTTCGGCCAGCAGCGCCGCATACACCGGATCAGGGTAACTCGTGCCGCGCTGCTGACGCAGCGTGGCCACGTGATCGATGTTCACGCCAAGTTCGATCAGGCCCGGCTGTATTGCGCTGCTCATCCGCTGACTCGCTCCATTCTGGCGACCGCCCGCGCTACCGTGCGGGTGCGCAGTTCGCGGCCTTCAAGGCAATGATCGAGAGCGGCGCGCAGCAAAGCGCGCACCGCGCGCTGATCTTCCGGGTCGGCGGGCAATTCGCCATCGGCCAGCATCAGCAGCAGGCGCCCGGAAATGCCGCTGCCGGCGCTCTCACGCACGCCCTCGCCCGCCGTGAAATGATAGTACGCCTCGGGGCGCACTGCGCGCCCGGCAGCGCATTCGCGCCTGAACTCCATGCCAAAGCCCAATAGTTCGAGCAGGCACAATTCAAAATGTCGTAGCGTTGTTTCGAGCGCCGCGCCGGCGCGCATGCGCTCCAGGGTGGCCGCATACTGGGCGTAGAGCTCGGGCTGCGGATCGTGCGGTACGGTCAGCTTGAGCAGCAGCTCGTTGAGGTACCAGGCGCTGAGCAGGCTCGTGGGCGCCATGGCCGCCGGCGGCGCGCCATCGCCTTCGGCGCCGGTCAGCGCAGGTGCGTCACCGCGCCCGCTCCACGACAACAACAGCGGCCGGAACGGCTGCAGCCCGGAGAAACGCGTGCGCGGGCCGCGGGCCGCGCGGGCAAAGGTGGTCAGCCGGCCAAAATCGGCGCTGAACACCTCGATAATGAGGCTGCTATCGCGCCATGGGCGCTGATGCAGGAGGTAGCCGCGGACCAGCTGCACGCGTTGGCTGGAGCGCATCATTCCAGTTCCAGTTGCTGGAGTGCGCGCGCATCGTCAGCCCAGTTCTCGCGCACCTTGACGAACAGCGTGAGGTGGTGGCGCCGCCCGAAAATATGATTGAGCTCCATACGCGCGCTGCGGCCAATGCGCTTGAGCCGCTCACCGCCCGCGCCGATGACGATGGGCTTCTGACCGGCCCGATCGACCCAGATGAGGGCACTCACTTCGCAGCGCCCATCCGGGGTTTCGGTCAGGCTCTCGACCTCCACCGCGATGCCGTAGGGCAGCTCTTCCACCAGCTCGAGCGTGAGTTTCTCGCGGATGCTTTCGGCAATGCGGAATTTGTCGCTGCGATCGGTGACCTGCCCGGGCGGGAACATGCGCTCGCCCGCCGGCAGCGCCGCCAGAATAGTACGCCGCAGGTCATCCAGATTGGCGGCACGCAACGCCGAGATCGGTACGATCGCCAGGAATTCGGCGCGCCTGGCCAGCTCTTCCATGTACGGCAGCAGCCGCTCGCGCGGAAACACGCGATCGATCTTGTTGACGACACAGATCACCGGGTGCCGGGAATCGAGCACGCGTTGCAGCGCGAGTTCGTCTTCGTCGGTCCAGCGCAGCGCTTCAACCAGCAGCACGGCGACGTCGGCATCGCCCAGCGCCGCAGTCGCGGTGCGATTCATGGCACGGTTGAGCGCGCGTTGCGGACCGTGATGCAGGCCGGGCGTGTCGACCAGGGCGATCTGGCCCTCGGGCGACTCGATGATGCCGATGAGCCGATGGCGCGTGGTCTGCGGCCGCGGCGTCACGATGCTGAGCTTCTGCCCGAGCAGTGCGTTGATGAGCGTCGATTTGCCGACATTGGGCCGGCCCACCAGGGCGGCAAAGCCGCTGCGATAAGCGCTCATGACGGCCCGCTCATGCGGGCAACTGCGTCAGCAGCGCCTGCGCGGCAACCTGCTCGGCGCGGCGACGACTCAGGCCGGTGCCGGCAGCCTGCAGGCGCAAGGCGTCAATCGTGCAGCTCACCTCGAATACCTGCGCATGCGACTCGCCTTCCGTTCTGGTAACGCTGTAGCGCGGCAGCGCCAGGCCGCGCCCCTGCAGCCATTCCTGCAGGCGTGTCTTGGCGTCCTTCTGCTCATCGACATCGCCGGCGGCAGCCGGCTCGAGTGCGGCCAGGGCCGGGCCCAGGACGCGCAGCAGCACCTCGCGCACCGTGGCGAAGCCGGCCTCGAGATAGAGCGCGCCGCACAGCGCCTCGAACGCGTCGGCAAGAATGGATTCGCGGCGAAAGCCGCCGGTCTTGAGCTCGCCGGCGCCCAGCTCCAGCACCTCGCCCAATTCAAGGGTGGTAGCGATACGCGCCAGCGAGGCGCCACTGACCACGGCCGCACGCAGGCGGCTCAAGGACCCCTCGTCGGCCTGCTGGTAGCGGCTATAGAGAAACTCGGCGACTACCAGGTTTAGGATCGCATCGCCCAGAAACTCCAGCCGCTCATTGTTGGCGCGCCCGGCGCTGCGATGCGTGAGCGCCTGCTCAAACAGCTGCGGGTCAACCACCTGGTACTGAAGCTGGCGCAGCAGCCACCCGGCGGCGCGCTCGCTCATCACTGCAAATCGACCTGCTTGCGAAACTGTACCAGTATCAGCACGTTGGCAAACAACGGCGCCGGATCCTCGTAATCGGCCACTGCCACCCAGCGCTCGCCGTCACGATGGATGTCGATCTCCTTGGCGGTCGGGTGATCGATGTATTCAACGTCAAAGCGCTTTTCCAGCGAAGCACGCAGCGCCACCGGGTTGATCTGCGATTCGCCACGGGTATCTGCCGCCAGCTGCTCGAGCGAGCGCACCACGCGGAAGTAGTTGAGATACAGCGGCGTGACCCGGATGCCGACGTAAACCATGACGGCCAGCGGCACCAGCAGCAACAGCCAGCCGATGAAGGTCACGCCACGTTGGTGCTTGCGCATGTAACCATCCTCCCCGGGTCAGTCGCCCGGACTAATCGATATGATTGCCAATTCGCCGCCAGTTTGGGCCACCGGAGCGCTGCAGGTCCCAATTGAACCAGATTCTCGAGGCCCTGCCGACCAGATTTTCCTCAGGCACAAAACCCCACACCCGCCCGTCCGAACTGTTGTCGCGATTGTCACCGATCATCAGATATTGGCCGGGCGGCACCCTGATGTCGAATTTATCGTTGCGATCCGGGTCATTGCTGTGTTCGCTGTCATCGCACAGATAGCTGCGTTCATTGCTGCGATTGCAGCTGGCGACCGGCAGAATGCCAATCTCGCCGCTGGTGTGGCACGAGAGCGTCTGGTGGCGGTGGCTGCCAAGCTGCTCAACCCCAAGGCGTAAGTTCAGGTAACAACCGTCATTGTAACGGCCAGCATCGGCGACCGGCACCGGCGTGCCGTTGATGATCAGTTGATCGTCCTGCACCGAGACCGTGTCGCCCGGCAGGCCGACCAGCCGCTTGATGTAGTTGACGGCCGGATCGGGCGGATAGCGAAACACCACCACGTCGCCACGCTGCGGCTCGCCCACGGCCACGAACTTCTGGTTCAGGACCGGCAGGCGCAGGCCGTAGGCAAATTTATTGACGACGATGAAATCGCCATCGAGCAGCGTGGGCATCATCGAATCGGAGGGGATGCGAAACGGCTCGAAGATGAACGAACGCACCAGCAGCACCAGCGCCGCCACCGGCAGGAAGCTGCGGGCGTAGTCCACCGTTACCGGCAGCGTCAGCGCGCTGGCGGCCACCCCGACCGCCGCGGCGCTGCGCATTCGCGCCGGCGCCAGCAGATAGCGGTCGATCAGCCAGATGAGCCCGGAGACCAGCAACACCAGGGTCAACACCAGCGAGAAATCAAGCCGCTCGGAAGTCAGCAGGCGCCCGATGGCGCCTAGAATGGCTATCGGCAGCACCGCGTAGACGGCGCGCAGCCAGCCCGGATCGCGCGCCTCGGCGGGTAGCGCCGCCAGCCGCCGGCCCGGCCGGACGAACCAGTCATCAATGACGCCCACCAGCGTCAACGGCACTGCCAGGTAGGTCAGAAATGTGAGTATTTGCATCTTCATGGCTGATCCTTAACTTGTGCCGTGCGAGCCCTGGGCCGCAGCGCTCACTTGCGACCGATCTTGAGTACCGCCAGGAAGGCCTCCTGCGGGATTTCCACCTGGCCAACCTGCTTCATGCGCTTCTTGCCTGCCTTCTGTTTCTCAAGCAGCTTGCGCTTGCGGCTCAGGTCGCCACCATAGCACTTGGCCAGCACGTTCTTGCGCAGCGCCTTGACCGTGGCGCGCGCGATTACGTGGCTGCCGATCGCCGCCTGCACCGCCACCTCGAACATCTGCCGCGGAATCAGCTCCTGCATCTTGTCCACCAGCTCGCGGCCGCGCTGGTACGAGCTGTCGCGGTGAATGATCAGCGCCAGCGCATCGACCTTCTCGCCGTTGATCAGCACATCGAGCTTGACCAGCGGTGCGGCCTGAAAATGGCTGAATTCATAGTCGAAAGAAGCATAGCCGCGGCTCGAGGATTTCAGGCGATCAAAGAAATCGAGCACCACTTCGGCCAGCGGCAGTTGATACTGCAGCGCCACCTGCGTGCCCATGAACTGCATCTTCTTCTGCACCCCGCGCTTCTCGCTGCACAAACCAAGCACCGCGCCGACGTAGTCGGGTGGCACCAGAATATTGGCGGTGATGATCGGCTCACGCACTTCGGCAATCCGGTCAGGCGAGGGCAGTTTCGCCGGGCTGTCTATGAGCAACACCTTGCCGTCGGTGCAGGCGACTTCGTAGACCACGGTCGGGGCGCTGGTGATCAGCTCGAGCTGGTACTCGCGTTCGAGCCGCTCCTGCACGATGTCCATGTGCAGCAGCCCGAGAAACCCGCAGCGAAAGCCGAAGCCCAGCGCCGTGGAAGCCTCCGGCTCGTAGTGCAGCGCTGAGTCGTTGAGCCGCAGTTTGGCCAGGGCGTCGCGAAAGCTCTCATAGTCCTCGGCGTTGATCGGAAACATGCCGGCGAACACACGCGGCTGCACCTGCTTGAAACCGGGCAGCGGCGCAGCACAGGGGCGCGCTTCGTGCGTGATGGTATCGCCCACCGGCGCGCCATCGATCTCCTTGACCCCGGCGATGACGAAGCCGACCTCGCCGGCGCTCAGAGCTGGCAGCGCCATCGACTTGGGTGTGAAGCAGCCGAGCTTATCGACGCCGTGGCTGCGGCCGGTCGACATCATGCGCAGCTTTTCACCCTGGCGCAGCGTGCCGTTCATTACCCGCACCAGCGACACCACGCCCACGTAATTGTCGAACCATGAATCGATGATCAGTGCCTGCAGCGGCGCCAGCGGGTCACCGGTGGGTGGCGGGATGCGCGCGACAATGGCCTCGAGCAGCTCGGGCACGCCCGCGCCGGTCTTGGCGCTGACGCGCACCGCGTGCTCGGCGCTGATGCCGATGATTTCCTCAATTTCGGCGGCGACGCGCTCCGGCTCGGCCGAGGGCAGATCGATCTTGTTGATGACCGGCAGCACCTCGAGGCCCTGCTCGACGGCGGTATGGCAGTTGGCGACGCTCTGTGCCTCGACGCCCTGCGAGGCGTCAACCACCAGCAGCGCGCCTTCACAGGCCGCCAGGCTGCGGGACACCTCGTAGGAAAAATCGACGTGGCCCGGAGTATCGATCAGGTTGAACTGATAGCGCTGGCCGTCAGGCGAGTTGTAATAGAGCGTTGCGCTCTGCGCCTTGATGGTGATGCCGCGCTCGCGCTCCAGTTCCATGGAATCGAGCACCTGCGCCTGCATCTCGCGCTCCTCGAGGCCGCCGCAGAGCTGAATCAGGCGGTCGGCGAGCGTCGATTTACCGTGATCAATATGGGCGATGATCGAGAAATTTCGTATGAATTGCATCAAGTAGCAAACCCGGGACCCCAGGGGCCGGGGCGCGCGGATTATAGCCGCAAAAGCCGCAGCAATTCCGCGCGATCCAGCCTGAAATGGCACACCGGCACGTCATTGAGCAGCAGCACCGGCACCTTGAGTCCATAACGCTGCAGCAGCTGCGGGTCGGCATCAACGTCGACCAGCTCCACGGCAGGTAGCGGGTAGCGCCCGCGCAGTGCCTCAAGCTCGTTGTGCAGTTGCTCACAAAGATGGCAATCGGCGCGCGTAACCAGCGTCAGGCGAGCCCCCCCGGCAGGCAGCATCAATGATGCCTGCTGTCGCTCGGGCGGCCGACCGCGCCGCCGGCGCGCAATGATCCGGCGATGGCGCGTACCGTGCCGGCCGGCACCTCGCCAATCGCGGTCACCTTGTGGCCATCGACAATGGTGGAGAGCGCCGCCGATGAGCCCAGTGTGGTCATGGTTGGCGGCGCGCGCGCCGGCACGCCGCGGCGAGCTGGCGGGGCGGCGCCCGGCTCCGGCTGCTCGACAAATACCGACACCGAGGCCAGACCGTCGCTGAACACCAGATGGGTGACAGCCAACCTGGTGCCTGGCAGCAGTCGGGTGGAACGAGCGGTCATGCGGAATCCAGCCGGCAATTGCTCACTCTGCCAGGTCACTTCAGGCGCACCCGGCATGGCCGCGCGCCCGGCACCGCTCTGCCGCAGCCAACGCCAGGTGCGGGCATCGACCTGCGGTTCGAGTGCGCTGTCGTCGATCTGCGCGGGCAGGGTCAACTCGGTAAATACCAGCTGCTCAACCACGGCACCGGCGAGCGTACGCAGCTGGGTCTTGAGTGGCATGGCCGTGGCTTCGTCGATCCAGATCCGGTAGCCATAGCGCAGCTCGTCCAGCGGCTCGACATCAATGACATGGGCGGTGCGCCCGCTGACACGGGCCTGCGGCGCTTCGCTCAGACGGTAGAGCTGTGCAGCGACCGTGTTGAGCTTAAGCAGTTCAGTGAGCAACAACCCGTCCGCGGGCGTACTCTCGACCAGCACGATGCGTTGATCGGGAAAATAAGTGCTCAACTCGCCCGCCCGGCGCACGAACTCACGGCCGGAGCCGTCCATGGCCTGGATGCGCTCGGCGACGCCACGATCACCGACGCGGTGCACGATGTGCAGGGTATCGGTCTGCCCGCCGTGTTCGTGTACAAAGGTGCCCTGGTAATTGCGGGTCGCAATGGCGTGACCCATGCGCTCCAGCCAGGTACGCGGATCATCGGCCGCCAGCCCGACGGCGGCAGCACCAAGACACAGGCTGGCGCAGGCGGCTACACGCGCGCTATTGCGGAACATCAGTGTGCGCATCGGTCGCAGCAGGCCCGGTGACTTCAAACGGCAGCACTGCTTCATTGCCGATGAGCGTCGAGAGCAGGCTGCCTCGCACCAGTGGCGACGACACGGAACTGTGCGCTATCGCGTAGTTGGCGAGCGCAGCGGGAATCGCCAGCGTATTGCCGGCGCTGCGCGGCGGCACCACGTAACTGGCTGGCTCGCGGCCCTGGTCGCGGCCCGGGTCACTGGCCGCGCCACGACTCGCCGGCAAAACCGCCATCTGGCTCGCTGCCCGCGGGCCGCTGGCGCGCGGCAGCACCGCGTATTCCACGGTCGGCGAGTAGGCCACCAGCGCTTCTTCCTGGGCCGGCACAGTGCCGCGCAGCAGCATGATGGCAGCACCAGCAACGCTGGCGGCAACCGCGGCACCCAGCGCCGCGCCGCGCCAGGCGCGCGCGCTGCGCGCGCCCACGGCCGCGTTGGCCGGCGTGCCGTGCAACTGCGCGCTGACGCGCCGTGCGAAATCGGGCCTGACCTCGGCCACCGGCTCGGCACGCAGGGCCGCACCGATTACCGCATAACGCGACCAGGTGGCGCGCAACTGCTCTTCGCGCATCAGGCGGCGCGACAGCAATTCGCATTCTGCAGCCGGCAATTCGCCATCGAACATGGCCGACAGCTGACTATCCAGTTCGTCTCGATTCACAACAACTCCTGTGCGCGGCCCAGGCCGCCGTCAAAAACCTCGCGCAATTGCCGGTCAATCGCTTCGCGGGCACGGAAAATGCGCGAGCGCACCGTGCCGACCGGGCAGTTCATGGCGGCCGCGATCTCCTCGTAGCTCAGCCCGTCAAGCTCGCGCAGCACGATGGCTTTGCGCAGATCTTCGGGCAGCTCGGCGATCGCGGCCTGGACGATATTGCGGATCTCTTCACTCAGCGCCAGACCCTCCGGCGTATCGGGATCTCTCAGGCGCGAGAGCATGTCCGGCCCATCGTCGTCATTGTGGGCGTCGATTTCGTACCCCACGGGATTGCGCTTGCGCGCGACCAGCGAATTCTTCGCAGTGTTGATCGCAATGCGATAGAGCCAGGTATAGAAGGCGCTCTCGCCGCGAAACTGCGGCAATGCGCGGTAGGCCTTGATGAAGGCCTCCTGCGCGACATCCTCGGCATCGGCCGGATTGCGCAGGTAGCGCATCACCAGTTTGACGACCTTATGCTGGTACTTGAGCACCAGCAGGTCGTAGGCCGCGCGTTCGCCCGCCTGCACCCGTCTGACCAGGCTCAGATCGCCGGTATCAGCGGCCATCAACGGGTTCGCCATGCTGCGGGTGTTGCCTGCACTAAACTGCCCCCGTGGAGCGCTGCCTTTAGTCAGTCTAACAGCAGTGTTCCAGTTCACGCTCATCGTGCGCCGTCCGCCCCGCCAGGGGTTCTGAACTTCAGTGCTACTTTGAGTCGGCGCCAGTCATTCGGTTCCACGAGCGCGCCATCGATTATCAGAATCCGGCGCTGCCCGGCGCTGTACCAGCGCAGCCACAGCAGCTTACCCAGGCGCCGCGGCCGGTGCGGCTGAACATAAGCGCTGTGGCCGCGGCGATCGCGCAGCAGCCAGCGGCCGTCGCCCTGCCAGCACAGGTGCTCGATATCGCCCGCTCGCCGGGCCAGCAGGACCACCACGCCACGCCCGGCGCCGGCCAGCATGAGCGCCACGCTCGCGCTACGGACGGCTGGCGGCAGGGCGCTGCCGGCCCAGATGGCCATAGCGAGGCAGGTGCACCACGACGCCCAGGCCCACGCCAGGCGCCTGGATCCGCGCAGATCAAGGTGAAGATCGGACCAGCTGTGCGACCAGCGCGCTGAAGCTGGGGTCGGCGGGCGGCTCATGGCCCAACAGATAACGCGCGATTTCGGGGTCCGGCAACTCGAGAAAGGCCTCGAACAGCGCCCTTTCAGCCTGGCTGGCGAGCGGGTAGCTGCTGCTGAGCCAGTTCTGCAACAGCAGATCCAGCTCCTTCATGCCGCGCCGGCACCGCCAGAGCAGTTGCCCCGGCACCGGTCTGTTCAATGTTTACGCTCGAGCATCAGCCGCTTGATACTGGCAATGGCCCGCGCCGGGTTCAGATCCTTGGGGCAGGCCTCGGTGCAATTCATGATCGTATGGCAGCGATACAGGCGAAACGGGTCTTCGAGCTCGTCGAGTCGCTCGCCCAGCGCCTCATCGCGCGAATCGACGATCCAGCGGTAAGCCGCCAGCAGCGCCGCCGGCCCGAGATAGCGATCGCTGTTCCACCAGTAACTGGGGCAGGAAGTCGAGCAGCAGGCGCACAGGATGCACGCTGACGGCCGGTCGATCTTTTCCTGCTCGGCGCGCGACTGCAGGCGTTCACGGTCAGGCGGTGCCGGGGTACGCGTCTGCAGCCAGGGTTTGACAGCCGCGTACTGCGCATAGAAATTGGTCAGGTCAGTGACCAGATCCTTGATCACCGGCATGTGCGGCAGCGGGTAGATGCTGACCTCGCCCTTGCCAAGATCCGCACACGACTGCGTGCAGGCCAGGGTGTTCAGGCCATTGATGTTCATGGCACAGGAGCCGCAGATGCCTTCGCGGCAGGAACGGCGCAGCGACAGCGTGGCATCGATTTCATTCTTGATCTTGAGCAGCGCGTCCAGGACCATCGGCCCGCAGTCGGCCATGTCGATCTCGAAACTGTCGACGCGCGGATTGCCGCCGCTGGCAGGATCGAAGCGGTAAATGCGAAAGGTGCGCACCCGAGCCGCGCCCGCCGGCGCCTTGTGGTGCCTGCCGGCCGCGCGATCGATACGTGAATTCGCGGGCAAAGTGAGCTCAACCATGGTGCGGATCCTTCACTAGTAGGTGCGCGCCTTGAGGGCCACGCTGGCGACTTCGTCAGTGAGCGGCTGCAGTTGCACCGGGCGGTAGCCAAAACTCGCCTTGCCAGCATTATCGACCCAGCAGAGCGTGTGCTTGAGCCAGTGCTGGTCGTCGCGCTGCGGAAAATCCTCGCGCGCCTGCGCGCCGCGGCTTTCCAGCCGGTTGGCGGCCGAATTGATCGTCGCCGTGGCCTGCAGCAGCAGGTTGTCGAGCTCCAGGGTTTCGATCAGGTCGGTATTCCAGATCATGCCGCGATCGCTCACCGCGACCGCGGCGAATGACGCCAGGGTGCCGGCGAGCTTGTGCGCGCCTTCCGCCAGGGTCTGGCCGGTGCGAAATACCGCTGCGTCCATCTGCATGATGCGTTGCATCTCGAGCCGGATCTGCGCCGTGGGCCGCTCGCCCCTGGCATTGCGCAACCGCTCGATGCGCGCCATGGCACTCTCGCCCGCATCCCTGGCCAGCGGCTTTTGCGCCGCGCCAGGCTGGCAGGTGGCCGCGCAGTGACGCGCCGCCTCGCGACCGAAGATCACCAGGTCGAGCAGCGAATTGGAGCCGAGCCGATTGGCGCCATGCACCGATACACAAGCGGCTTCGCCCACGGCCATCAGGCCCGGCACCGCTTCGAGCTTGCCGGCGCGCAGCGTCAACGCTTCGCCCTGCACGTTACAGGGCACGCCACCCATGTTGTAGTGCACGGTCGGCAATACCGGTATCGGCTCGCGCGAGATATCCACGCCGGCGAAGATGCGTGCCGTGTCGGCAATGCCTGGCAGGCGTTCCCTGATGACATCGGGCCCCAGATGCTCAAGATGCAGATGAATGTGATCACGCTGCGCGCCCACACCACGTCCTTCACGAATTTCAATCGTCATGGCGCGGCTGACGACATCACGCGAGGCAAGGTCCCGGGCGTTAGGCGCATAGCGCTCCATGAAGCGCTCGCCGGATGAATTGGTCAGATACCCGCCCTCGCCGCGCGCCCCTTCGGTGATCAGGCAGCCGGAGCCGTAGATGCCGGTGGGATGGAACTGCACGAATTCCATGTCCTGCAGCGGCAGGCCGGCGCGCAGCACCATGCCGCCGCCGTCGCCGGTGCAGGTGTGCGCGGATGTGCAGGAAAACCAGGCGCGCCCATAACCGCCGGTGGCCAGGATGGTGGTCTGGGCGCGAAAGCGATGCACGCTTCCGGTGGCCAGATCGATGGCCACCACGCCGCGGCAGGCGCCGTTCTCCATGAGCAGGTCGACCGCGAAATACTCAATGAAGAACTCGGCTGCATGGCGCAGCGACTGCTGATAGAGCGTATGCAGCATGGCATGGCCGGTACGGTCTGCGGCGGCGCAGGTGCGCTGGGCGATGCCCTTGCCAAAATCAGTGGTCATGCCGCCGAACGGCCGCTGATAGATACGCCCGTCCTCGGTGCGCGAGAAAGGCACGCCATAGTGCTCGAGCTCGATGACGGCGGCGGGCGCCTGCTTGCACATGAACTCGATCGCGTCCTGATCGCCCAGCCAGTCGGAGCCCTTGACGGTGTCGTACATGTGCCAGCGCCAATCATCGGCGCCCATGTTGCCAAGCGCCGCGGAAATGCCGCCCTGCGCCGCGACGGTGTGGCTGCGGGTCGGAAATACCTTGGTGATGCAGGCGGTCGACAAGCCGGCCTCGGCCAGTCCCAGGGTAGCGCGCAGACCCGCACCGCCCGCGCCGACCACGATGACATCATGGGTGTGATCGATGAATTCGCAGCCGCTCATGGCATGCCCCGCAGGGCAACGCGCAGGATGGCATAAAGTCCACTCGCCGCCAGCAACACGTGGACGGCACTATTGCATAGCAGGCCCGCGAGTTTCAGGCCGGGCCCATGCAGGTAATCCTCGACCACCACCTGCACACCCAGGCGCGAATGCCAGCAGCCCGTCAGCAGGGTGAGCGCGAGCCACACCGGGTTCCAGCCCGAACCCATCCAGATCGTAACCGCCGCATAGTCCGCCAACGGCACTCGCACCAGGGAAACCAGCAACCAGACAGTGAGTGGCACCAGGGCCAGCGCCGAGAGGCGCTGCGACCACCAGTGGCCTACGCCGTCACCGGCCGTACCGTGGCCGAGCGCCACACCAAGCGGCGAGCGCAGGCTCATGGTGCGCTCCGGTAGGGGCAATAAAGCAGGTAGCTGAACAGTAGCAGGCCGGCCAGGGCCAATACGAGTACCAGTTTCGCGCTGCGGCGCGCCGGCAGTTTCTCCAGGCCGTAGCCCGCGTCCCAGGCGAGGTGGCGCAAACCATTGACCAGGTGGTAACAGAACGCGGCCAGCCAGGCCAGCAACAGCAGCCGGAAAAACCAGCCGGAGAGCAGGGTCACGGCGCGCTCATAGGCCTGCTCGCCCGCCGCGGCGCACGCCAGCCAATAGACCAGCGCGCCAAGTCCGAGGGACAGCGCCAGGCCAGAGGCCCGGTGCGCGAAGGACAGCGCCATCGTATGCGCGAAGCGGTAGATACCCAGATGCGGCGACAATGGTCGCTGTGACATGTGCTTTCCTTGAGGCCGCCAGATGGCGCCGCCTAAAAATCGATACAGCGCCCGCCGCGTTCCCAGTCGCCATAGCGCGTGGGCTCCACCCCGGCGGGTCCATCCACCTCTGCCACGCGCACCCCAGCCGCGCTCGAGCCACTCGCTGGCTGCGGCTCCGGGGTCGGGGATGATGGATCTGGTGGGTTTTCGGGCGTCAGCGGCATGACGCATGAGTGTGCCAGAATCCGCCCATGCCGGCCACCGTAACAGCCAGCGGCGCAGCTGCCGATTCCGCCCACGAACTGGCGCTGCTGCGCATCAGCGGCACTGACGCGCGCCTGTTCCTGCAGGGTCAGCTATCCAATGACATGGACATGCTCAGTGCCGAACGCCTGCTGTGCGCCGGCCTGCACAGTCCACAGGGCCGCGTGCTGGCGCTGTTGTGGCTCACGGCAAGCGGCGCAAACGAAATATTCGCGCTGCTGCCCGCTGATCTCGCGGCCACTGCCGTGAACACCCTGCGCCGCTTCGTGCTGCGCGCCAAAGTGAACATTGAAATCGTGCCAATGAACGAGCGCATCATGGCTCTGCCCGGCGCGCCCGCTGCCACGCTGGCCGCCAGGGTTCAGGCGATCGCCAACGGCCAGGCGCAGATCTACGCCGCCAGCAGCGGCCAGTTCATCGCCCAGATGCTCAACCTCGATTGCCTGGGCGCCATCTCGTTCACCAAAGGCTGCTACACCGGCCAGGAAGTCATCGCCCGCGCCCACTATCGCGGCCGCGTCAAACGCCGCATGCAACGCTTCGCGACTAACGACGCACTACCCCGCACGCCCGGCGCAACCCTGCACCTCGCCGACGGCCGCACCGCGCAGCTGGTAGACAGCGTCACCCTGCCCGACGGCAGCCATGAGTTCCTGGCCGTAGCCCCGCTACCCGCCGCCGGCAACACGGCCACTTCGTCCAACACTCCAGACATTCCGGACAGCGCCAGTACCGCAGCATCTACAAGCGCACAGCCCATTATCTGTCTCCCTCTTCCCCTCCCCTACACGCTGCCCCAGTGACCGCGCGCGCAGCGCGCGCAACGCCCTCCAAGCGACCAACCTCTGACCGCCGCCGCCATCACAGCGTGGCGCGTCCGACGCCGGTGCGTATGCGTCGTCCCCCGCAATGTGTTGGAGGGCGCCTCGGCGCGAGCGCAGGCGAAACGCAGTACCGATCGACACGTCACTAC
>JBAVRE010000130.1:0-5978 GCA_049694695.1 Steroidobacteraceae bacterium | reverse complement strand
CGCAGCAGCTGTGCGAGCGCCTCGGCGCATTGCCGGGCAGGTACGAACTTCTGGGCAGCGTCGGCGCCGGTTGCGCGCGCGCGCGCGAGTGCCGTGCCCGGCGATCGCGTCGTCGTGTGTGGCTCCTTTCACACCGTGGGGCCGGCGCTGCAATGGCTTGGGCTATACTGAAGGATCGCCATTTCAGGTTCGGGGCACACGTGCAGGAGCATCTGAAGATTCGACTCACCGGCGCGATCATTCTGGTGACCGTGGTAGTGATGCTGGTGCCTGAAATGTTTCGCGGCCGCCCGCCCGGTGGTGCGGCGCACGGCGGGACGACGGTTGATGAACTGCCACTACGCTCCTACACCATAGACCTGCGCCGCAGTTCCGCGCCACAGGGAGGCGCTGCTGTCAGCATACCCGGCCCGGTCGCACCGGCCGTAGCCCCCGGCGCTGCGGCTGAGGCACCGGCGAACGTTGCGGTGACGGTCCCCCCGACCTCGCTGGTGACCGAGCCCACTGCCGTGCCAGCGCCAGCGCCAGCACCGGCGTCAGCGCCAGCATCAGCACCGGCGCCCGCGCCACAGCCAGCGACCGGCGCACGCTGGACGGTGCAGGTTGGCACTTTTTCGCGTCGCGATTTCGCCGAGCGCATGGTCAAGCAGGTGCGTGCCAGGGGTTTCGCGGTGGTTGCGGTGGGCCCCGATGAGCGCGGCCTTTATCGGGTGCGCTCGGCGGCCGTAAACACACGCGCCAGCGCCGAGGCTTTGCGACAGAAAATGGTGGCCCAGGGTCTCAAGCCCATCGTCAGTACCGCGCCATGAGACCTGGAGCGCAAAACCGCAGGTTTGGTTCTGTAGAATTGCCCTGGCTCACTGGCGGCTGTCTTGACGGACGGATTTTCGCATGAACTGGACCGACTACCTGCTCATTGCCCTGCTGGCTTTCTCGAGCATCGCCGGCCTGATGCGCGGCCTGTTGCGCGAAGTGATATCCCTGATTACCTGGGTCGCGGCGGTCTGGATCGCCTGGACGTTCTCCTCCTCGCTCGAGCCCTATCTGGGCGGCGCTCTCAAGGATGCCGCCGTGCGCCCATGGGCGGCGCGCGCCATCATCTTCGTGGCGGTGCTGCTGATCGGTGCCGCGATCGGCGCGCTGCTCAGTCATTTCGTGCGCCTCACGGTGTTCAGCGGCATTGACCGGCTGCTGGGCATGCTGTTCGGCCTGTTGCGCGGCGTGGTGGTGCTGGGCCTGCTGGCCATGCTGGCTCACGCCGTGCGATTGCACGAGGAGCCCTGGTATCGCGGCTCCGTGCTCGTGCCTTACGCCGAACAGGCCGGCAATGTGATGCGCACTCTGGTCGGAGAGCGTAAGATTCGCGCCTCGCAATAGCTGCCCTGAGCCAGCGGAGTACATCCAACGCATGTGTGGCATCGTCGGTATCGTCGGCACCAGCTCCGTCAACCAGCGCATCTATGATGCCCTGACCGTGCTACAGCACCGTGGCCAGGATGCCGCCGGCATCATGACTGCGGACCAGGGTGAGTTGTGCGTGCGCAAGGGCTCAGGCCTGGTGCGCGATGTGTTCCAGCAGCACCACATGCTCGAGTTGCGCGGCAATGCGGGCATCGGCCATGTGCGCTACCCGACCGCCGGTTGCGACAATGCGGCCGAGGCGCAGCCCTTCTATGTGAATGCGCCCTACGGCATCTGTCTGGCCCACAACGGCAACCTCACCAACGCCGCCGAGCTCGCTGATGTACTGACGCGCGAAGAGCGCCGTCATCTCAATACCGAATCCGATTCGGAAGTGCTGCTCAATGTGCTGGCCTCCGAGCTGCAGCGCGTCGGCACGCCGCGGGTAACCCCGGCCGATATCTTCGCCGCCACCACCGCAGTCTATCGCCGCTGTCGCGGCGGTTACGCGGCGGTGGTCATGGTGATCGGCCATGGCGTGCTGGGTTTCCGCGACCCCAACGGCATCCGGCCACTGGTGCTCGGTGAGCGGCGCACCGCGCGCGGCACCGAATACATGCTGGCCTCGGAAAATACCGCGCTCGATATCCTCTCATTCAAGCTGGTGCGCGATGTGGCGCCCGGCGAAGCGGTGTTCATCGATGAGCAGGGTCGTCTGCATTCGCAGCAGTGCGTCAGCACGGTGCGCCATACGCCCTGCATATTCGAATACGTCTATTTCGCGCGCCCCGATTCGATCATGGACAACATCTCGGTGTACCGGGCGCGCATGCGCATGGGCGAGCGGCTGGCGGACAAGATCCGCCGCGTGCATCCGCAGCATGACATTGACGTGGTGATTCCGGTTCCCGATACCAGCCGCACCAGTGCGCTGCAGATGGCGCAGAAACTGCGCATCAAGTACCGCGAGGGCTTCAACAAGAATCGTTACATTGGTCGCACCTTCATCATGCCGGGGCAGGAGATGCGCGAGAAATCGGTGCGCCGCAAGCTCAACGCCATCGATCTGGAATTTCGCGGCAAGAATGTGCTGCTGGTCGACGATTCCATCGTCCGTGGCACCACTTCCGCGCAGATTATCGAACTGGCGCGTGAAGCCGGTGCGCTCAAGGTGTACTTCGCTTCGGCCGCACCGCCGGTACGCTTCCCCAATGTCTATGGCATCGACATGCCGGCCGCCAGCGAACTGGTGGCTGCCGGGC
Source organism: Steroidobacteraceae bacterium (assembly GCA_049694695.1). GTDB lineage: Bacteria > Pseudomonadota > Gammaproteobacteria > Steroidobacterales > Steroidobacteraceae > FEN-1191. The sequence continues at coordinate 3,315 of JBAVRE010000130.1, read as the reverse complement.
GCAGCGAGGAAGAGGTGGCGCGGCTGATCGGCGCCGATTGGCTGGTGTACCAGGACCTGAGCGATCTGGTGGCTGCCTGCCTGCACGACAACGCCAAGATCGGCGAATTCGATACTTCGTGTTTTTCCGGCGAATACGTCACCGGCGATGTCACGCCGGAATACCTGGCCAAGTTGCAGCGCAATCGTTCCGATGCCGCGCGCAGCCAGCGTAACGCCGGCGCGGCCAACTCATTGCGGGTGGTAGGCGGAGCTTGATCGCTCGCTGCGGCGACGATGAGTGAACGCTCGCGCGCTGTGTTGCTGGAAACATTTACTGCCCTGGCCGGTGAGGGCGCCAGCGCCTGGCCGGAGATCCTGAAGCGCGAGGCTGCGCGCCTGGCGCTGCCGGCCCAGTGGCATGGTCGCTTGAGTGAGGTGCCGACCGCTGCGGCGGTGCGCGTCGCACATGCGCTCGAGATGGGCGCGCCGGGAATGCATGCCTGGAGTGCCAGCTGGCCGCTGGTGGACGAAGAAGAGCCAGCGCTGCAGCTGGCCGCTGCTGCCGCTGCGCTATTGGCCGGGCGCGAGGAATTGCTGGTGCTGGCGGCGCCGGCCGGTGGTGCCAGCAGTGGCGGGAGCGGCGCGCTGGTGGATGGCGATTCCTGTGCGCGGATGGCGGTAGCAGGCTTTGATGCCGAGACCGAGATCCGCCTGGGCAATTGTGCCGAGCTGCTTGGTGTGGCCGGTGACTGTGTGAGCGTGCAGTGCAGCGCCCCGGCGTCGGGCGATGCCACGCGTTTCCTGGTGCTGGGATTGAAATGGCATGCGCCTGCTGGCTATTGAACAGGAACCACGGGTGCGCTCGCTCTTGCGCCACCACGCCAGTTGTCGCTGGCCGGCGGTCGAACTGATGCACTACGCGCCCGTGGAGCGCGGACCGTTGCCACCGGAATTTCTGGCGCAGGGCTACGATGCGGTGCTGCTGGCGCAGGGCTGGCCGGGCGGCGATGGCATGGAATGGCTGCAGGATCTGGGCAATCGCCCCGGGTTTGCGCCGGTAATCTTCATGCTCGATCGCGACGAGCCGCGCCTGCGCAACGCGGCGCTCGGCTGGGGCGCCTTTGCCGTGGTCGGCAAGCATCGCTTCGTACACGAGCGGCTGATCGAGGCCATCGAGCGCGCCAGTCATCGCCACCGCCTGGCGATGGCCGAGTGGCGCGTGTCGGCGGCGGCGCGCGAGTCGCGTCGCTTTGGCGATGCGGTAATTCCCGGTTACCGGCGCGCACGGCTGCTGGCGCGCGGCTCGGTATCGCAGCTCTATGTCGCCGAGAGCGAGAAGGCCGAGCTGCTGGTGGTCCTCAAGGTCACGCCATCGCAGCGTGATGATTCCGGCATCGATCAGTCGTTCGAACGATTCCTGCAGGAATATGAAATTGCCGAACGCATCCGCCACCCGAATATCGTGCGCCTCTACGAGCTCGGCATTGCCGATGATCACGCCTACCTGGCGATGGAGTATTTCCCGCGCGGTGATCTGCGCCGGCGCATGAAAAGCGGCCTGGCGCCAGCCGAAGCGCTGAACTATGGTGCGCAGATTGCCGATGTGCTCAGCGCCATTCACGAGGCGGGCATCCTGCATCGCGATCTTAAGCCTGGCAACGTCATGCTGCGCTCCGAAGAGCAGCTGGCGCTGATCGACTTTGGCCTTGCCAAGCAGGCGGCCATGCAGCTTGATCTGACCGACAAGGGCCTGATCTTCGGCACCCCGCACTACATGAGCCCCGAACAGGGTCACGGCCAGGCGCTCGATGCGCGCAGTGACCTGTACAGCCTTGGTATCGTGCTTTACGAGATGCTGACTGGCGACAAACCGTTTCGTGCCGACAACCCGATGACCGTGCTCTATATGCACCGCAATACCCCCATTCCACAGCTTGAACCCAGGTTGTCGGCATTGCAGCCGGTGCTCGAACGTCTGCTGGCCAAGGAAGTGGACGATCGCTACGCCACTGCGGCCGAGGCCAGTGCGGCGCTGCTCGCCGCACGAGCCGCCTGGCTTGAGTTGCCGGCCGGCTCGTGAACCTCGCAGCGCTGCTGGCGCCGACGCCGGGCGCCTGGCTGGAAGCGGCCTGCGAGCAGTGGCAGGAGCTGCTCATCGATCACGCCTATTGCGAGAAGAAGGCGGCTTCAACCGCGCTGTCGCTGATCTTTGCCTATCCTGAGTGCATCGAGCAGAAACTCGCCCTGGCCCGCCTGGCGCGCGAAGAGCTGCGTCACTATGAGCAGGTGACGCGCATGATGCAGCGCCTGGGCGTGGCTTTTCGTCGCCTGCGCCCTGGTCGCTATGCCGCGGGTTTGCGATCAGCCGTGCGCACCCACGAGCCTCAACGGCGCCTCGACCTGCTGCTGACCGGGGCGCTCATCGAAGCGCGCTCCTGCGAGCGCTTCCGTCTGCTGGCGCCGCGCCTGGCGGCACCGCTGGGCGAGTTTTACGCTGACCTGGCTCAGGCCGAAGCGCGACACGGCGAACTCTACCTGGGGTTCGCGCGTGAGGCCGCCGGCGCCGCCGGGGAGGACCACGTCGCTCGGCTGGCGCAATTGGCTGCCGTCGAAGGGCAGCTGATTCTGGATGCCGACGACCAACTGCGATTTCACTCCGGGCCGCCGCGCGCCAGCACCTGCAGATCGTAGCCGCGTGCATCGCGGCGCAGCAGGCTGCCCTGCTCGTACCACGCGCCCAGTACGATCCGCCGTGCCGGCTGCCCCTGCAGGGAAAAATCGTGGATGGCCGGACGATGGGTATGGCCGTGAACCAGGGTCTGCACATTGCAGGCCTGCATCGTGGCGCGCACCGCGTGCTCGTCGGCATCCATGATGTAGGCGGCGGCGCTACCGGTATGCGCACGACTCCCGGCGCGCGCCGCCGCCGCCAGCGAGCGGCGCGTGGCGAGGCTCAAACGCAGGAAGCGTCGCTGCCAGGCTGGTCTGCGCACTACGCTGCGCAAGCGCTGGTAGGGCAGGTCGGCCGCGCACAGCGCGTCGCCGTGAGTCAGCAGGACCCGTTCGCCGTACAGCTCAATCACCACCGGATCGCCCAGCAGCACGCAGTGCGTCCGATCGGCGAAGCCCTCGCCCAGCAGGAAATCACGATTGCCATGCATGACAAAGCAGGCCGTGCCGGCATCGGCAAAGTCGCGCAGCGCCTTGCAGACGCGCGTACGCGCCGGGTCATCGTCGTCATCCCCGACCCAGTCTTCGAACAGATCGCCCAGGATATAGAGCGCATCGGCCGCACGTGCCGCGCCGCGCAGGAGCTGTTCGAACTGGGTGATGG
>JBAVRE010000129.1:0-27474 GCA_049694695.1 Steroidobacteraceae bacterium | reverse complement strand
GCACCAGGCCATCGATGTTGCCGGGCAGGCCGATGAAGATACCGAAATCGGTAATCGACTTGATCTGGCCGCCCACCTTGTCGCCGCGATTGTGGTTCTCGGAAAATTCCTTCCAGGGATTTTCCTTGCACTGCTTGAGGCCGAGGGAAATGCGGCGGCGCTCTTCATCGACATCGAGCACCATGACTTCGACTTCCAGGCCGGTGTGCACGATCTTGGCGGGGTTGACGTTCTTGTTGGTCCAGTCCATCTCCGACACGTGCACCAGGCCTTCAACGCCGTCTTCGATCTCCACAAAGGCGCCGTAGTCAGCGATGTTGGTGATCTTGCCGAACACGCGGGTGTTGGGCGGGTAACGGCGGGCGATGTTCTCCCACGGATCAGCACCCAGCTGCTTGAGGCCGAGCGAGACGCGCGAGCGCTCGCGATCGAACTTGAGGATGCGTACGTCGACTTCGTCGCCGACCTTGACCACTTCGGAAGGATGCTTGACGCGCTTCCAGGCCATGTCGGTGATGTGCAGCAGGCCGTCGATGCCACCGAGATCGACGAAGGCGCCGTAGTCGGTGAGATTCTTGACCGTACCCTTGACCACCGAACCTTCCTGCAGGCCGTCCATGAGGGCGCTGCGTTCGGCGGAGAATTCCTGCTCGACCACGGCGCGGCGCGAGACCACGACGTTGTTGCGTTTCTGGTCGAGCTTGATGACCTTGAACTCGAGCGGCTTGTTCTCGAGATAGGCGGTGTCGCGCACCGGGCGCACATCGACCAGACTGCCTGGCAGGAAGGCGCGCACGGTCTCGATCTCGACCGTGAAGCCGCCCTTGACGCGGCCGGAGATGATGCCGATGACGATCTGGCCTTCGTTGAAGGCGGTCTCGAGGCGGGTCCAGGTGCGGGCACGCTTGGCTTTTTCGCGCGACAGGCGCGTTTCGCCGGTGCCGTCTTCGACGGCGTCGAGCGCCACTTCGATCTGGTCGCCCGCCTTGACTTCGACCTCACCGCGTTCGTTCTTGAACTGTTCGAGCGGGATGACCGCTTCGGACTTCAGGCCGACGTTGACAATGACCACGTCGGGCGTCACGCCTACGACCAGGCCGGTGAGGATCATGCCGGGGCGAATGCGTTGATTCGCCAGGCTCTGCTCAAACATCTCGCTGAAAGTTTCGGTCATGTTGTCTCTCGCATGCTCTTGACGGCATGCCGTGGTCCGCAAGTGCCTCGTGCAGCTGACGGGTTTAAGTACCAAGGGTCCGACATCCTGTCGTTCCCACCATTTAAAATCGACCGGCCAATGCCGGTCATCAACTCCACAAACCTCGTTGCGCGCCGAGGCGCCAGATCTCATCGACGACTTCGAGGATACCCAGCCGGGTGGAATCGACGACTATCGCGCCCTCAGCGCACACCAGCGGCGAGACCGGGCGGGAGGAATCCTGCCGATCCCGCGCCTCTATCTCACGCGAAAGGGCGGCAAGGCTAACACCAGAGTCCTTTCCTTTCAACTGGTTATAGCGTCTCAGGGCACGTTCTTCGGGGCTGGCGACCAGGAAGATTTTCAGGGCGGCCTCGGGAAACACCACGCTGCCCATGTCCCGCCCGTCGGCCACCAGACCGGGCGGTCGGACAAAGGCGTGCTGGCGACCCATCAGGGCCTGGCGCAGCGCGGGCCAGGTCGCCACGCGCGAGGCGCCAGCGCCGGCCTGCTCGCTCCTGATTGCCGCAGTCACGTCCTGTCCGTCGAGCAGTATCCTCTCGGAACCATCCGCACCGGTCAGGAATTCGATATTCAGGGCGCTGGCCAGGCGCACATGGCCAGCCTGATCGTCTTTCGCCAGGTTGTGGCGCTCCCCGGCCAGGGCCGTCAGGCGGTAGAGGGCGCCGCTGTCGAGCAGGTGCCAGCCCAGGCGGCTGGCCAGCGCGCGGCTCACGGCACCCTTCCCCGCCCCACTGGGGCCGTCAATCGTGATCACGGGTGGGGATGTGCTCACGGGCGAGGCTCGTTACAGCTCATGCAACTGCAGACCGATCGCGCGGGCGGCGGCGGGGAAACCCGGAAAGGAAGTGCCCACATTGGCCACATCGTCAATCTCGATATCAGAGCCAGCGCGCACGCTGGCTATGGCAAAGGCCATGGCCACACGGTGATCGCCGTGGCTGTTGACCCGGCCGCCGCGCAAGCCCCCGCCCTGGATGCGTATGCCATCAGGCAGCAGTTCGCATTGCACACCCACGGCCTTGAGTCCGCTGGCCATCGCGGCCAGACGGTCGCTTTCCTTGACGCGCAATTCAGCGGCCCCCGTGACCACGGTCTCGCCTGTGGCACAGGCTGCGGCGATGAAGAATACCGGCAGTTCATCGATGGCGAGCGGCACCAGGTGCTCGGGGAGCACCACGCCGTGCAGCGGCGCTGCGTGCACCGTGATATCGGCGATCGGCTCGGGACCCGCGCCGTGCTGCGGCCGGATGTCGATCTGGGCGCCCATCAGCCGCAACATGTCGATCAGACCGGTGCGCGTCGGGTTGACGCCGACGCCACGCAGCGTGAGCCCGGCAGGCGCCGCCAGGCAGCCGGCGACGATGAAAAAAGCCGCCGAAGAGATATCGCCGGGCACGTTCACTGCGGTGCCGCGCAGCGTCTGGCCACCGCGCATCGCCACCGTGGCGCCGGAGCGCTCCAGTTGCACGCCAAAACCCTGCAGCATGCGCTCGGTATGATCGCGCGTTGGCGCCGGCTCGCTCACGCGCGTATGGCCGTGGGCACGCAGGGCGGCGAGCAGGATGGCCGACTTCACCTGGGCGCTGGCCATCGGCAGCGTGTAATCGATGGCGCGCAGCGCCGCCCCGCCGTGTATGCGTACCGGCGGATGGCCATCCTGGGTGTCGAGCTGCGCGCCCATGAGACGCAAGGGCGTGGCGACGCGCTCCATGGGGCGACGCATAAGCGACTCATCCCCGACCAGCGTGGAGTCGAAGGGCTGGCCCGCCAGCAATCCCATGAACAGGCGCATTGCGGTGCCGGCATTGCCCATGTCGAGCGGTGCGCTGCTGCCACGCAAGCCCCGGAACCCTGCCCCGGTAATCAGCACCTCGCCGGCCCCGGGACGCTCAATCTGCACGCCCAGCGTGCGCAGCGCCTCGAGCGTGGCGCGACAATCGGCGCTGTCCAGGAAGCCGCTGATGCGGGTTGCGCCATGGGCGATGCCGCCTAGCATCAGCGCGCGGTGCGAGATGGATTTGTCGCCAGGCACCTGTACCGAGCCGCCAACCTGTGTGACGGGCAGCAACCGGTAGCCGGCGGCAGCGCCGTTGCTCACGTGGCGCCGAGCAGGCGCGTCAGCAACGCCAGCAACTGTGTGTTCTGTTCCGGCAGGCCGACCGAGATGCGCAGGTGCCGTGGCAGACCATAGCCGGCCATGGGTCGCACAATGATGCCGCCCCGCAGCAGCTGCTCGTAGATCTCCGGCATGCGCGCGCCAACCTCCACCAGCAGGAAATTGGTAGCGGAGGGGGCGAAGGCGATGTTTGCTGCACGCAGGGCCGCCTCCATGCGCCCTCTTTCGGCGATGGTGCGTGCCACGACCTGTTCAAGATGGTGGGGGTCGGCCAGCGCAGCAATTGCGCCTGCCTGGGCCACATTGCTGACATTGAAAGCCGGACGGATGCGATTGAGTGCATCGGCTACCTCCGGGTGCGAGATGGCGTAGCCGATACGTATGCCGGCCAGCCCATAGGCCTTGGACATCGTGCGCACCAGGACCAGATTCGGAAATTCCTGCAGCCACTCGAGCGTGCCATCGCAGCCGCTGAGGCGCGAATATTCGTAATAGGCTTCATCGAGAACAATCAGGGCATGCGGCGGCGCCGCCGCAATGAAGGCGCGCAGCGCCGCGGCCTCGATCCACGTGCCGGTAGGATTATTCGGGTTGGCGATGAACACCAGGCGCGTGTCGGCGTCGATCGCGCGCGCCATGGCGGCCAGATCGTGTCCATAGTGCATGGTATGCGTCGGGCCCAGCGCCGGCGCTTCGATGCAGCGCGCCCCAGTGGCGCGAATCACCAGTGCATAGATGGCAAAGCCATACTGCGAGCACACGCCGCTGTGCGCGGCGGTCAGAAAGGCCTCGGCCAGCAGCAACAGCAGCTCGTTGGAGGCATTGCCCAGCGTGATCTGCGTGGGGCTGACGCGCAGAAAATCTGCCAGCGCGGCCTTTAGCTCATGCGCGCTGCCGTCCGGGTACATCCATACTTCCGCGAGCGCCTGGTGCATCGCCTGCAGCGCTGCCGGGCTCGGTCCCCAGGGGTTCTCATTGGAAGCCAGCTTGATGACGTTGCGCAGGCCGTATTCGCGCTTGAGCTCGCTGATCGGCTTGCCGGGCACATAGGGCGAGAGACCGAGAACCGCCTTGCTGGCCAGGAGTCCGGGATGGCCCGCTGCGATGCTCACGCTACAGCACCGATCGCGGGTAGGAACCGATCACCCTGAACAGCGAGGCCCGCGACTTCAGGCTCTTGAGCGCACGCGCGACCTTCGGATCACTGGCGTGCCCTTCGATGTCGATAAAGAAAACGTAATCCCATTTGCGGCGGCGCGACGGGCGTGACTCGATGCGCGTCATGCTGATGCCACTCCTGGCGAGCGGCTCGAGCAGGCGATGCAGGGCGCCGGGGGCGTCGGTGCTGCTGCCGGACACCAGCAGCGTGGTCTTGTCGGCACCACTGGCTGCCAGCAGCTTGCGGCCGATGACCAGGAAACGCGTGGTGTTATCGCTGCGGTCTTCAATTTCAGTCGCCAGCAGCTGCAGGCCATACACTTCAGCGGCGGTGTCGCCGGCGATTGCCGCCGTGCCTGCCTCGTCACGGGCACGGCGCGCGCCCTCGGCATTGCTGCTCACTGCGACCCGCTCCACCGTCGGCAAATGCTCATCCAGCCATGAGCGGCACTGCGCCAGCGCCTGGGCATGCGCGCACACCCGTTCGATGCGCTCGAGTGCGTTCATGCGACCCATCAGGCAGTGATGAATGCGCAGCTCCACCTCGCCACAGATGTGCAGCGGACTGCCCAGAAAACGATCGAGTGTATTGGTGATCGTGCCTTCGGCGGAATTCTCCACGGCCACCACGCCAAAGTCAGCATTGCCGGCTTCAACTTCATGAAACACTTCATCACTGGTGGTCAGCGACAGGGCCCGCACCGAATGGCCGAACTGCTTGTAGACCGCGGCCTGGGTGTAGGTGCCTTCGGGCCCGAGGAACGCCACTTTGAGCGGCTCCTGCTGGGCGAGACAGGCGGACATGATCTCGCGGAACAGGCGCGCTATCTCTTCATTGCGCAACGGCCCGCGGTTGCGCTCCACGGCCTGGCGCAGCACCTGCGCCTCACGCTCAGGCCGGTAGAAATCGACGGTATGGCCGTCGGCGTGCTTGGAAATGCCAACCTGCTGGGCCAGCAGCGCACGACGATTCAGCAACTCGTGCAGCTGCGCGTCGAGCGCGTCGATGGCATCGCGCATCGCTGCCAGCGGAACGCTCTTGGCCTTGACGCTGCGCCGCTTTGCCATGAATCCGCTCTCCTAGGAAACTTGCTGCACGATGCGCGCCGAGAGCACGCCCTTGATCTGGCCGATCCGGCTGATCAGGGACTCATCGATCACGCCGTCGGTATCGATCAGGGTGTAGGCATATTCACCACGCGATTTATTGAGCAGATCGGCGATGTTGATGCTGGCGCTCGCCAGGCAGGTGGAAATCTGGCCCACCATGTTGGGTACGTTGCTGTTGGCAATGGCGAGGCGCATCGTGCCGGGTATGCGCGGCAGCACGGCCTCGGGAAAATTGACCGAGTTGCGGATGTTGCCGTTCTCGAGAAAATCGCGCAGCGTATCGGCCGCCATCGCGGCGCAGTTGTCTTCCGCTTCACCGGTCGAGGCCCCCAGATGCGGCAGCGTTATGGCGCGCGGGTGGTTCTTGAGGGCATTGCTGGGAAAATCGCAGATGTAGGCGTGCAGATGGCCGGTGTCGAGCGCCGCGACCACATCGGCTTCGGCCACGATCTGCGCGCGCGCGAAATTCAGCAACACGCCGCCCGGGCGCAGCAGCTTCAGGCGCGCGGCGTTCACCAGTGCACGGGTCTGGTCGTTGAGCGGCACATGCACGCTGAGCATGTCGGAGCGCGCAAACAGGTCATCCAGCGAGAGCGCCTGCTGAACGGTGGATGAGAGTTGCCAGGCGCGTTGCACGGTGATCTGGGGATCGAAGCCGAGCACCTTCATGCCGAGCGCCTGGGCGGTATTGGCCACCTCGACCCCGATGGCTCCCAGGCCAATGATCCCCAGGGTGCGACCGGGCAGTTCAAAGCCGACGAAATCCTTCTTGCCCTTCTCGACCGCGAGATCCACAGCGTGATCATCCCCGGTCAGTGAGCGGGCATAGTCCCACGCCTGGCAGATGTTGCGTGCCGCCAGGAACAGGCCGGCCAGCACCAGTTCCTTGACCGCGTTGGCATTTGCGCCGGGCGCGTTGAAGACCGGAATGCCGCGCGCGCTCAGGGCCGCGACCGGAATGTTGTTGGTGCCGGCGCCGGCCCGCGCGACCGCGAGCAGGCTGTCGGGAATGGCGAACTTATGCATGTCGGCCGAGCGCACCAGTACAGCGTGCGGCTGCGTCAGCCCGGAGGCGACTTCATATCGCTCGCGTGGCAGCTTCTCCAGGCCATGGACACTGATGTTGTTGAGTGTGAGGATGCGGTAACTCATGGCAGGCTCAGCCGTGGCGCCGGGCGAAATCGCGCAGGTAGTCGACCAGTGCCACCACGCCGGCCAGCGGCATGGCGTTGTAGATGCTGGCACGCATGCCGCCCACTGAACGGTGACCCTTGAGCTGCACCATATTCAGCGCCTGCGCACCCTTGAGGAATTCGGCATCGAGCGCCTCGTCGTGGAGTTTGAAAGGCACATTCATCAGCGAACGGTCGGCTGGCGCGACGCGGTTCGCATAGAACGAGGTGGAATCGAGATAGTCGTACAGTACTGCGGCTTTCCGGCGGTTGTGCACTTCCATGGCAGCGAGCCCGCCCTGCCGCTTGAGCCACTGAAACACCAGGCCGGCAATGTAGATGCCGTAGCTGGGCGGCGTGTTGTACATCGAATCGTTTTCCGCCTGCTGCTGGTAGTCGAAGGCCGAGGGCGTGATCGGCAGGGCTTTACCTATGAGATCGTCGCGCACGATGACAATGGTCAGTCCGGCCGGGCCGATATTCTTCTGCGCGCCACCATAGATGAGGCCGTACTTCGATACATCGAGCGGGCGCGACAACAGGTTGGATGACATGTCCGCGATCAATGGCACCTTACCGGTGTCGGGTGTGTAATGATATTCCACGCCGCCGATGGTCTCATTGGCGCAGATGTGCACATAGGCGGCCTGTGGGTCGAGCTGCCAGCTGGAACGCGGCGGGATGCAGGTGAAGTGCTCGGCGGCGGAACTGGCGGCGACATTGACCTGGCAGTACTTGCCCGCTTCCTTGATTGATTTCTTCGACCACTCACCGCTGCAGACGTAGTCGGCGCCGCTGCGGCCGCGCAGCATATTCATTGGCACGATGGCGTTCTCGCCGATCGCACCACCCTGCATGAACAGCACCTTATAGTTGGCGGGAATCGCCAGCAGTTCGCGCAGATCCGCCACGGCCTGGGCATAGATCCCCATGAATTCCTTGCCGCGGTGACTCATTTCCATTACCGACATGCCACTGCCATGCCAGTCGGTCATCTCATCGCGAGCCTGTTCGAGCACCGCCAGCGGCAACGCAGCCGGACCCGGAGAAAAATTGATGGCGCGCACGCGAGGCCCTAGATGCCGGATGTCGGACTGGTTTCGTCGGGGGACTCGGCGGCGCCGTTCTCTTCCAGCTCACTGTCCTCACCAACCTCCAGCGCCTCGACCCGCTCAATACCGGTGAGCCGCTCACCCTCGGCCAACCGGATCAGGCGCACGCCCTGGGTATTGCGACCGACCACTGAAATATCACGCACCGGCGTGCGCACCAGCGTGCCGGTCGAACTGATGAGCATGAGTTCATGGCCGCTCTCGACCTGCAGCGCCGCCACCGTGGCGCCATTGCGCTCACTGGTCTGCAGGGCAATGACACCCTGCCCGCCACGACTGTGGCTGGGAAAATCCTCCAGCGGCGTGAGTTTGCCGTAACCGGTCTCGGAGGCCGTGAGGATGTGCCCCTCGCCCAGGGCGATCAGCGCGATCAGCTGCTGATCGCCTGCCAGCCGCACGCCACGTACGCCGGTGGCGTCGCGGCCCATGGCACGCACCTCGGCTTCGTGGAAGCGGATGGCCTTGCCGCCGCTGGTGCACAGCAGGATTTCACTCTGGCCGTCGGTGAGCGCCACCCCGACCAGGCGATCTTCCGCGCGCAGATCGACGCCGATGATGCCGGAAGCGCGCGGCCTGGAGAAGGCCGACAGTGGCGTCTTCTTCACGGTGCCGAGACTCGTGGCCATGAATACGAAATGGTGCTCATCAAACTGCTTGACCGGCAGCAGCGCATTGATCTTCTCGCCGGCTTCGAGCGGCAACAGATTGACGATCGGCTTGCCGCGTGAACCGCGGCCGGCCTGCGGCAGTTCGAACACCCGCAACCAGTACACCTTGCCGCGATTGGAAAAACACAGCAGCGTGTCATGGGTGTGGGCGATGAAGAACTTCTCGATGAAGTCCTCATCCTTGACCGCGGTGGCTGATTTGCCACGCCCGCCGCGCCGCTGCGCCTGGTAGTCGGAGACCGGCTGCGCCTTGGCATAACCGGCGTGCGAGAGCGTCACCACGACATCCTGGGGTTCGATCAGGTCTTCGGTGGACAGATTCAGGTGATCGAGGCTGATCTCGGTGCGACGCGCATCGCCGTAGGCGTCGCGAATCTCGACGATCTCGGCGCGGATCACCGCCGTGAGGCGCTCCGGGTTGGCCAGGATATCGCCCAGATCGACCACGCGCTCGAGCAGCTCGCGGTATTCGCTGACGATCTTGTCCTGCTCCAGGCCGGTAAGCCGGTGCAGGCGCATGTCGAGAATGGCCTGCGCCTGGATTTCACTGAGCCGATAGCCGTGCGCACCCAGGCCGAACTCGGCTGCCAGACCATCCGGCCGCGTGGTGGTGGCGCCAGTGCGCTCGAGCAGCGTGGCGACCACGCCGGGCGACCAGTCGCGCGCCATCAGTGCGACGCGCGCCGCCAGCGGATTGGCGGCAGCCTTGATCAGCGCAATGATGGCGTCGATGTTGGCGAGCGCGACGCCGAGTCCCTCCAGCACGTGCGCGCGTTCGCGCGCCTTGCGCAGATCGTAGATCGTACGCCGCGTCACCACTTCCCGGCGGTGGCGCAGGAAGTGCTCGAGCATCTCGCGCAGGCCCATCAGCCTGGGCTGGCCGTCAGCCAGCGCAACCATATTGATGCCGAACACGGTCTCCATCGGCGTCTGCGAGTAGAGCTTGTTGAGCAGGATCTCGGCGACTTCGCCGCGCTTGAGTTCGATCACTACGCGCATGCCGTCTTTATCGGATTCGTCGCGCAGGCCATCAGCGGCAATGCCATCGAGCAGCTTCTCGCGCACCAGGTCGGCGATGCGTTCGATCAGGCGTGCCTTGTTCACCTGATAGGGCAGCTCGGTGATGATGATCGCCTGGCGACCGGCGCGCCCATCAATCTCCTCGATCGTGGCACGGGCGCGCACCGAGAGCCGGCCGCGGCCGGTCTTATAGGCGGTGGCAATCTCCAGGGCGCCGTTGATGATGCCGCCGGTCGGGAAATCAGGACCCGGCACGTGCTGCATCAGCCCGGAGAGGGTAATGGTTGGGTCGTCGAGCAGCGCCAGGCAGGCATTGGCGGTCTCGGTGAGATTGTGCGGCGGAATGTTGGTGGCCATCCCTACGGCAATGCCGGAGGAGCCATTGACCAGCAGGTTCGGAATGCGCGTGGGCAGCACCGCCGGCTCACGTTCCGACTCGTCGTAGTTGGCGACGAAATCGACCGTCTCACGGTCGATGTCGGCCATCAATTCATGGGCGATTTTCGACATGCGCACTTCGGTGTAACGCATGGCGGCCGGCGAGTCGCCATCGACCGAGCCGAAATTGCCCTGGCCGTCGACCAGGATGTAGCGCATGGAAAACGGCTGCGCCATGCGCACCATGGTGTCGTAGACCGCCGTGTCGCCGTGCGGGTGATACTTGCCGATGACATCGCCGACCACGCGCGCCGATTTCTTGTAGGGCTTGTTGTATTCGTTGCCGAGCTCACGCATCGCATGCAGGACGCGCCGGTGCACGGGCTTGAGGCCATCGCGCACATCGGGCAGCGCCCGACCTACGATCACACTCATGGCATAGTCGAGATACGACTGGCGCATCTCGTCTTCCAGGTTGACCGGCAGTATTTCCCGCGCGATTTCCGTCATGGACAAACCCTTGTTTTTAGCCGCGAAATTCTAACACAGTAAAGCCGGAATCCGGCAGGGTCGTTATACTGCGTACCCCCGAGCCCGCAGGCCGCCAGCCCAACACTACCGCCATGATTGCAGCGCCCAATGTCGATGCGGTGGAACTGAGCAAATTTGATGCGCTGGCACACCAATATTGGGATGCGCACGGTCCTCTGCATACCCTGCACAGCCTCAACGTGCCGCGCACTGCTTATGTGGCGGGGCGCGCACCGCTGGCTGGCGCGACCCTGGCCGATATCGGCTGCGGCGGCGGATTGCTGGCGGAGTCGCTCGCGCGCCTGGGCGCACGCGTCACCGCCATAGACCTGTCGGCCGCCATGATCGAGGTCGCGCAGCTGCATCTGGCGGAGTCGGCACAACTGCAGGCGCCGGCGCTGACCATCGACTATCGACTGATCTCGGTCGCCGAACTGGCGCGCACTGCGCCGGCGCAATTCGATGTGGTGTGCTGCATGGAGCTGGCCGAGCATGTGCCCGATCCCGGCGCCCTGCTCCAGGATCTGGCGCGTTTGCTGCGACCCGGTGGTGCGCTGTTCATCTCCACCATCAATCGCAATCTGCGCTCATTCCTGGGCGCCATTGTCGCCGCCGAGTATCTGTTGAAGCTTCTGCCCCGCGGCACCCACGAATATGCGCGCCTGATTCGCCCGGCCGAACTGGCACGCGCGGCGCGCAGTGCCGGTCTCGAACTGCGCGATGTACAGGGGCTGGACTATGATCCGCTGATGCGCCAGAGCCGGCTCGCAGCCCGCCCGGACATCAACTACATCGCCCACTTTGTCCTGCCCGCCGGCGCCGCGGTGTCCGCATGATCGGTGCGGCGCGCGCTGCCCTGTTCGACCTGGATGGCACGCTGCTCGATACTGCCCCGGACATGGCGGCGGCACTCAACCTGTTGCGCGCAGAGCAGGCGCTCGGTCCGCTGCCCTTCGCCGTGGTGCGCCCGCAGGTATCCAACGGCGCCATCGCCATGGTGCGCACTGCTTTTCCGGAAACTGAGGGCGATGAATTCGAACGGCTGCGCGAGCGCTTCCTGGAGCTGTATCGCGCCAACCTGGCCGTGCACACGCGGTTGTTTGCCGGCTTTGAACCGGTGCTGGCCCGAATCGAGCAATGCGGCGTCCCCTGGGGCATAGTCACCAACAAGGCGGCGTGGCTGACCGAACCCTTGCTCGAAGCGCTGGAGCTGCGCCAGCGTGCGGGCTGCGTACTCAGCGGTGATTCTCTGCCCGAACGCAAACCGCACCCGCGACAACTGCTGGTGGCGGCCGAGCAGCTGGGGTTGGCGCCAGCGCAATGCGTATACGTCGGCGATGCGCTACGCGACGTGCAGGCGGCCAACGCGGCCGGCATGTGCGCCCTGGGGGCGCAATTCGGCTATCTGAATCCCGCCGATGAGCCACACCGCTGGCCGGTCGCCGGCTGGCTGGCAACGCCGCAGGATCTGCTGCCCTGGCTGGATCTGCGCCATGCATCCGAGCGGCTCGCAGCAGCGGCGCCGCGATGAGCAGCAATGAACTGTGGCTGGTATTGGCAGGTATCGCCGCCGGCGTGGTCGTCTGCCTGCTGCTGGTCTGGATCCTCACCCGCCGGCAACACAGCGCCGCCGCCAACATGGAGGCGCAGTTGGGTGCCAGCTTTGCGCAACTCGCCAACAACGCCCTGCGCCACAACAGCGATCACTTCCTGACTCTGGCGCGCGAGTCCTTCGCGCGCGAGCAGTCCGCCGCCCAGAGTGCGCTGCGTGAGCGCGAGAACGCACTCGGGCAAATGGTCGAGCCGATTCGCAAGGCGCTGGAAAAGAGCGAACAGCAGCTCGCTGGCATGGAACGCGAACGCCGCGATGCGTTCACGAGTCTGCGCACACAGATCGAGCAGCTGACGCTCGGCCAGGGAGCTCTGCAACGCGAAACACGCAATCTGGTCGGGGCGCTGCGTCGCCCGGAGGTTCGCGGCCGCTGGGGTGAATTGACCCTGCGCCGCGTGGTGGAGCTCTCCGGCATGTCGGCGCACTGCGATTTCACCGAGCAGGCCAGCGTGACCAGTGACACAGGCGTGCAGCGTCCGGACCTGATCGTGCACATGAGCGAGGGGCGTGACCTGGTGGTCGACGCGAAGACGCCGCTGGATGCCTATCTCGATGCCACCGAGGCCGTCAGCGATGAAGCGCGCGCCGCGGCACTGACGCGTCATGCACAACAGGTGGAAGCGCGGGTGCGCGAGCTGGCTGCCAAGGCTTACTGGAACCAGTTCAAGCGCAGCCCTGAATTTGCCGTGCTGTTCCTGCCTGGCGATCAGTTCCTGAGCGCCGCACTGGCCGAGCGGCCGGACCTGCTGGAAAACGCGATGCGCCAAAGCATCGTGATCGCGACGCCCTCCACGCTCATGGCGCTGTTCAAGGCGGTCTCCTACGGCTGGCGCCAGGCCGTGGTCGCGGAGCATGCCGCCAGGATTCTCGAGCTGGGTCAGGATCTGCATCGCCGCCTGGCTACTTTTGCCGGGCACCTGGATCGCACCGGGCAGCGCCTCGGCGCTGCGGTCGATGCCTACAACAGCGCCGTCGGCTCGCTGGAACGCCAGGTGCTGCCACAAGCGCGGCGCTTCACTGAACTGGGCGCCGTCAGTGGTGAGTCGCTGGCATCACCCGAGCCGGTCGAGCGCCTGGTGCGCAGCGCCGTGCTCCACAAAGACGATCAGCTGCCGGAATCACCCACAGAAGCACCGCATGTTTCATCCTGAAGAACCGCGCCAGTACCATGCTCCCGCGGATATCCTGCAAGGCCGCGTGATCGCCATTACCGGCGCTGGCACAGGCATTGGCCGCGCTGTGGCGCTGAGCGCAGCACTGCACGGCGCGCAGGTGGTGCTGATCGGGCGCACCGTGAATCGACTCGAAGCGGTACATGCCGAGATCCGTGCCCAGGGGAACCCCGAGGCCAGCATCGCGCCGCTTGATCTGGAGCGCGCCCTGGCGGGCAACTACGATGCGCTGGCGGCGGCCATCACCGAGCGCTATGGGCGGCTGGATGGTCTGCTGCACAACGCTGCGCAGCTGGGTACGCTCGCGCCGCTCGAACATACACAGATGGCAAGCTGGTGCCGCGTGTTGCACGTCAACCTGACGGCTGCGTTTGCGCTCACCCAGGTGCTGCTGCCGGCGCTGCGCGCCGCGCCCGAGGCCTCGGTGATCTTCACCAGCAGCAGTGTCGGGCGTCGCGGCCGTGCCAACTGGGGCGCTTATGCGGTCTCCAAATTCGGCGTCGAAGGCTTGAGTCAGGTGCTGGCCGATGAACTGCGCGGCACCAGCGCCATACGCGTGAACGCGATCAATCCGGGCGCGACCCGCACCACCATGCGCCGTCAGGCTTTTCCCGGCGAGCATGCCGAGACGCTGCCCGAGCCGGCGACACTCATGAATGCCTATCTGTGGCTGCTCGGCCCGGCCAGCCGTGGCATCAGTGGTCAGAGCCTGGATTGCCAGGCGGCGCGCTGACAACTGCCGACGCCGAGCCTGTTGACGCTGCGGATGTCGGCGTCGGATTCAGCAAGGCGGCAATTTCTTCGGCACTCAATTCGCGCCAGCGGCCGCGCGGCAGCGTGCGTTCCAGTTGCAGGGCGCCAAGCCGCGTGCGCAACAGGCGGCTGGATGATATGCCCTGGCGCTCCAGCAACTGACGCAGGTCATTGCCGCTGACACCCTGTGCGACGAGCTGGTACCAGCGATTGCTGGCCTCGCCGCCACCCGCCACCAGACTGCGGATCGGCAGGGCAATGCCGCGATCAAGCTGGCCGGCGAGGATGCCCGCCAGCTGCGCCGCCCCGAGTTCGCCGCGTACGCGCAGGCTGAATTCCACCAGCTGCGAGCGCACCGCGCGCTGCAGCCGACCGGCGAGCGCGCCATCAGCGCACAGCAGTTCCAGGCCGCCGTCAATCTGCGGCAGCGGGCTGATACTCATGAAGCGCTTGCCGGCGCTGGCCGGCAGATGCGAGGCCAGCGATTCGGCGCCATCCGCGACCGGCAGCAGGGGCACTCCAGGCGAGCGGTGGCACAGCAATACCGGCCACTGGCGCGCTGGCGCCTGGCGGATCAGGCGGCCATCGAGGCGCAGCTGATCACTGCCACTGACCCGGTCGCCAATGGCGGCTGCGTGGCCGTTGATCGTCAACCGACCGGCACGTATCCATTGCTCGGCCTCGCGGCGTGAGGCCACGCCCAGGCGCGATAGAACTTTTTGCAGGCGTTCCGGATCCTGCCCACTACTCATGCGCGCGAGTTCATGCGCACTACTGGTGCGGATCTGGGCCCGAGGCCACCATGCCGGAAGCCGCGGACACTTCCGGCGCCGCGTCGCTCTCATCGCCGGCGTCGTCGTCGGCGCCATCATCGCTGCCATCGGCCTCGTAGTCGCTGTGGGCCTGACCGCCGGCGCCTGCTTCAACCACTGTCGGCGTGGCGCTCTCATCGGCTGATTCTTCCGCCAGGCCCACAGGCAGACTCAACTGTGGGGCAATTTCCTCGAGGCCGCGCAGCTCGGCCAGCGGCGGCAGCTCGCTCAAGGTGCGCAGTCCGAAGTAATCGAGGAACTCGCGGGTGGTGCCCAGCAGCTCGGGCCGCCCAGGCACTTCGCGATGACCCACGACGCGCACCCAGTTGCGCTCGAGCAGCGTGCGCACGATATTCGGATTGACGGCCACGCCGCGCACCGCTTCGATCTCGGCACGGGTAATCGGTTGGCGATAGGCGATCAGGGACAGCGTTTCAAGCAGCGCGCGCGAATAGCGTTGTGGCCGCTCCGGCCACAGGCGCGACACTTCGGTGGCGAATTCCCGGCGCACCTGCACGCGCACGCCACTGGCGGTTTCACGCAGTTCAATGGCGCGGCCGCTGTAATCCTGCTCCAGCGCCAGCAGTGCGGCGCGGATGGCGGTGCTCGGCGGGCGTTCGCCATCGCTGAACAGCTGCGCCAGCTCATCCAGCCCCAGCGAGCGGCCGGCGGCCAGCAACGCGGCTTCCACGACGCTCTTGATGTATTGCTCGCTCATGGCACTGACTCTTGCGGCTCAGACGGTTCGCCCTCGGGCACCAGATGCAGTGTACGGACCGGCCCGGCGCGGCGCACGTGCAACGGCGCCATGGGTTCGGTCTGCACGATATCAATCAGGGCTTCACGCATCAGTTCCAGGATCGCGACGAAGGTCACCGTGACGCCCATGCGCCCCTCGGCAGGGCGAAACAGCTGTACAAAATCGACGAACTCACCCGCCTCGAGCGCCGCGAGCACATCGCTCATGCGCTCGCGCACCGACAGGGGTTCGCGCTGCACATGATGGCGCGCGAACATCTGCGAGCGCGCGGCCACGTCGCGAAACGCCAATAGCATCTCGCGTAGCGTCACCTGTGGCAAGACCCGCGCCACCGGTCGATCGCGCAGCTCGGCGCTGGCCTGCCAGACGTCGCGTTCCAGGCGCACCAGCTGATCGACATCGAGCGCCGCGCGCTTGAAGCGCTCGTATTCCTGCAGCCGGCGCACCAGCTCGGCGCGCGGATCTTCCTCTTCGCCCTCGGCGACACCGGGGCGCGGCAGCAGCATGCGCGATTTGATCTCAGCCAGGGTCGCGGCCATGACCAGATACTCACCGGCCAGTTCGAGCTGCAGATCCTGCATGAGCTCGATATAGCGCATGTACTGCCGGGTGATCTCGGCGATCGGGATATCGAGCACGTCGAGATTCTGCCGGCGGATCAGATAAAGCAGCAGATCGAGCGGCCCTTCAAAGGCCTCGAGGAATACTTCCAGTGCCTGCGGCGGGATGTACAGGTCGCGCGGCAGATTGGTCATGGCCTCGCCGTTAACAATGGCAAACGGCATCTCACCCTGCTGCGGTGGCGGCGCCAGCAGCGGTGCTTCGGGCGGCGGGTTGGAGATGACGACCTTGAGATCCGGTTTCATAACGGCATTACTCCGCACGCAGGTGCATCGCACGACGCACGTCATCGAGAGTTTCGCGGGCCGATTCCCGGGCTTTCTCGGCGCCTTCAGCCAACAGGTTCTTCACCAGTTCGGGGTTGTCCTGGTATTCGCGGGCCCGCTCGCGCATGCCGGTCACTTCGGCCACGACCTTTTCAATCAGTGGTTTCTTGCACTCGAGACAGCCGATGCCGGCGCTCCGGCAACCGCTGCTGGCCCAGCTGCGCGTGGCCTCATCGGAATAGATGCGATGCAGATCGAACACCGGGCATTTTTCCGGATCGCCCGGATCGGTACGGCGCGCGCGCGCCGGGTCAGTCTGCATCGCCTTCAGCTTGCGCGCCACGCTGTCCGGATCCTCGCGCAGGCCAATGGTATTGCCGTAGGACTTGGACATCTTGCGCCCATCGAGCCCCGGCACCTTGGGAGTCGCGGTCAGCAAGGCCTGCGGCTCGGGCAGTATGCTCACGCCGCTGCCTTCCAGGTAACCGAGCAGCCGTTCGCGATCCGCCACGGTAATGCGGGTGTTGCCGCTGACCAGGGCGCGGGCCCGCTCCAGCGCCGCCTGGTCGCCGCTCTCCTGAAACTGCTTGCGCAATTGCCGGTAGAGCGTGATGTTGCGGCCGCCCAGTTCCTTGACGGCGCGCTCGGCCTTGGTCTCGAAGTCCGCTTCGCGGCCATAGAGATGATTGAAGCGCCGCGCCACCTCGCGGGTGAATTCCACGTGCGCCACCTGGTCTTCGCCCACCGGTACGAAGGCCGCGCGGTACATCAGGATGTCGGCACTCTGCAGCAGCGGATAGCCCAGAAATCCGTAAGTGGTCAGGTCTTTCTCGCGCAGCTGTTCCTGCTGATCCTTGTAGCTGGGCACGCGCTCCAGCCAGCCCAGCGGCGTGATCATCGACAGCAGCAGATGCAGCTCGGCATGCTCCGGCACCTGCGATTGCACAAACAGGGTGGCGACCCCGGGGTTCAGGCCGGCGCTCAACCAGTCGATGATCATCTCGTGTATGGCGTGCTGCAGACCGGAGGTATCATCGTAGCCGGTCGTGAGCGCATGCCAGTCGGCTACGAAGAAATAGCACTCGTACTGGTATTGCAGGTCGACCCAGTTGCGCAGTGCCCCGTGGTAGTTACCCAGATGCAGCTGGCCGGTCGGGCGCATGCCGGAAAGCACACGCCTGGCTTGCGGAGCAGAGCTCATCTGAAAGGAGGATTCCGTCTGTGCCAGCCGATCTTGGCTTGAGCGGCCATTATACGGGCGAGCGCGCCTGCCGTCTCATCCGACGCCGGGCAACCGCCCCCGCCCCTGGCGCAGGATGACGGGTGGCGACACGGACAGATCCACCACCGTGCTGGGCTCCAGGCCGCAGTGACCCGAGTCCAGGACGGCATCAATCTGGTGTTCGAGCCGGGTACGGATCTCACGGCCGTCGTTCAGGGGCGTCTCTTCTCCGGGCAACAGCAGGGTGGAGCTCATGATCGGCTCGCCCAGCTCCGCCAGCAGCAGGCGCGGCACGATGTGATCCGGAATACGCACCCCGATGGTACGGCGCTGCGGGTGTTGCAGGCGGCGCGGGGTCTCGCGCGTGGCCGGCAGCAGAAAGGTGAAGGGGCCGGGGGTGGCCGATTTCATCAGTCGGAATTGCCAGTTTTCGACCCGTGCGAAACGGGCCACCTCGGCCAGATCACGGCATACCAGCGTGAAATTGTGGTGGCGGTCGGCCTCCCGCAGACGGCGGATACGCTCGAGCGCCGCGGCATCGCCGATATGGCAGCCGAGTGCGTAGCAGCTGTCGGTCGGATAGGCGATCAGACCACCTGCGCGCAGGATCTGCACCGCCTGGCGCAGCAGCCGGACTTGCGGGTTTTCAGGGTGTAATTCGAAATATTGGCTCAAGCGGCTAATATACGCGACCCGCTGGCCAGGTCCCTTCGTATGCACGCCGCCCTGAATCTGATGCCTCTGGCCGCTTTTGCGCTGGCCTACCACTACGGCGGCATCTATGTCGCCACGGCGGTGTTGATGGGCGCGATGGTCCTGCTGGTAGCGATCGACTATCTGCAACAGGGCCGCGTCTCGCCACTCCATGCCTTCTCGGCAGCGCTGGTGCTGCTATTTGGCACCCTGACGCTGGTGTTGCACGATCCGCGCTTCCTGAAGTTGAAGCCCACCATTCTGCTGTGGTCGATGGCGGTGGCATTTCTGGGCAGCCAGTGGATCGGGCGCATGCCGCTGGCGCAGCGCATGTTCGAGCCTGCCATGCCTGAACAGCTGCCGGTGAGCGCCAGCCGCTGGACGCGCGTCAACCTGTTCTGGGTGCTGGTCTATGTGCTGCTGGGCGCGCTCAACCTGATCGTGGCTCGCCAGGCGAGCGAGCAATCCTGGGTGCATTTCAAGGTGTACGGGCTGACGCTGATTCTGGCGGCGGTCGCCGTCGGGCAGGCGCTGTGGCTGCAGCGCGGGAGCAGCAAGCCGTGAGCGCCGCCGACAGCGCCGTCGCGGCGGCACGGGTTGAACGTATCCGCGCACTCGTGCAGGATCGCTTCCAGCCGCTACGTCTGGAAATACGGGACGATAGCGCGGCCCACGCCGGACACGCGGGTGGCGGCGGAAAAGGGCATTTTCGCCTGCTGATCGTCGCCCCGTGCTTTTCGGGCCGGACTCTGGTGCAGCGTCACCGCCTGGTGCACGATGCGCTCGCCGAACTCCTGGTGGAGGAGATACATGCTTTGGCGCTGGTCACGAAGGCGCCTGAGGAAATGATTTAGTTTTAAGTTGTAACTATATGAGAGTAAACATGAATATTTCCAGAATCGGACTCATCGCCGCCCTACTGCTGACGGCTGCATGCAACCAGCAGGGCGACAAAGCCGCTGCTGCCCCCGCGGCCAAGCCGGTGGCCACGGTCAATGGCGCACCCTTATCGCGTGAGTTATTTGAGTTCTTCGTCAAGAGCGGTTCGGGCAAGGCCTCGGCTGATTTGACGGCCGAGCAGCGCGAACAGGCGCTGGATACGCTGGTGCGCGCCGAGCTCGTGGCCCAGCAGGCCACCAAGGACGGCGTCGACAAGCAGGGCGATGCGCCCTCGCAGCTGGCGCTGATGCGCCTGCAGTTGCTCGAGCAGGCCGCCGCCGCCAGCTACCTGAAAGACCGCAAGGCCACCGAGGCCGAGATCAAGGCCGAGTACGACTCGGTGACCGCCGCCATGCCCAAGTCGGAGTTTCATGCCCATCACATCCTGCTCAAGAGCAAGGAAGAAGCCGACGCCGTGCTCGCCAGCCTGAAGAAAGGTGCCAAGTTTGAAACGCTGGCCAGCGCGCAGTCGACCGATCCGGGTTCCAAGGCCGCCGGCGGCGATCTTGGCTGGTTCAGCCCCGCGGGGATGGTCAAGGAATTCAGCGCCGCATTGATGACGCTGAAGAAAGGTCAGACCACGAGCGCGCCGGTGCAGAGCCAGTTTGGCTGGCACGTGATCCGGCTGGATGACACGCGCGCGACGACTCCCCCGAGCTTCGACTCGGTCAAGGATCGCCTGGCGCAGCGCGTCGACGCCAAGAAGTTCAAGAGCTATGAAGAAGAGCTGATGAAGGCCGCCAAGATCGAGAAGACGCTCTAGGCTTCGGGCATGCCGGTGGCCGGCCGCTCGCCGCGCAACAACTGTTCGAGCCCGGCAGCATCCAGCACTTTGACTCCAAGCTCGCGTGCGCGCGCGAGCTTGGAGCCCGCTTCGGCGCCGGCCACGACGTAGCTGGTGCGTTTCGAGACCGCTCCACTCACGCGTGCGCCCAGCTGTTGCAGCGCTGCGGTGGCGGCTTCGCGGCTCAGCCCCGCCAGGCTGCCGGTCAATACGATGCTCAGGCCGTCGAGGGGCCTGGGACTGTGGGCGCGCGCCGCTGCTTCGGGCCAATGCAGTCCCGCCGCCCGTAACCGCTGCAGTTGCTCACGATTGGCTTTGGAGCTGAAGAAGGCGTGGATGCTCGCGGCGCTCACCGGCCCGACGTCAGGCACTTCCAGCAGCTGTTCCGGCGTGGCGTCCTGCAGCGCGTCCAGGCTGCCAAAATGCGCGCTCAACGCCACCGCCGTGGCCTCACCCACATCGCGAATGCCCAGCGCATGCAGCAGGCGCGGCAAGCTGGTGTTGCGACTGCGTTCCAGCGCCGCCTGCAAGCGTGCGGCGGACTTTTCGCCCATGCGCTCGAGTGCCGCCAGGTCCTTAGGGCCCAGCGCGTACAGATCAGCCGGCGTGCGCACCAGGCCCCGATCGACGAGTTGATCGACCAGTCTGTCGCCCAGGCCTTCGATATCCAGCGCGCGCCGACTGGCAAAATGCAGCAGCGCCTCTTTGAGCTGCGCGGCGCAGTTAAACCCGTTGGTACAACGCGCCGCCGATTCTCCTGCGAGGCGCTCCACTTGCGCACCACAGACCGGGCACTGCGCGGGCAGCTGTACGCGGCGGGCGCCGGGCGGGCGGCGCTCCGGCACCACGCGTACCACCTCGGGAATGACATCGCCCGCGCGCCGGATGACGACAGTGTCGCCGCAGCGCACGTCCTTGCGCTCGATCTCATCCATGTTGTGGAGCGTGGCGTTGCTCACCGACGCGCCACCGACCAGCACCGGTTCGAGTCGCGCCACGGGCGTCAGCACGCCCGTGCGCCCGACCTGGAACTCAACCTCGCGCAGTACCGTGAGCGCTTCATCGGCCGGAAACTTATGGGCGATAGCCCAGCGCGGCGCTCGCGCTACCTGGCCCAGCGCAAGCTGGTCGGCAAGCGCATTGATCTTGTACACGACGCCGTCGATCTGGTAGCCGAGCGAGGCGCGCCGCGCCGCCAGCTGCTGATAGTAGGCCAGGCACGCGCTCGTGCCGGTGACTACGCGCGTTTCAGGATTGGTGCGCAGGCCCCAGCGCCGCAGCTGCTCCAGCAGCACCTGCTGGCTCTCCGGCTGCGGCGTGCCTTGCCACAGCCCGACACCGTAAAAGAATGCCGCCAGTGGCCGGCTGGCGGTAACGCGCGCATCGAGCTGACGCAGACTTCCGGCGGCCGCGTTGCGCGGATTGACGAACAGCCGCTCACCCCTGGCCGCCGCTGCCGCGTTGAGCCGCTCGAAGCCGGCAAAGGGCAGATAGACTTCACCGCGCACTTCGACCATGGGGGGCGCCGGGCCCTGCAGACGCAGCGGTACCGAGCGAATGGTGCGCAGATTGGCGCTGATGTCCTCGCCGCTCGCGCCATCGCCGCGCGTCGCCGCCTGAACGAGCAGACCCGCTTCGTAACGGACCGAGACCGCCAGTCCATCCAGCTTGGGTTCAGCGCAATACTCGAGTTCAGCGCTGCGCTCCAGTCGTTCGCGCGCGCGTCGATCGAAGGCGATGAAGTCTTCGTCACTGAAGGCGTTGTCGAGCGAGAGCATCGGCACGCCGTGCGTCACGGCAGTGAATCCGGCCCCTACCGCGCCGGCCACCCGCCGGCTGGGTGAATCGACCGTGATCAGCTCAGGATGCGCGGCCTCGAGCGAACGCAGTTCCTGGAACAGGCGGTCGTACTCCGCGTCCGGAACCTCAGGATCATCGAGTACGTAGTAACGATAGTCATGCTGTGCCAATTGCGCGCGCAGCGTCGCGGCACGAGCAGCCGCTTCGCTCACGCGAGCGCTGGCGCGGCTCAATCGGCTTGCCCCGCCTGCGTGCCGAGGGTGCTCAGGGCGCGTTCACGCCAGGCTGCCGGATGGGCGCTGTCGAAGGGCATGCCGCGCTCATCCTGCACCCGGCCCTCGACGCGCTGTGCCAGCTCAGTCGCAACCGCCGTCAGCCTTTCCAGAGTCGCCTCGGGCTTGAGCGGACCGGGCAGCACCGCGAACAGATTGATGCCGGAGAAGCTCTGGAAATCCATGCTCTCCGGGTCGAGTATCCCGGGTCGCACCAGACTTGCGGCACTGAGCACGGCGCGCCCATCGCTGTGCGCCAGGTGAAAAATGCCAAATTCGCCATGCTGAAATCCGGCTCCGGTCAAGCCCTGGCGCAGCGACCGGCCGGCGATGCGGTTCTGGCGCGCCGCCACGATGCGCAGGCTGACAATGCGGCGCACCTCTTCCGCCGGCAACTCGACCCGCAGTGGCTGCGCTTGCTCGCCTTGACTGGCAGCGACGCCAGCGCTGGCAGTGGTGTCGGGCAGCGTACGCACCGGAGTGAGCTCGGCGACCTCCATGAGCGGTGGGTCGGGCGGAGCAGCGCCAACCGGCGTTGACCAGTCGATCAGCGGCAATGCCCGGCCAGGATCGGGGCCGCGCGGCGTGCCACTGCCCGTGGACGCCACTTCAGCATCCTGAAATCCGAACGCCGGCTCCTCGCGCCCGCTGCGGACATCCGCCTCTGGTTGCACACGGCTGGGTCGACGACGCTCCAGCCAGATGAGCGCGGCAATAAACAGCAGGCCGGCCAGCAGCAGTATTGCGCGCAGCCCGTTCATGGGTGCTCAGACCCCCACGGGTCAGACGGCCGCGAGGCGCACGGCTTCATCCACATCGACCGACACCAGGCGCGACACGCCGGGTTCGTTCATCGTGACGCCCACCAGTTGTGAGGCCAGTTCCATGGTCGCCTTGTTATGGGTGATGAAAATGAACTGCACCTGGCTGGACATCTCGCGCACGATGTCGCAGAAGCGACCGACATTGTGCTCATCCAGGGGTGCGTCGACTTCGTCCAGCAGGCAGAAGGGTGCCGGATTCAGATCGAAGATCGAAAACACCAGCGCCACTGCCGTCAGCGCCTTCTCGCCACCCGACAGCTGCGAGATCGTACTGTTGCGCTTGCCGGGCGGGCGCGCCATGACCGTCACTCCGGCTGCCAGCGGATCATCACCGACCAGTTCGAGATAGGCATGGCCGCCACCGAACAGGCGCGGAAACTTGTCCTTGAGACCGCTGTTGATGCGATTGAAGGTATCTTCGAAACGCGAACGTGTTTCCCGATCCATGCGCCGCATCGCCTCGTCCAGCGTATTGAGTGCATCGTTGACGTCGTTGTATTGCCGATCGAGATAGCCCTTGCGCTCACTCTGCTGGGCCAGTTCATCGATGGCCGCCAGATTGACCGGGCCGAGCCGCTCGATATCGGCGCGCACCTCGACCAGCCTGGCATCCCAGTCGCTGACGTTGGCGTCCGCCAGGAGTGCGGCGCTGACTTCTTCCAGGTTGCAGAGCGTCTGCGCAAATTGCTCGAGCAGCGACTCGCGCCGCACCCGTGACTCCTGGGCGGCAAGACGGGCGCCATCGAGGCTGGTGCGTGCCGTGCCGACGCGCTCCTCGGCCGCCAGGCGGCGCTGTTCGAGCGAGCGCAGCTCGCGTTCGGCATCCTCGACGCTCTGGCGCGCCCTGGCAAGATCCGCCTCCAGCTCCAGGCGCCGATCGAGCGCGTCCTGCAGGCGTGTCTGCAGCTCAATTACCGGTGCATCGCCGTCGGCCAGTTCCAGGGTCAGTGAATCGAAACGCAGCGTCAGCTGGCTGCGCTGCTCGATCAGGCGCGCCGCGGTCTCCTGCATGGACTCGAGCGTGGAGCGGCGACTTTCATGACGGATCAGCGCATCGCGCAGCGCCAGCTGCGCGCTCTGCGCAGCCTCGCGGGCCTGCGCGCTGCGCTCACGATGCCCGTCGCGCTCGGCACTCAGCGCCGGGAGACGCTCGTCCAGCCGCTGCAGCTGCTCCAGCGCGCCCTGATAAGTGCGGCGCGCGCTCTCGAGCCCGGCGTGTGCACGCGCCAGCTCGGCGCTCACTTCGCCGTGATCGCCCTCGACCCGCAGGCGACGCAGGTTCGCCTCATCGAGTCGCGCCTGCAGCGCACCCAGCTGGGCGCGCAACTCGCCATGTTCGCGGTGCGTGTGCTGAATCTGCGCCTGCGCGCCTTCGCGGCGCTGCTCGGCGGCCAATACCTGTGAGCGCAGCAGTTCCAGCGCCTGTTCGGCCTCCTGCACGCCGCTTTGCGCCTGCTGGTGTTCGCTCCTCAGGGACTTGAGACGCTGCGTCCGCTCCAGCACGCCGGCGTGCGGGTCGACACCGCGACGCAATCGCAACCAGTTGCGTCCGAGCCATTCACCGGCCGGCGTGATCAGTGATTCGCCGGCCGGGAGCGAGCGGCGCAGACGCAGGGCCTGCGCCAGGGAATCGCAGGTGCGCACCCCAGCCAGCCTCGCCAGTGCCGCCTCCGGTCCGCGGGCTCGCCCGGCGAGCGTGCCGCCGGCGTGAGTTGTCGCTGCAGCCGGGTGCTGGTCTCCGGGTTGATCCAATTCGATGAAAGTCAGATTGCCGCGTTCGATCTTCTGCAGCTCGTCGTCCAGCAGGTCCAGGTCGCCCACGCACAGCGCCTCGAGGTAATCACCCATCACGGTTTCCACCGCCTGCTCCCAACCGGCCTCGACCGTGAGCAGTGCCGCCACCCGCGCCGGGGCGCCCTGCCCGCTGCGCTCACCGTAGCCCTGCAGCCAGTCGGCGGCGCCCGGATCGCGCTCGCCCAGCGCCGCCTGCTGCAGCGCCTCGAGTGCCGTCAGCTCGGCATGGCTGCGTTCGCGTGCTGCCCGCAACTGATCGAGTCGCCCCTCGGCTTCATGCTGCGCGCTGCGCAGGCTGTGCATCTGTGCCAGCGCCGCGGCCAGGCTGTGCTCCATGTTGGTGGCATGCTCGCCGGCCGCCTGCTCGCGCGCGCTCAGGGTCTCCAGCGACGCGCGCTCATGCTGTTGCTGCAAGGCGGCGCGCTCGCCAGTGAGGCGATCGACCTGCGCCTGCAGGCGCAGCAACTGGCTCTCCAGCTGCTCGATACGGGCAGCCTCGACTTCGCCGCTCTGGCGCGCGGCACCCAGTTCGCCGTTGAACTGTTCCCAGCGCAGTTGCCAGTCGGACAACTGGCTGTCGGCCACGCTCAGGCTGTCATTGGCCTGCTGCTCGGCGCTGCGCAGCGCCGCCAGTTCCGGGGCCAGCGCCGCAATCTGCGCCTGCAGTTGCGCCATGCGCTCAGTGTCGGCGAGGATTTGCGCGCCCACTGCCGTCAGCGACACCCCGGTTTGCGCCAGATCGGCGCGGTGCCGACTGCGCAGCTCGCTGGTAAAGCGGATGTTCTCTTCGGTGCGGGTCACTTCCGCGCCCAATTCATAAAAGCGCGCCTGCACGCGCCCGAGCTCGGCGCCCAGCTGCCCATGGAATTCGCGCTGCTTTTCCAGCGCCGCCTCATGCGCGCGCTGCTCCGCCAGTTCCTGCTGCATGATCAGTTCGCAGCGCCGCGTCGCCTCATCGTGCACCGCCGCGCCGCTGTCGAGCTCGCGCAGCCGCAGCGCCAGCAACTCGGCGCTCAGCAGCCGCTCGCGCGCGCGCATCTCCTGGAAGCGGCGCGCCGCGGCCGCCTGGCGCTGCAGGTGGCGGATCTGCTTGTCGACTTCGTCGCGCAGATCCTGCACGCGTGCCAGGTTCTCGCGCGTATCGGCAATACGGCTCTCGGTCTCGCGGCGGCGCTCCTTATAGAGGGAAATGCCGGCCGCCTCTTCGATGAAGGCGCGCATGTCATCGGCGCGCGCCTCGACTACCCGCGAGATCATGCCCTGCTCGATGATGGCGTAGCTGCGCGAACCGAGGCCGGTGCCCAGGAACAGCTGCGTGATGTCCTTGCGGCGACAGCGGCCGCCATTGATGAAATAGCTGGAGGCGCCATCACGGGCGACCACGCGCTTGAGCGCAACTTCGCTGTAGCCCGCATAAGCGCCGCCGATCTTGCCATCGGCATTGTCAAATACCAGTTCGACCGAGGCGGCGCCGACCGGCTTGCGCGAGCTCGAGCCATTGAAGATGACGTCCGCCATGGAATCGCCGCGCAGATGGCGCGCCGACAGCTCGCCCATCACCCAGCGCACGGCGTCGATGACATTGGACTTGCCGCAACCGTTGGGCCCGACCACGCCGGTGAGATTGCTGGGCAACAGCACGGTGGTCGGATCGACAAAGGATTTGAACCCGGCCAGACGAATTTTATTCAGTCGCATCAAGCTTCCCGGAATTTCAGTTGTGCCGCGCCGCCGTAGTGTAAATTATCTGCAGCTTTTCTTGCGATCAATCTCCGCCGCCGCTCATGAACACAAAACCCGCTACCACGCTCGAGACTTTCCCCAATCCGACGCCGCAACGCGACTACACCATCCGCATGCGCATGCCGGAATTCACCTGCCTGTGCCCGCGCACCGGCCAGCCCGATTTCGCTACCCTCAGGCTCGAATACGTGCCCGACCAGCGATGCGTGGAACTCAAGGCCCTCAAGCTCTATATCTGGTCGTTTCGTGACCGCGGCGCCTTTCACGAGGCGGTGACCAACGAGATCCTCGATAACCTGGTTGCCGCCACGGCGCCGCGCTTCCTGCGGCTGCGGGCCCGCTTCAATGTGCGGGGCGGTATCTACACGACGGTCACGGCCGAGCACCGGCAGCCCGGCTGGCGCTCGGCCGCCACCGTCGAGTTGCCCTGAGGGCCAACCTGCCGGGACGTCAAATGACCCCCTATACAGTCGCAAAGCCCCCGGTATAATCGCGCGCTCAAAATTCGGCCCACCCGAATTTAACCGCCCCGCAGGAGCGCGCAGTGGCCAGCAAAAAGCCAGCTTCCAAGCCCAAGAAAGTGACCAAACCGGCCGCCACGCGCACCCCGGCCCATAAGAGCACGGCCCATAAGGCCCCTGCCCATAAGGCTGAGTCTCGCCGCACGCCGGCCTCGACCCAGCGGGTGGCCGGCGCACGCAAGTCGTCCAAGCCCGCGGCGCCCAACCGCAGCGGCGCTGCTGGCAGGCCTGCGGCCAAGGATTCGGCGCATGGGGCGCCCAGGCCGATCGCCAAGACCTCGCGGGCCGCTGCCCAGCCGGCGCCGACCGTCGCGGCGGCCGCCAGACCTTCGGCCAGGACTCCAGGCCTGAAGACCCCACCGTCAAAAACACTGCTGTCAAAGGCGCCCGGCACCAAGACCC
>JBAVRE010000128.1:0-4477 GCA_049694695.1 Steroidobacteraceae bacterium | reverse complement strand
ACTTTCAATTATCGCCTGCCGCTGGCGCCGCGCCGCTGGCTGCGCATGCTCGATGCCCTCGATCCGGATCTGATCGAAGTGGGTGATGCGTTTCATCCGCTGTGGAGCGCAGCCGCCGTCGCTCGTCGCCGCGGCATTCCCCTGGTGGCTTTCTTTCATTCCAACCTCCCGCGTCTGGTGGCACGTCGCTACGGCGAACTGACTGGCCAGGCCTTCGGGCGATATCTGCGTCTCGCTTACCAGCGCTGCGATCTGGTGCTGACGCCCAGCCGTGAGATGTGCGATTACCTTGGTGACCTTGGCATCAAGCACACGGCGCTGCAACCGCTGGGCGTCGACGCCGAGGTATTTTCGCCGGCCAGACGCACGCTCGATCTGCGCCGCGAACTGCGCCTGCCGGAGGATTGTCGCCTGCTTGTGTATGCGGGCCGGTTTTCCGGCGAGAAGAACATCCACGTCCTGCAGGCCGCCATGCAACAACTCGGCGCGCGCTATCAGCTGCTGCTGATTGGTGGCGCCGCGCAGTCGCAGCTCGCGGCCAACATCACGGTGCTGCCTTACCGGCGCGATGGCGTTGAGCTCGCCACCTGGATCGCCTCCTGCGACGCGCTGGTGCATGCCGGCAGCAGCGAGACTTTTGGCCTGATCGTACTCGAGGCCATGGCCTGCGGCCGACCGGTGGTGGCGACGCGCGCCGGCGCATTGCCCGAACACGTCGACGAAACCGTGGGCATGCTGGCGGCGCCCAACAACGCTGCCGACATGGCCGCGGCAATTGCGGCTCTGTACGATCGTGACCTCGAGGCATTGGGCGTCGCGGCACGCAAGCGCGTACTGCAACGCTATACCTGGTCACACGCGCTGCAGCTCGAACTGGGTCACTACGCCAGAATAAGCGGCCGCGCCTTTGCGGTCAGCAGCGAACCCGAAGAACTGGAGCTGCCCTCAACGCGCTGAGCTCGCGTCACGATCCGAGCGTGTACACGGTCAAGGTGCCACTCCGATCACCCAGCGCGAGTTGCGAGCCATCGTTTGACCAGCGCAGCAGGGTCACCTCGTCACTCAGCAGATCGGCATCGCAGGGTTCAGTGCTTTGCGACGGCCGCCATAACGAGATGCGCCGATCCCTCGCTCCGGACACCAGCAGTGTGCCCTGGGGCTGAAATGCCAGCTGCGTCAGGCGCGCGGTATGCGCAGCAAGCTGGCGTGGTTCGCTGCCCTCGGGACCGCGACCGGAAAAATCCCAGATCACGATCTGCTGATCGGCGGCAGTGGCGAGCAGCCGGCTGTTGGCACTCCAGCTCGTCAACGCCACCTTGGTGCCATAGCCCTTCATCTGCGACTGGCTGTCAGCCGCAATATTCCAGTAATGCACCGCGCCATCCTGCATGCCGCTGGCGAGCACGCGGCCATCCGGACTCCAGCTCGCCGTCAGGCACGCGCCAGTCCAGGGATATTCGCGGGTCTGCACCTGCGGTTCCAGCCGATGCAGGTGTGCACCGCCATTGCCCACGGCGCCAAGCTCATGGCTCTTCGGCCGCCAGGCGAGCGCGGCAATCACGCCGCTGTGCGCCGGCAACTGCGCGCGCACGGCGCCGTTGCTGTCGAATACCCGCAACGCGCGCCCGGTGCTGACCGCCAACAGCCGGCCGTGACCGGCAAACGCCAGCTGCTCACTCCATTCATCGCTGTCATGGATAGTGCGCGACTCGCCGGTCTTTCCATCCCAGAGCCGCACTTCACCATCCTGACCCGAACTCGCAAATAATCGTCCCGCCGACTGGCAGGCCACCGCCAGCACGCCGCCCTGGTGTACACCCAATACCTGCACGCTGGGCGTGGGCGCGGCCAGATCGACCCACATCAGCTGTCCCTGCCCGCCTGCGACCAGCAACGTACGCGCATCTGCCGACCAGGCAGCATCGGCCGGATAGTCATTCAGTTGCAGGCGCGCGCGCCGCAGCAGTCGCGCCCCGGCCGTGCCTGGAGCGCGTGCCATCACGCGACGCAGGATTCGAAGCCGGCTTCGAACTCATGTCGATCCAGCTTGCGGCCAATGAACACCAGGCGATTGGTGCGCTGTGCACTGGCCCAGGGGCGTTCCAGCTGGCCATCGAAAATCATGTGCACGCCATGAAACACATAGCGGCGCGCTTCGCCCTTGAAATTGAGCACGCCCTTCATCCGCAGAATATCTGCGCCGCGACTCTGCAACAGGTAGGACAGCCAGTCATTGACCTTGTTCGGATCCAATGGCCGCGCGTCGCTGATGCCGATCGAGGTGATATCCGAGTCGTGATGGTGAGAGCCAAATTCCCGCTCGGCCAATGGCGCCTCGCCCTGCAGGCGCCAGCCAAACTCCAGCGGCGCGTGTTCGGTGTACACCAGCCAGCGCCCTGTGGTCGGCAGCAACAACCCAAAGTGATCATGCGCGCTCAGGATCAGGCGCTGGTGGCGGCCTGGCAGCAGGTTCGCGCCTGGCGCCAGGGTCTCGGCCGCTTGCCCGAATAGCACGGTCGCGGCATCCAGGCTGGCCGCAATGCCCTCAACCGCAGCAGTGCCGGCGCTGGCGGGCGATGCCAGCACCACGATGCCTACGGCACTCAATCCACCCGGCGCTGTGGCGTGGTCATCCTCATGCTCGTGAGCATGAGCGTGATCATGACCGTCACTGTCGGTGCCAATGTGCACGTCATGGCGCCCGGCCGCACGCTCGTAGACACCCACCCATTCAAACGGGCGCTGCGGCTCAAGAAAGTCGCCATCCGTCGCCAGCGCGCGATTGAGATCGAAAGCGCCCAGATCGAGCACCTGTGCCAGCGGCAGCTCGGCACGCCTGGTGCGAACGATGCGCGCCGTGGCGTTGATGGCGCGCAGTGCACGCTCGACACTGGTCAGTTCCGCGGCGCTGACCAGATCTGTCTTGTTGAGCAGCAGCACGTCCGCAAAGCCCACCTGCTCGGCGGCAATCGCCTCCCGGCTCAGTTGCTGGGTGATATGCGCCGCATCCACCAGCGCCACGATGGCATCGAGCTGATAGTCTTCACGCAGATCTTCATCGGCGAAGAAGGTCTGTGCCACCGGCCCCGGGTCGGCAAGGCCGGTAGTTTCAATTAGAATGTAGTCGAAACGGTCGCGCCGCTTGCGCAGCGCCTTGAGCACCCGGATCAGATCGCCGCGCACCGTGCAGCAGATGCAGCCATTGGCGGTCTCGAAGATTTCCTCCTGGGCGCCGATGACCAGCTCGTGATCGACTGCGACCTCGCCGAATTCATTTTCGATGACGGCGATGCGCTTGCCGTGCTGCTCGGAAAGGATGCGGTTGAGCAGCGTGGTCTTGCCGGAACCCAGAAACCCGGTCAGCACCGTGACAGGAATTTTCCCGCTCATCGGCGACCCCGGAACTTTTCCAGAACACGGGCCATGCCCGGCACGCGCAGCAGATTCAACAGCAGGTACCAGCCGCCGCGCGCGCGCGCGGAAGCCGTGGTCAATGTCAAAGCGCCCATGAACGCACCGCTCACGTCGCGGTGAATATGGACGTGCGGCAGTGTCAGTGCCGCTGCGAGACCGGTGCCGTGCAGGCTCCAGGCTGGCGCCGCTGCGCTCCCCTGCTGCTGCAATTCGACGGCCTCGAGGCGTGCCGGCAGCTGCAGCGCCGCCTGGGCAAAAAGTACTTCCACCGGCCCGCCACCGCGCTCGACGCCGGCAATGCGCCACAGCGTCCTGCCGGCGGTACGCTCACAGCGCGCGCCACTGAGCAGGTTCAGGCTCTGTACCTCGCTCACGCCACAGTCCCGGCGCCGTCCAGGTCCCAGAGCGTGACCGGTGCGCCGCGCCGCAGCCACATGCCACAGCCCAGCGACTGAAAGTGGCGGTTCAGTTCACGTCGATACCAGCTTGCCGGCCGCAGACCGGCAATGTGATCGGTGCGCGCCTGATCGCAGTTGTTGCGCCAGTCACCACTCGTCAAAGCTCCAAAATACAGGGCTGCGCGACACACGCGGGCCAGATTGGCAATCGCCTGGCGCGCCTCGCCGACACTGAGGTATTGCAATACGTCGTAGCAGATGACCAGATCGAAGCGCTCACGGCTGCGCAGCGACTGCAGGGTGCCCTGCCGCCAGCCATAGCGCTTGCAAAGATAGGCGCTGGTCTCCAGGCCGACGTATTGCGCCTGCGGTAGCCGCCGCAGCAAGGGGCTGCGCAGCATTCCGACACCGCAACCCGCATCGAGAATGCGCCGTACCGGCAGGCTAACGTAGTTCAGGCACGCGGCAATGAGCTCCGCCCGCTTACGCATCTCGGCACGCGTGGTAACAGCCGTACGCGGGTTGAAGTAGTAGCGCTGGTAATAGGCTTTATCGAATGTTTCGGTAACAATGGCCATTGAGAGTCCGCCGCGGGCGGCACCCGTGTAAACTTGGGGTTCGCTATTGTACCGGACGGGCCGCCATTCGGCCTGACACTCCACGAG
>JBAVRE010000127.1:0-5069 GCA_049694695.1 Steroidobacteraceae bacterium | reverse complement strand
ACCACAGTCTGCGGGACATCAAGCAGATCAGGGCCTTCGCAGCGCACCTGGCGCGCACGCGCTTGCTGGTACAGCGGCTGTCGCCGAAGCCGCCCGGACCCGTCAGCCGCGTCCTGTCCTGGTTGCTGCAGTAGCAGGCGTCATCGCCGCACGGGCAGCAGATCCGGAGGCATGGAAACCGACGAGATTGACCCGAAGCTGCCCTTCACCAATGACCGCTTCACGCAAGATCACAAGAGCGGCAACTCTCGCATTTGGGTTAGTCCGCAATCCTGCGCCAGCCGATAGCCAGGCCCTTTGCCACCTCCATGCCGACGCCACCAGCGCTGACTTTGCCAGCGGTGATCCACGCTGCGTTATAGAAGGCCCCGGCCTTTTCGATCACCAGATCATATTCATCCGAAAACTTACCCTGCTCGTCGTAGTAGCGAACGTGATAGTGTCCGGCAAAGCCTTCCTTAGGACCTCCCGTCGCCAAGCCTTTGCCGCTGTAGACGTTCTGGTACGTCCATCTCGCGTTTAGCGTTCCTGGCACAGCGCCTTTGGTATACAGAACAAACCCGATATTCAATGGCTGCCGGGCCTCTGAAGCCATGGCAACTGGGGCGCCGCCCGACGCAAACATCAGAGCAATCAGTGACGCCGTAGCGAAAAATAGCCTGCGCATAAAGCACCTCATTTACTGTTGGACCCAAAGCGGACTTCGGCGACTGACTGCTACTGAGCGACCTGGGAGGCCGAGGGCGACTGCGCCTTCATCGCAGGGGGGTAAAGAGCACGATGATGTATGCAACAAATATCGCCATGCCGAACAGCGCAAACAGCTTGTGATACTTCTCCGCGGTAGTGAGCATCGCCACCGCAGACATCGTCATGAAAATCAGGTGGAATAACAGGTTCAGCAGGCCTGTCAAGCGCTCATTGACAACCAGATCCTTGAACAAGCTGACCATGAGCACGAAGATGAGCAGGCCGAAGAACCAGCGCGTGTGGCGCCAATAGTGCTCGTGCAGATCGACAGCCCGGTCGCCAGAAAAATCAGGGAACACGATGGCGGCGAGCATGTATTGAATAATTGTCTGCGTCAGCAGAACGCTGAAGGCAGGGAACGTCCAGTGCTGTATCGCGCGCATGCCGAACATCGCCCACCAGCTCTGTACGTTGATCAGCAGCAGCAGCGCGGCCCATACGAGCGTTGGCCAGTACATCCGGATACGCACACGGGACAAGACGATGCCACGGAACCCAAACAGGATCTGCGTAATTGCAAAGCCGACGATGATTGAGAGCAAGACCGACAGAAAGCCGAACTGATCCATGCGACGAAGTCTCCCCTGCCTCTCAGCCCCAAGTGCGGCCGTTGCGTCGCCAGCCGCTACTGCAGGCGCTCATGCCCCGAAGTGCCCATGCTCCAGAAACTGCCCCGTCTCAAAGGCCACACGCGCCGACAGCAGCATCCCCGTGTGACTTACCGGCAGCACGATGTGCTCCTTCGCCCCGGGCAGGCGCGTTTCCGATACCGCCACCGTGCCGTCGTTGGTTTCCTGAAAGTCGACCACCAGTCTGGCAAGGCCCAGCGGCTGATTGCCGGCGATGATGCCCAGCTCGCGCTCGCTCGACCAACTGCGCTCATGGGCAAAGAGCAGCTCTTCAGTCACCGCGTGACCCATGAGCGTACGCCCGAACCGAAACCGGCTCAAGGCGGTGGCGGCGTGACTGGTCAGCGCGGGCGTGCCCAGGAACACAACGCGGCCGGGCGGCAGCTGCGGATGTTGCTGCAGGCAGCGCAGGATGGCGAGGCCACCCAGGCTGTGACCGACCAGGTGCACGTGCGGCGCGTCGAGCCCGTCTACGAATGTGCGCAGGGCCGCGCCGATCTCGGTCATGGTCAGCAATGTCGAGGCGTAATTGAAGGCGTGCCAGCTGAAGCCGCGCTCCTTCTCGATGCGCCGTCCCAATAAGAAAGCCTCGTGGCCGGAGAGCCAGAGGCCGTGCACGTAGACAACGGCTGCGTTCATCAGCTCGTGGGAGGCGGCTGCCTGACGCGAATGTGCAGTTCACGCAGCTGCTGCTCGCTGACCTCGGTGGGCGCGTCGGTGAGCGGGCAGGCTGCGGTCTGGGTCTTGGGGAAGGCGATGACGTCGCGGATGCTCTCGGCGCCAGCCATCAACATGGCCAGACGATCGAGCCCGAAGGCGATGCCGCCGTGGGGCGGTGCACCGAAGCGCAGCGCATCGAGCAGGAAGCCGAACTTCAGGCGCGCCTCTTCGGCGCCGATGCCCAGCAGCTCGAACACGGTGGACTGCAGTTCCTGCCGGAAAATACGCACCGAGCCGCCGCCGATTTCCGAGCCGTTGAGCACGCAATCGTAAGCCTGCGCCAGCGCCGCGCCCGGGTTGGCTTTGAGCGCCTCGGGATCCGGGTTCTTGGGCGAGGTGAAGGGATGGTGCACGGCCGCCCAGCGGCGCGACTCTGCGTCGTATTCGAACATCGGGAAGTCGACCACCCACAGCGGCGCCCAACCTTCGGTTACGAGCTTGAGATCCTGCGCGACCTTGAGACGCAGCGCACCGAGCGCGTCGTTGACCACTTTGGCGCTGTCGGCACCGAAGAAAATCAGGTCGTTGTCGGCCACGCCGGTGCGCTCGAGGATGCCGGCGATCGCGGCGTCATCGAGAAACTTCACGATCGGCGACTGCAGCCCGTCGCGACCCTTGCTGCGCTCGTTGACCTTGATGTAGGCCAGGCCCCTGGCGCCGAAGCGCGCCACAAAAGCCGTGTACTCATCGATCTCCTTGCGCGTCAGCGCGCCGCCACCAGGCACTCGCAGAGCCGCCACGCGCCCGTGCGCATCGTTGGCGGGCTGCGCAAATACCTTGAAATCGCAGCCTTTGACCAGATCGGCGACATCGACGAGTTCGAGCCTGACGCGCAGATCCGGCTTGTCGGATCCGAAGCGGCGCATGGCCTCGGCATAGCTCAGGCGCGGGAAAGGATCTGGCAGCGAGAGCTTCATCACCTTGTGAAACAGCTGGCGCACCAGTCCTTCCATCAGCACCATGATCTGTTCCTGCGACAGGAACGAGGTCTCGACGTCGAGCTGGGTAAACTCGGGCTGGCGGTCGGCGCGCAGGTCTTCGTCGCGGAAGCAGCGCACGATCTGGTAGTAGCGCTCGAAGCCGCCGATCATCAGCAGCTGCTTGAAAATCTGCGGCGACTGCGGCAGGGCAAAAAATTTGCCGGCGTGGGTGCGGCTGGGCACCAGGTAGTCGCGCGCACCTTCCGGCGTCGCCTTGGTGAGCATCGGTGTTTCGATGTCGATGAACTCGTGGCCGTCCAGATATTCGCGCATCGCCCGCGTGATCGCGTGGCGCTGGCGCAGCCGCTTGTTCATCACCTCGCGGCGCAGGTCGAGGTAGCGGTAGCGCAGCCGCACCTCTTCGCTCACCTGCTCATCGAGCTGAAAGGGCAGCGGATCGGCGCGATTGAGCAACTCGATGGCGGTGGCAACAATCTCGATGCGCCCTGAGGCCAGCTGCGCATTCACCGTGCCCACCGGCCGTTCGCGCACGTTGCCGGTGACGCGCACCACGAACTCATGGCGCAGTTTTTCAGCGACCGCGAACACTGCGCTGGCATCGGGGTTGCAGACGATCTGCACCAGCCCCTCGCGATCACGCAGATCGACGAAGATCACGCCGCCGTGATCGCGCCGGCGATGCACCCAGCCGGCCACGCTGACCGTGGCGCCGATCAGGGCTTCGTTCACTTGACCGCAGTAATGAGTGCGCATGCTCGGAATATCCGTAGCCCTTTAGGCCGCAACTGGCTGATGGAACGGCGCGCGATGTTACGGGCCGGGCCGGATGGACGCAACCGGCGGCGCGTGCTCGTGGACCACCCCTGGAGTAACCACGCCCAGCGTGACGATCATTTTCATGGCTTCATCGACGGTCATGTTCAACGTATGCGCCTGGCTGCGCGGCACCATGAAGATGAAGCCCGAAGTCGGATTGGGCGTCGTGGGCACGAACACGCACACATGCTCAACCCCCAGTTTGCCGTTGATCTCCGGCAGATTGTCGGTGGTCTGGAAGCCAATGCTCCAGACGCCGGCGCGCGGGTATTCCACCAGCAGCACCTGTTTGAATGACTTGCCCGAGTTGGAAAAGATGGTCTCGGAAAAACTCTTCACGCCACCGTATAGCGCGCGCACGAAGGGGATACGCTCGAGCAGGTCTTCCCAGATGGCGACGAACGCACGGCCGATGAAATTGGTAACCAGCAGACCGGTGAGCAGCACGATCAGGACCGCAAGGATCGCCCCAAAACCCGGAATATGCAGCCCCAGCAGCGTATCGGGTCGGATGGCGCTGGGCAGCACCAGCAGCGTCTGATCCATCAGGGCCAGGATGAATCTCACCACCAGCACGGTGACCAGTACCGGCACCCAGATCAGCAGCCCGTTGATCAGATAGCGGCGCAGGGCCCGCACGAAGTGCTCCCGGCGCACCTGGCTGGAGCGGTTCACCGGCGTTTACCGCCGCGCTTCGGCGCTTTCTTTACGGCCGCGCGCGGCGCAGGTTTCCTGGTGCGCAACTTGCTGGCCGCAGCGCCACCGCGAGCGGAGGACTTGCCCCTCGACTCCTTGCCGCCTTTCGACTCAGCCGCCGGCCTGGCATCCCCACTGGCCTTGGCGTCGCCCTTGCCATCGCCCTTGCCACCGCCCTTGGCATCGCCCTTGGCATCGGTTTTGGAGTCGGTTTTGGCATCGCTCGCGGCCTTGGCGTCGGCAGCCGGTTTCGCCTCCGCAACAGGCTTGGTGTCGCCACCCGATTCCTCGCGCTCGGGACCAGCGAGATTGCGCTGGTTGTCTTTATCCGACTTGAAGTCAGTCTCGTACCAACCCGAGCCCTTGAGCCGGAATACCGGCGCCGAAACCAGCTTTTTGAACCCGGGCTTGCCACAGGAAGGGCATTTCTTCAGCGGCCGGTCGCTGATCTTCTGTAGCACCTCGCTGTAGAACTTGCAGCTTGGGCATTCGTATTCGTAGAAGGGCATGAGAATCC
>JBAVRE010000126.1:0-2923 GCA_049694695.1 Steroidobacteraceae bacterium | reverse complement strand
GGCTTTCACGATGCCGCCAACTCCATCGCGCTCATGGTGTCGACGCGGTTGCTCACACCGCAGGCAGCCGTGGCATGGGCAGCATTCTTCAACCTGGTTGCCTTCCTGTTCTTTGGCCTGCATGTCGCCAATACCGTGGGCAAGGGCATCATCTCCAAGGAAGTGATCGACAATGCCGTGATTTTTGGCGCCCTGAGCGGCGCCATTACCTGGAACCTGATTACCTGGTGGTTTGGCATTCCGTCATCCTCCTCGCACGCGCTGGTGGGCGGCCTGGTGGGCGCGGGGGTTGCCAAAGGGGGTACGAGCGCAATTGTCGCCCAGGGACTGATCAAGACTTCGCTGGCCATTATCCTGTCGCCGTTGTTTGGCATGCTGCTGGCGCTGATTCTGATGGTATTCGTACTGTGGATTTTCAAGAACTCCGCGCCCTACCCGGTTGAAAGGGGGTTCAACAAACTGCAGTTCATCTCTTCATCGCTCTATAGCCTGGGCCACGGCGGCAACGATGCGCAAAAGACCATGGGCATTATCGCAGTGCTGCTCTATGCCAATGGCCATCTGCAGGGAGATTTCCATGTGCCCTTCTGGGTCGTGATTTCCTGCCAGATCGCCATGGGCCTGGGCACGCTGTTTGGCGGCTGGCGCATCGTTCGCACCATGGGCATGGGCATCACCCGCATTCGCCCGTCAGGCGGCTTCTGCGCGCAGACTTCCGGGGCGATTGCGCTGTTTATTGCCACCGGGCTCGGCATACCGGTTTCAACTACTCACACCATCACCGGTGCGATCATCGGCGTTGGACTGTCCAGGCGTGTCTCGGCGGTGCGCTGGGGCCTGGCATCGAGCATCGTCTGGGCGTGGGTGCTGACGATTCCGTGTGCAGGCCTGATCGCCGCGCTGGGCTACCAGCTGGGCCGCAGTCTGTTGACCTAGGTCGGGCCCTTGCCCCAGACGATATCGTACTTGCGGTCGAAGCTGACCATCATCAGGCACTCGCGCTTGCCCTGGCAGACAAAGCGATGCGGCATGCGGCTCGCCATGACTGCAAAGCCACCGGCAAGCAGCACGCCAGCCGGATGATCGGACATTTCCGTGAGTACCGTCCCGCGGATGACCATCAGCTGCTCGACTGCCGTGTGGTAATGCCATGGCACGACGCAACCCGGCGTGGCCTTCAGCAGCAGTGTCGAAG
Source organism: Steroidobacteraceae bacterium (assembly GCA_049694695.1). Lineage (GTDB taxonomy): Bacteria > Pseudomonadota > Gammaproteobacteria > Steroidobacterales > Steroidobacteraceae > FEN-1191. The sequence continues at coordinate 1,728 of JBAVRE010000126.1, read as the reverse complement.
GGCCGCTGTCCGGGCTGCCGGTTTCGATGGCATCGGACAGACACTTTACGTCGTCATCGGCGACGAAGTTGAGCGAGGCGAGCGGCTTCACATCACCGCTCATCGCAGGTTCCGCGTGACTGATGGACGCCGCAGCACCCAGAATGGCGGCGGCGATTGCCTGTACAGCGATTCGGACTCCGGTTCTCATAGTCAATCCTTGCCGGGATTCATGACGCCGGCCCTTGTGGTTGCACTAATGTGGCACCGCTTCTGCGCATCAGGGCAGCGCATACGCGATGAGATAATCGCCGCGCGTGCTGTCGCCCTTGTACCCGCCGGCGGCGATCACCAGGTACTGCCGGCCATGCAGGGCATAGGTCATGGGCGTGGCCTGGCCACCTGCCGGAAGCTTCACTTCCCACAGGAGCTTGCCGGTGTCGGTTTCAAAGGCGCGCAGCCGGTCGTCGAGGCTGGCGGCGATGAACACCAGACCACTGGCCAACACAATCGGGCCACCCAGGCCCGGCATGCCTAGATTCAAATGAATGTACGGCGTGTCGCCGAGCGGAATCTGCCACTTGATCGTGCCGTGAACCATATCCACCGCCGTCAGCAGACCCCAGGGTGGCTTCACGCAGGGAATGCCGAGCCCGGACTTGAATACCTCGCGCCGCATAGCGTAGGGCGTGCCGTTCTGGCGCGCGAATTCGAAATCGGAATATTGATCCGACGCCGACTGCTCATGCAGCTGGGCGCGTGGAATGAGTGCGACGATAAACGGCAGGTTCACGGTATTGGCCACTGCGAGCTGTCGCTCGGGATCAAAGGCGATGCCACCCCAGTTGGCACCACCGGCGTTGCCCGGCTGCATGAGGGAATCCTTGAGGGACGGTGGCTGAAAGATGCCCTTCGAGCGGTAACCTTCGATGCGCTTGCGGCACGCGCGGGTGTCGAACCAGGCGACGCCCCAGGCGTCATCCGCGCTGATCGGTGCCTGTCGTGCCAAGGCGGGCGGTGCCACGGGATACGGTTGCGTGGCCGAAGGGTGCTCGCCCGGCACCGCGTCCTGCGGAACCGGGCGCTCGATGATGGGAAAGACCGGCGCGCCGCTTTCGCGGTCAAAGGTGTACAGGAATCCGGTCTTCGTTGCCTGAATGACTGCGGCCACGCGTTTGCCGTCGTGCACGAGATCGACCAGCGTAGGCTGAGAGGCTATGTCGTAGTCCCAGAGGTCATGGTGTACCAGCTGTTGGCCCCACTTGAGCTGACCTGTGTGGCCGTCCAGGGCCACTACTGAATTGGCCCAGCGATTATCACCGGGCCGCTCACCGCCAAAAAAATCCGGACTGGCCGAGCCCGTCGGCACGAACACCAGGTGGCGTACCGGATCGACCGACAGCGGCGCCCAGGCGTTGGCAGCGCTGGCGCTCCTGAGACTTTCCGGTGTCCACTCCTTGTAAACCGGATTGGAGGCATCACGCGGGATCGGATCCCAGCTCCATACCAGCTTGCCACTCCGGGCATCGAAAGCCCGGACGATGCCGAGTTCTTCCAGCACCGCGCGGTTGTCGCCAATGGAGGATCCGACGATGACCTTGCCGTCCAGAATAGCGGGCGGTGAAGTGACCAGATAGTCCCGCCACTCGTCGCCTTCCTGAAACTGCGAGCGCACGTCCTTCAGCAGATTCACCGCGCCGTGCTCGCCAAAGTCGGCGCACGATTTGCCCGTGCTGGCATCCAGGGCCA
>JBAVRE010000125.1:0-16595 GCA_049694695.1 Steroidobacteraceae bacterium | reverse complement strand
CTGCTGCTCATCGACGAGACCCACACCATCTCGACCGGGCCGTCCGGTTACTGCGGCGTCCATGGCCTGGAGCCGGACATGTTTGTGCTCGGCAAACCGATCGCCGGCGGCGTGCCGGCCAGCGTCTGGGGTTTCACCGACGCCATCGCCCAGAGCTGGGATCGCATCCGTCGTCACAAACCGGCTGGTCACTCGGGCCTGGGCACGACGCTCTCGGCCAACGCACTCGCCATGGCGACGATGCGGGCGACCCTGACCGAGGTCATGACGGCAGCCGCGTACGCGCACATGGAGTCACTCGCCGCGCGCCTGGCCGCTGGCCTTGAAGCCACGATCGCATCCTGGCGGTTACCCTGGCACGTCGCGCGGGTCGGCGCGCGGGTCGAGTTCATCTGCGCGCCCGGGCCGCTCAAGAACGGTACCGAGGCCATGCAGGCGCACGCGCCGGAACTCGAGCAGGCGCTGCATATCAGCCTGCTGAACCGCGGCTGCGTAATCGCGCCATTTCACAACATGATGCTGGTGTGCCCGGCCACCACTGTGGCGCAGGTCGATCAGCTGGTCGCTGCCTTCAGCGACAGCGTGGCGGCGCTGGCCGGCGGCGCTGCGATGCCCTAAGCGTTACCAGGCCCTAGCGGGCGGCCGTCGCTCCATACAAGCGGTTCTCGTACAGATCCTCGGTAACCTGCAGCAGCGCCAGGCCGTCGCGCTGCAGCTCGATATCATCCGCCGCAGCAAACAGACGCCCATCGCGCAGCTGCCAGGTGCTGGCGGGCTTATCGGCCCGCAACACCGCCACGGCATCGCCGCGCCGAAAGCCATAGGTATCGTTGAACTGCATCATCACGAAGCGCTGGCGGTCCGGCTCAAAAATGGAGTGCCCCAACACCGGCGCGCGCAACTCGACACCGAGCATGCTCAGGGCGGTCGCCAGCAGATCCGGTTGCGAGGCCAGCTCCGCATAGCGTTGCGGCGCCACGCCCGGCAAGAATATGAGCCCGGGAATGTGAAAGCCCGGCACCGGCACCACGTCGTCGCCGTACACGCGGATGTTGTGATCGGCGACAATGACGAACACGGTGTTGGCGTAATACTTTGACTGCCGTGCCAGCTCGAAGAACCGTCCGACCGCGTTGTCGGCATACTTGAGGGCATTCTCGACCGATTTGCGCGGTACGCCCGGCTCCCAGCTGATCTTGCCATCGGGCAGCTCGAAGGGCGTGTGATTGGATGAGGTGAATACCACGCTGACGAAGGGCCTGCCCGCCGCGCTCAGCTGCCGGTAGCGTTCGTCGGCCTTGATGAACAGGTCTTCATCGCTCACGCCCCAGGTGCTGACGAAGCTGGGATGTTCGTAGTCTTTCTGCTCGATCACTTCGTCGAAGCCATTGCCCAGATACCAGGCCTTCATGTCGTCGAAGCGCGCCGCGCCGCCGTAGATGAAGCTGGCGTGGAAGCCTAGCGGCCTGAGCAACGAGGCCAGCGTGAAGAAGCCCTGCCGGCTCTTGGGGCGCTTCACAACGCCTTCGCCCAGCAGCGGCAGGAAGCCCGAGCTCATCGCGGCAATGCCGCGGATGCTGCGCGTGCCGTTTGAATAGAGGTTGGTGAAAGCAATGCTGTGTTCGGCCAACGCGTCGATCGAGGGCGTCAGGCTGTGCGCGGCGCCAGTGAAGCCGACAAACTGCGCACCCATGCTCTCCTGCAGGATGATCATCAGGTTGCGCGGCCTGGGTGCGGGGAGCGCCGGCCTGATGGTGGTCAGAAACGGTCGCAGCGGATCTTCCGGAGTGCGCCCCAGCACCCGGTAGACGCGCCTGTAGGCCTCGTCCATCGGCATCGTGCCGTAGTGGGGCGCCTTGCGCACGCTGTCCTGCTGCGAGCGAAAGGCGTCGTAGCCGATGCTATACAGCGAGTTCTTGGCAATTTCATTGGCGACGCGATTGCTGGAATAAAGCGCGTCGGAAATATTGGCCGGGCGCCGCCCGGTGCTGGAGCGGATGCCACAGAACAACAGCAGCAGCAGCGGCAGGCACCACAATGCCCGGGTCCACCACGGCGCGAGCATCAGGCTGCGCACACTGGCCAGGGCCCGAGAGCGCACGAAGGCGTAAGCCGCAGCGGCGACCGCCAGCAGGGCGAGGCTGAAGTTCAGCTTCTGGTCCTTCCACAGCAGCGAGGCCACTTCCTGCGGATAGCGCAGGTATTCCACGAACAGCACATTGGGCCGCACGTCGTACTCGACAAAGAAGGGAAAGCTGGCCGCCTCGATGAAGGCCAGCAGCATCAGCATGATCAGGGCCCAGGCGCGCACGCTCCACGCCGCCAGCCCCGGCAAAGGCCGCGGCCACAATGTGAGTACCAGCACCACCGGCACCAGCAGGTACGAGAGCAGGATCGTATCCATGCGCCAGCCGTAGACAAAGGCCATGGCCTGCGTGCTCGCCGCCAGATCGCCCAGGCGCGAATGCTGCCACACGAACATCGCCGCTCGCCCCAGCAGGCACACCAGCAGCCATAGGCCATAGAGCTTGAGCAGCAGCAGGGCGATCTGCCCGCCCGTGTGTGGCACGCCGCCGGCCGCGCTTCTGGAGCGATAAGCCAGGACAGCGCTACTCCAGATCAGCCATATCGAGATCTCTGGGCGGCGCCAGCTGCGGCCGCAGCGGCGCCAGTCGCGCACTGCGGAGACTGGCATTGAGTGCGTCGGTCCTGGCTCCGCGCAGCAGCTGCCAGGTCGTCTCGAGCGCCTGCCAGTCGGCAACGGCCTGCGCTGTCGCTGCAGCCTGTGCTTCGGTGGGCGCCGCATCGACGTGATTGACCTGCTCGTAAAGGGTCGCAAGGTCGCCATTGAGTGCTTCGAGGCCGCGACGGGCCTGAGTCTGGGGATGATCGCCCGCGGGCTTAAGGAGCTTGGCCAGCTCGCCCTCGAAGGCCCGCAGTGGCCTGGCAAGCTGGGCGTTGGCATGTGCGGCCCGTTCCTGTGACTGGGCGCGCAGTGAGCGGGCTTCAAACAGGGCACCGGTACTGCCATCAAGGGCGTCGGCGAGCTGTCGGGCAAGTGTGAGCTGCGCCGCGAATGCCGTTGCAGAAACCTGCAGTCGTGGATCAGCGCGCACTTCGAGCGCCTGTTCCCATTGCTGCGTGCCGACGCGCAGTCGCACCTGATAGGTGCCGGGCGTCACCAATGGGCCGAGCGGTGCTGGCGGTGTATCGCCGGGGACTGCGGCGATAGGAAAGCCGCGCCGCGGCGTGCGCGGCGCCGGATAGTGCAGATCCCAGACGAAGCGATGCATGCCGGCGGTTGTCGCCAGCGACTTCGGGATGCGAATCCAGTAGCGCGGGATCAATTCCCGCGCGAGTTCATCCGCACTGTAGGCCGGCGGATCGGAGCTCGCAACCCGGCGCACCAGCGTGCCAGCGGCGTCGAAGATTTCGATGCTCACCGCGCCAGGCGCGTCGCTGGCCAGGTAGTAGTCGAGCACGGCGCCATCCGGCGGGTTGCGCCCGGTGGGCTCATCGGGAGGAATGGGCGTGTCGGTGTTGGTGCTGCGTTGGGCGCGTATCGCCGGCGCGGGCTTGAGCAGCGCCGCTGCACCCGGCGAGCGCACAGCGTCGAACTGACGCAGCGGGCTGATGTCATCGAGTATCCAGAACGAGCGGCCATGCGTCGCCAGGATCAGATCCTGATCGTGTACCGCCAGATCGCGCATCGAGGTGTGCGGCAGATTCAGCTGCAGCGATTCCCAGCGATCGCCATCGTCGAAGGACACCCACACTGCTTTTTCCGTGCCGGCAAACAGCAGGCCACGGCGGTGCGGATCTTCGCGCACCGTATTGACCGGTGCATTGTCGGGCAGGCCACTGGTAATGAGCTGCCAGCTATGGCCGCCGTCGCGGGTACGATAGATGTAGGGCTTGAGATCGTCGATGCGCATGCGATTCACCGCGGCGTAGGCGGCGAGCGCATCGACATGCGAGGCTTCGAGCTGCGTCACCTTGCTCCACGGCGTGAGCTCGGGCGGCGTCACGTTGACCCACCCGGTGCCGGCCGCGCGCCGCTGCCAGATCAGGCCGTCATCGGTACCCAGCCAGATGAGCCCGTCCTGAACCGGCGAGGCGCTGGCGGAATAGATGACGCCGCGCTGCTGCTCCGCCTGCTTCAGCCGCAGCGAACCTACGCTCGCGGGCACGCCGGGAGCTGCGCGCGTCAGATCGGGGCTCACCGCCTGCCAGGATTGTCCGGCGTTCGTGGTCTCGTAGAGCCGGTTGGCCGCGTAGTACATGCGCTGCGGATCCTGCGGCGCGAAGAACAGTGGCTCGGTGCGATCGACACGCACGTCGGGGCCGGTGAGCGGAATCGGCGTGATGTTCTGTACCTGGCCGGTGCGCAGATCGGTCCTGGTGACTTCATTGCGTCCGGCGCCAAACACCACGTTGGCATCGAGCGGATCGGGCACCGCGTAGCCGTATTCGATGACACCGACCGGATGCCAGTCGCGGAAAGTGATTACGCCATCGTTGCCGCGGCTGGCGATGCACACCGACCCGCTTTCCTGCTGCCCGGAGCAGACTCGATAGGGAAAGCTGTTGCTGACGCCGAGCCGATACAGTTGCGCGGTCGGCTGATTGAACCATGAACTCCAGGAGGCGCCGCCGTTGACGGTGACGATGGCACCCTGATCGCCCACCAGCGCGATCGTCTGCGAACTGTCCGGGCTGATCCACAGGTTCTGGTAATCATCGCCGCCCGGGGCGCCGCGCAGCGAGTTCCAGCTGACGCCGCCGTCAATTGACTTCATCGTCACCAGGCTGGCGCTGTACAGGACATCGGCATTGCGCGGATCGACCTTGATGATCGGCAGGTCGCCACCGCCAATACGCAGCACCGGTCGCGGATCGTTGGTGATGCGAATCCAGTTTTCACCGCTGTCATCGGAACGGTATACGCCCAGCCCCGCCGCCGAGCTGTAGTCACCCGGCGCATTGGTGGCCACGGTGGCATACAGCCGGCCCTGCTTGCTGGGTGCCACCGCAACCTGAATCTGCGAAAGATTTTCCGGCAAGCCGCGCTTCAGCGCCTGCCAGTGCTCGCCGCCGTCGATGGATTTATACAGACCGCCAGCGGTGCCGTCGTAGCGGTTGTTGTCTTCCCAGGGACCCGAGCGCGCCTGCCAGAGCGCCGCGTAGACGATATCGGGATTGAACGGATCGATGCTCACGCAGGAGCCGCCGAGGTCCTCGCCCTGGTGGAGCACCTGGCTCCAGTGAGCGCCGCCATCACTCGATCGAAAGATGCCACGCTGCGCATTCGGGCCGTAGGGGTGACCCAGCACAGCGGCGAACAGGCGCTGCGGGTCGCGCGGATCAACGGCCAGCTCTGGAATCTGCTGTGCGTCATCCAGGCCCAGGTGCGTCCAGGTCTCGCCCGCATCGTCGGAGCGAAAGATGCCATCACCCACCGAAAGATCCGGCCGGTGCAGCCCCTCGCCGCTGCCGACGTAGATGATTCTGGGATCCGAGGGCGCGACCGCAAGCGCGCCGATCGACTGCGTCGGCTGTGCATCGAAGAGCGCACGCCAGCTGCGGCCGTAGTCGTCGCTCTTCCACACGCCGCCATTCACGGCGCCGATCAGGAAAGCGCCCGGCTGACCGGGAATGCCCGTCACGGCACGCGTGCGGCCGCCGCGGAAGGGGCCGATCATGCGCCAGTGCAGATCCTGGGCGGCAACCGGGCCACCAGGCTGCGCCGCGCGCCCGTTTGCCGGCATCAGCAGCAGGGCTGCAGCCACCACCAGCGGCGCGCAGTGCAGGGCTTTCATCGCGCCGGTTCCGCCTACAGCAGTGGCACCAGCAGCAAGGCCACGATGTTGATGATCTTGATCAGCGGATTGATCGCCGGTCCGGCGGTGTCCTTGTAAGGATCGCCGACCGTGTCACCGGTAACCGCAGCCTTGTGCGCCTCCGAACCCTTGCCGCCGAAGTGACCTTCTTCAATGTACTTCTTGGCGTTGTCCCAGGCGCCGCCACCGGTGCACATGGAGATCGCGACGAACAGGCCGGTCACGATGGTGCCGATCAGCAGGCCACCCAGCGCCTTGATGCCTTCGCCCGGGCCCATCAGCGCATTGATGCCAAAGGCGACGACAACCGGCACCAGTATCGGCAGCAGCGAGGGAACGATCATCTCCTTGATCGCCGACTTGGTCAGCAGATCCACGGCCTTGGAGTAATCAGGCTTGGCCGTGCCTTCCATGATGCCCTTGATCTCGCGGAACTGGCGGCGTACTTCAGTGACGACCGAACCGGCGGCGCGACCCACGGCTTCCATCGCCATGGCGCCGAACAGGAACGGCACCATGCCGCCGATGAACAGGCCAATGATCACGGCCGGATCGGACAGCGAAAAGCCCACCATGGCGCGGCCGGTCTCGGTCAGATGGGTCTCGAGGTTGTGCGTGTAGTCGGCAAACAGCACCAGCGCGGCGAGTCCGGCCGAGCCGATGGCATAGCCCTTGGTCACGGCCTTGGTGGTGTTGCCCACCGCATCGAGCGGATCGGTGATGTCGCGCACTTTCTTGTCGAGCCCGGCCATCTCGGCGATGCCGCCGGCGTTGTCGGTGATCGGGCCGTAGGCGTCGAGCGCCACGATCATGCCGGTGAGCGAGAGCATTGCGGTCGCGGCGATGGCGATGCCGTAGAGGCCGGCGAGATGCGAGGCGCCGTAGATCGCGGCGCATACGGCGATCACCGGCAGCGCGGTGGACTTCATGCTGACGCCGAGGCCCGCGATGATATTGGTCGCGTGTCCGGTCTGCGACGCCGCCGCCACGCGTTGCACCGGGCCGTATTCGGTCGCGGTGTAATACTCGGTGATGACGATCAGCACCGCCGTGAGCGCCAGGCCAATCAGCTCGCAGCCAAACAGGGCGTTGAACTGGCCGGGCAGGATCGACTTGGTGATGAACCAGAACAGCACTGCCGAGATCAGGCCGGCCACGATCACGCCTTTGTAGAGCGCGTTCATGATCTTGCCGCCATCGGAGGTCTTGACAAAGAAAGTGCCGATGATCGAGGAGAGGATCGAAGCCGCGCCGAGCGCCAGCGGAAACACAATGGCGGCGGCGCCGGCCTCCTTGAGCAGCAGCCCGCCGAGCAGCATGGTGGCGACAATGGTGACCGCGTAGGTCTCGAACAGATCAGCCGCCATGCCGGCGCAGTCACCGACATTGTCGCCGACGTTATCGGCGATGACCGCCGGGTTGCGCGGATCATCCTCGGGGATGCCGGCTTCAACCTTGCCCACCAGATCGGCGCCGACATCGGCGCCCTTGGTGAAGATGCCGCCGCCGAGACGCGCGAAGATCGAGATCAGCGAGCCGCCGAAGGCCAGGCCAACCAGCGAGTGCAGTGCAGCGTCATCGCTGGTGATGCTGCGGGCGAAGATGAAATAACCGGCGACGCCGATCAGCCCCAGGCCCACCACCAGCATGCCGGTGATCGCGCCGCCGCGAAACGCGACGCTGAGTGCGGCATTCAGGCCAGAGTACGCGGCCTGCGCCGTGCGCACGTTGGCACGCACGGAGATATTCATGCCGATGTAACCGGCCAGCCCGGAGAGGATCGCGCCGACCGCGAAACCGCCTGCGGTGATCCAGCCCAGCGCCCAACCCAGCACCACAAACAATACGACGCCGACGACGGCGATGGTGGTGTACTGGCGATTGAGATAAGCCTTGGCACCGGCCTGGATGGCAGCAGCAATTTCCTGCATGCGCGCATTGCCGGCATCGAGCCGCAGAATCGAGATCATCGAGAGTACGCCGTAGAGCACAGCGACTACGCCGGCAATCACTGCCAGCCACAACCAATTCGCGGCATCCATTAAAAACCTCCGGAATTCAACAAGTTATGATTTTTTAGAGTTCCCTGAAAGTCCGGGGATGCCGGACCCGCAGCGGGCGCGAAATATACCACAAGGTTGCGCCGGACCGCTCAGGCGGTGGCCGTCAGTAGTGCGGGGGTTTTTCGAAGGCGCCTGCACCGGCGTCGGCGCCTTCGCTTTGAGCTTCGCCCTGGGAACCCTCGAACCCTGCCAGGCGCTCGGCCAGATGCTTCAGCCGCTCATGCGCGGCATCGATTTCCCGTTGCTGCCTGGCGATGACGTCGCTGAGCGTGCCGAGCGTGTGCTCCATATGCGCCAGCTTGAACTCCACAGCTTCCAGGCGAGCGGGTTCGCTCATTCTGGCCCGCTCATTTGACGCTGAATGTTGTTTTCAGTTTGCGGCGCACTGCTTTTGCCTTCAGGCGCGCGTATTTCGGCAGGCCATTTTCGTAGGGTGGGTAGTCTTCGCCGGCGATCAGCGGTTCGAGGTAGCGGCGGCAGGCGGCGGTGATGCCAAAGCCGTCGGCCGTCACGAAATTGCGCGGCACGGTCTTCTCGACATTGGCCACCGCCGCCAGCGGCACCGGCACGATTTTCCAGCGATAGGGCTTGCTCGAGAGCCGTTTGATGGCCGGCATGACACCGTGCTTGCCCTGTACCGCGTAATCAACTGCGGCACGGCCGACAGCGTAAGCCTGTTCGACGTCTACTTTGGAGGCGATGTGCCGTGCCGCGCGTTGCAGATAGTCGGCCACCGCCCAGTGAAACTTGTAACCGTGCGCTTCACGCACCATGTTGGCGACCACGGGGCCTACGCCGCCGAGCTGCGTATGACCGAAGGCATCTTTGGTGCCCGCTTCGGCCAGAAATCTGCCATCCGCGTATTTCGCGCCTTCCGACACCACGACCACGCAGTAGCCATAGGCATCGACGCAATATCTGACCCTGGCGAGAAACAGCGCCTTATCGAAAGCGATTTCGGGAAACAGGATGATGTGCGGCGCATCGCCCGGCTTTTTCCCTGCCAGACCGCCCGCGGCCGCAATCCAGCCGGCATGCCGACCCATGACCTCGAGCACGAATACCTTGGTCGAGGTGCGCGCCATCGAGGCGACATCGAGCGCGCCCTCCAGGGTGGAGACGGCGATGTACTTGGCGACCGAGCCGAAGCCCGGGCAGCAGTCGGTCAGCGGCAAGTCGTTATCAACCGTCTTGGGCACGCCGATGCAGGCGATCGGGTAGCCGAGCTTCACGCCGATCTGCGCCACCTTGTTGGCCGTGTCCATCGAATCGTTGCCGCCGTTGTAGAAGAAATAGCCGATGTCATGGGCGCGGAACACTTCGATGAGCCGCTCATACTCAGCGCGGCTTTCCTCCAGCCCCTTGAGCTTGAAACGCGCCGATCCGAATGCGCCGGCCGGCGTGTAGCGCAGCGCCCGGATCGTGGCGCGATCTTCCGCGCTCACATCGATCAGGTTTTCGGTGAGCACGCCGACAATTCCGTCCCTGCCCGCATAGACGCGGCCAATGTGGGCACGGTGTTTCATCGCGCCCTCGATCACGCCGCAGGCCGAGGCGTTGATGACGGCGGTGACGCCGCCGGACTGGGCATAGAGGGCATTGCGCGGCTTGGCTTTGGGCATGGTGGCGGGGCTCCGGTCCTGGGTAGTGCTCGCAGTCGGGAGAATACCCTGTAGAACGTGTACGCGGGAGCCGCCGTTTGACCGTAGCGAGCGCCCTCGGTACCTTTGGCCGATGCGTATCGTTCTACTCGGGGCGCCAGGCTCCGGCAAAGGCACCCAGGCGCAGCTGCTGATCGCGCGTCTGGGCATACCGCAGATCTCCACCGGCGATCTGCTGCGCTCCGCCGTGGCGCGCGGTACCGCCTACGGTCTGCGGGCCAAGGCGGCCATGGATTCGGGCCAGCTGGTGGTCGATGAGATCGTGCTCGGCATTATCGCTGAGCGGCTTGCCGATGCGGATGCCGTCCGCGGCTTTGTGCTCGATGGCTTCCCACGCAATCTGGCGCAGGCTGAAGCGCTGGCGAGCATGCTGAATTCAATCGGCCAACCGCTCGATGCCGTGGTGTTGTTCGAGGTGGATTACGCCGAGATTGCCCGCCGACTTTCCGGGCGTCGCACCTGCCCGAAGTGCGGCACCATCTATAACGTGCACGATGCTGCGACGCCCGGCATCACGCGTTGCACGCGCTGCGCCGATGCGCCGCTATTGACGCAGCGCCCTGATGACAATGAGCAGACCGTCACGCGCCGGCTGGCGGTCTATGACGCGCAGACCCGGCCGCTGATCGAGCACTATCGTGCCCAGGGGTTGCTGCGCAGCATTGATGCGCAGGGCAGTGTCGAAGCAGTGATGGCGCGGCTGCTGAAAGCCCTGGGACTCGCCGCCTGAGCGCTATAGCGCGTTGAGCAGCGCCGCGCCGATCACCTCGCGCCGCCAGCCAGTCAGCATGGCGCAATCGCGCTCACCGCCCGCCAGGCGTTCCATGTCGCGCCGCGTGGCCAACAGCTCTGGCGCCAGTGACAATTCAGAGGCCATGCGCCGCGTGGTCTCGGCCAGTCGGGTTACCGTCGCCAGCTGCTCAGGATCAGGCCGACGACGCGGCGGCAGGGGCGCAGGCGGCTCGGGCACCTGCGCCGCATCGATCAGCTCCAGCAGTACGGCGCCGCTGTTCTCGCGGATGCCTTCGGGCAGCTCACGCAGTTGGGCCAGCGCCGCCCTGCTGCGCGGCACCTGGAACACCAGGTCGCGCAGTGCGGCGTCAGGGATGATCCAGCCGCGCGGACGATTCGAGCTGATGGCGCGCTGTTCACGCCACGCACACAGCTGCTGTGCCAGCCGTTGCCGGTCGGGATCCAGATCGGCGAACGACTTGATGCGCCGCCAGGCCTGTTGTGGGTCAATGGCAAAACTGGCGGCGCCAAGCTCGCGCATTTCCTCGTCGAACCAGGCGTGGCGTCCCAGCTGTCCGAGGCGTTCGATGAGTCGTTCGCGCAGCGGCAACAGATGACGTACATCGTCGATGGCGTACTCGAGTTGCGCTGCCGAGAGTGGCCGGCGCGACCAGTCGGTGCGCGTCTGGCTCTTGTGCAGATGGATGCCGAGCAGTTCCTGCACCAGATCGGCGTAGCCGATCTGCGCGGGCAGCCCGATCAGCGCGGCACCCACCTGGGTATCGAAGATATTGCGCACCGTGCCAATCGCTGGCGCGAGCACCTCGAGATCCTGGCGCGCGGCGTGCAGGATCTTGCAGGGCGTGTCTGCCTCCATCAGTGGACGCAGCGCCGCCAGTGAGTCGAGCGCCAGCGGATCAATGCAGACCGCCAGCCCATCGCCCGCCAGCTGCAGCAGGCACAGCTGCGCATAATAAGTGCGCTCCCGCATAAACTCGGTGTCCAGCCCCAGCGCGGCGTTGCCGGCCAGCGCCTCGGCGGCAGATGCCAGTTCAGGCAGTGTGGTGATCAAAGCGGACATGAGCTCTCCCCGGGGCGGCGCAACAGTGCGTGTACAATCGGCGCGATTATGCACGTACACATCCTCGGTATCTGCGGTACTTTCATGGGCGGCATCGCCGCCATTGCGCGCGCCGCCGGGCATCGCGTCAGCGGTTCAGACCGCAATGTCTACCCGCCCATGAGCACGCAGCTGGCGGCACTGGGCATCGAACTCACTGAAGGGTACGAGGCCGCGCAGCTCGATGTGCGCCCTGATGTCGTGGTCGTGGGCAACGTCTGCAGCCGCGGCATGCCGGTGATCGAGGCGCTGCTGGAGCGCGGCATCCCTTATACATCCGGGCCCGAGTGGCTGGCGCGCGCAGTGCTTGCCGAGCGCTGGGTGCTGGCCGTAGCCGGTACCCACGGCAAGACCACGACTGCGGCGATGCTGGCCTGGATACTGGAAGACGCCGGGCTGTCCCCCGGCTTTCTGATTGGCGGCATTCCCGGCAATTTTTCAGTGAGCGCGCGCTTCGGCGAGCTGCCGTTCTTCGTGATCGAGGCCGACGAGTACGATACCGCGTTCTTCGACAAACGCGCCAAGTTCGTGCACTACCGGCCGCGCACCCTGGTGCTCAACAACCTCGAATTCGACCACGCCGATATCTACCCTGACCTGGCGTCGATCGAGCGGCAGTTCCAGCATCTGCTGCGCATGGTGCCCGGCAGCGGCAAGCTGCTGGTCAATGGCCGCGACGGCAATCTTGCACGCGTATTGCGTGCCGGCTGCTGGAGCAGTGTGGAGCGCTTTGCGCGCGACGCTGGGGCAGGCATCAGCTGGTCAGCGCACCTGGATGAGGGCGCCGATGGTTCTGAATTCACGGTGGTGGCCGACGGCGCAGACTGCGGCACCGTGCGCTGGTCGTTGATCGGCATGCACAACGTCGACAATGCGCTGGCGGCCATCGGCGCCGCGCGTCACGCCGGCGTGCCGCCGGCGCGGGCCATTGCGGCGCTGGGCAGCTTCGCCAACGTGCGCCGCCGCATGGAATTGCGCGGTACCGCGGCCGGCGTGCAGGTGTACGACGATTTCGCGCATCACCCGACGGCGATCGCGACCACGATTGAAGGCCTGCGCCGGCGCGTCGGCCAGCAGCGCATCCTCGCGGTGCTCGAGCCGCGCTCGCACACCATGCGCGCCGGCGTGCATCACGACACGCTGGCCGAATCCCTGCGCGGCGCCGACAGCGTCTGGCTGTACGCGCCCGCAGATCTGGGCTGGGATGCCGCCGCCATCATGGCGCCACTGGGCGCGCGCACACACACGGCGGCCACCATCGAGGCGCTGCTCGCCGGGCTAGTGGGTGAATTGCGCGCGGGAGATCATGCGCTGCTGATGAGCAATGGCGGTTTTGGCGGCCTGCACGAGCGCTTGCTCGCCGCACTGGCGGCCAGGGAACAGTCGCAGCCCTAGGCGCCGGCGACGCGCTGATTCACACTCGCCGCGGCGTGCAGCTCGACGCGCACGACTTCAGTGTCGAGCGTGCCGTCGCGGCACAGCGTCAGGCGGCGGTAACCCGGCGGACTCGGATCGAGCGCGAACTGGTCCGAGTGCGGCAGGAACTGGGCGCAGGTTGACGGCACGGCAAGCAGGCGCACACCCTTGCGCCGCGATTCAAACTGCTGATGTACGTGGCCCCAGGCCACTGCGCGCACCATGCTGCAGCGATCGGTGATCGCGAAGAATTCGGCCGAGTTTTGCAGGCATACGGAATCAAGCCAGCGGCTGCCCAGGCGCACCGGATGGTGGTGCAGGCAGATCAGCACATGGCGCTCGCCTGCCGTTGCCAGCGCCAGTGCCAGCCGTTTGAGCTCAGTGGCGCCGAGATAGCCGTGCGCCTGGCCCGGTATGCAGCTGTCGAGCATGACGATGCGCCAGGCGCCGAGGTCCACGTGGCCGCCCACCTGAAACGGTGCCGCGTCCAGTTCGCGCGCCATGACACCCGGGTCATCGTGGTTGCCAGGCAGACAATAAACCGGTTTGCCGAAACTGCCGAACAGCTCGCGCACCGCCGCATAGCCGCCGACATCGTCGTTGACCAGATCGCCGGTGAGCAGTAACGCCTCGGCATTGCCATGTTGCGCGCGCGCCTGGCGCAGCACGGTTTCAAGCGCGCTGCGCGTGTTGACGCCGCGCAGCATGCCGTCGGCGCTCGCCGACAGGTGCGGATCTGAAAACTGCAGCAGGCGGATATCGGTAGTCATTGGCGCCAGTGTACACAGCGGGCCGGCGGCTGCTCGGTGACCTGATTCATGTTCGCGCGCCCATTGAGACTTAAGACTGCCGAACTGCTCCACAGTTCGGCAATCTGCGCCGCAGATGTTAAATGTGAGGCCTCAGTAGCGGTACTGATCGGCCTTATATGGCCCGCTCTGTTCGACACCGATGTAGCGCGCCTGACGGTCGGTGAGCACAGTCAGTTCGGCGCTCAGTTTTTTAAGCTGCAGCCGTGCCACTTTCTCATCCAGGTGCTTGGGCAGCACATAGACGCCGATCGGATATTTGGCGGTATTGGCGTACAGCTCGATCTGCGCCAGCGTCTGGTTGGCAAATGAGGAGCTCATGACATAGCTCGGGTGGCCGGTGCCGCAGCCCAGATTCACCAGCCGGCCTTCGGCCAGCAGGATGATGCGCTTGCCGTCCGGGAAAATGATGTGATCGACCTGCGGCTTGATGTTTTCCCACGGGTACTGCTTGAGCGAGGCGCAGTCGATCTCGTTATCGAAGTGGCCGATGTTGCAGACAATGGCGTTGTTCTTCATGCGCTGCATGTGTTCGTGGGTGATCACATGAAAATTGCCGGTCGCAGACACGAAGATATCGGCTTTGTCGGCCGCGTAGTCCATGGTCACGACGCGATACCCTTCCATCGCCGCCTGCAAAGCGCAGATCGGGTCGATCTCGGTGACCCACACCTGCGCTGAGAGCGCACGCAGCGCCTGCGCTGAACCCTTGCCCACGTCACCGTAGCCGGCGACCACGGCGATCTTGCCGGCCACCATGACATCGGTGGCGCGCTTGATGGCGTCGACCAGCGATTCGCGGCAGCCGTATAGATTGTCGAACTTGCTCTTGGTCACCGAGTCGTTGACGTTGATGGCCGGAAAGGCGAGCTGCCCGTCCTTGGCCATCTGATAGAGGCGCTTGACGCCGGTGGTAGTCTCTTCCGAGACGCCGCGCACTGATTTCAGGCGCACCGAGTACCACTTTGCGTCGAGCCTGAGTCTGGCCTTGATGGTGTTGAACAGTGCCGTCTCTTCCTCGCTGGTCGGATGTGCGAGCACGGCCGGATCGCTTTCGGCGCGCGCGCCAAGGTGCAGCAGCAGCGTGGCATCGCCACCGTCATCCAGAATCATGTTGGCGTGCTGGTCTCTTGGCCAATCGAAGATGCGGTGGGTGTAATCCCAGTATTCTTCGAGCGATTCGCCCTTGTAGGCAAACACCGCCGTGCCACGCGCCGCGATGGCCGCCGCCGCGTGATCCTGGGTGGAGAACACGTTGCACGAGGCCCAGCGCACTTCCGCGCCCAGCGCCTGCAGTGTTTCGATCAGTACCGCGGTCTGGATGGTCATGTGCAGCGAACCGGCCACGCGCGCGCCGCGCAGCGGCTGGAGCGGCGCGTATTCCTCGCGGATCGCCATCAGTCCCGGCATTTCGGTTTCGGCGATGAGGATCTCCTTGCGACCCCAGTCGGCGAGCTTGAGGTCGGCGACGTGAAAATCGGTGGTGGCAGCGACAGGTTTGATATTGGCGTTCATGGCGGGCTCCAACTCCTAAAATTACTTAAGGTAGTGAGCGCCGTTGGCATTACAGCCACGGTATCGCAAGCCTGGCCGGGCTGTACCCGGTCGCAACGCCCCTCGCGACACCGGCGTGCCGCGGGGCACGTCGTAGGGACAAGTATACCCGGTGTCGCCGGCGTCTGAAAGTGCGGCATCTAGCTGCCGGTTCGCGGCCAATACATATCGCCAGCAGCGAGAACCGGGATTACCGCCGTAGCGACCGGACCTGACCGAAGCAGCCTGTCGCGAACGTCGGCTTCCGAGCCGCCGCCCAAGCCATACTAGACGATACTGGCCTTCGTGACCTTTGTGCTGCCGAATTTTCCGACGTCTTGGCAATAAATTCCCAAGGAGTTCCGCGCGTTTCGCGCCGGTGCTTTCGGGCGCAACCTCGCGAATTGAAACCGTCCTATGCGTCTGCCATAGTCAATCGTTGACGCAAGTCCTCCGGAATCCCCAAATGCATATTCGTGCCGCCCAACCTACAGACCTCTCAACCTGGTTGCCCCTCTGGAGGGGATATCAGACCTTCTATAAAACTGAAATCCCGGATGCTGTCACCGAACAGACGTGGGGGAGATTCATGGACACGAACGAACCAATGCATTGTGCAGTAGCGGAATTCGATGGTGCAATTGTAGGTATGGTTCATTACATCTCTCACCGGAGTTGCTGGACTCAAGGTGACTACATCTATTTGCAAGACCTTTACACAGAGCCTTCAGTAAGAGGTAAAGGCATTGGTCGCGCACTGATTGAACACGTTTATGCGTATGCCGCTAAGAATAATGCTGCTAGAGTTTGGTGGTTAACTCATGAGAGTAACCATCAAGCCATGCATTTGTATGACCACATCGCAGACAAAAGTGGCTTCATTCAATATCGCAAAATAATTACATCAAAATAGAATTGACGCTGAAGAGCGCCGCGCAAAATGGTTCACAGAGGCAACCAGGGCCAGCGCCAGTATCGGGGTTATTATCTTTGATCTTCATGAATGGCGGCTTCCCGGCATGTCGCTGAGCGTTCTGACCGTCAGCAATTGGCCGAAGCCGGCTCTCCATAAGCGCTAATCTCGACGCTCGCTCTCATGCACAATCCATCGCCGGCATGTGAGGCGATGGCGCCTAGCGGAACAATGCCAACGAGGCGCCCGGTATCGCTATGCTGCGCCGATGATCAGCAAGGCCGACAGCCATTCAGGTCAATCCGCACGTCACGGCGTGGCGCGGGTGATTTCCAAGCTGGGCCTGGGCTCGCGCACCCAGGCGGCGCAATGGGTGCAGGCGGGGCGGGTGCGCGTCAACGGCCAGGTGGTGCGCGATGCTGAGTTTCCAGTGCAGCAGGGCACGGATCGAGTCGAGGTGAATGAGCGGGAGCTCAAGCCTGCCGCGCGCGTTGTGCTGATGCTGAAC
>JBAVRE010000124.1:0-1940 GCA_049694695.1 Steroidobacteraceae bacterium | reverse complement strand
GACCTGATCGAACCGCTGATTTATCGCTTTGCCGTCAATGACATAGCGGGCCTATTTGTGGAAGGCGGAGAGATCGCCAGCGCCCGTAAATCGCAGCACCTCGCTACGCCGCCAACCGCGGTCAATGACCAGGCTGTGTCGAGCACGCCTGTACCGCTAGCTGACACCAGTCCATCGCCTGCCCGACACGGCGGGCATGCCCTGGCGCCGCGATCAATCGATCAGACTCTCAAGACGTTGCTGTGGGCGGTGGCATTTCTGCTGTTCGTCCGCGTTGCCGGTCACGGACTGCAGCTTGCGGCCAACCAGCGTACCGCGGTACTCGGCAGCCGGATTGAGTCGGACGTCATCCAGAGCACCTTTCGACATGTGCTGCGCCTGCCCCTGGCCTTCTTCAGTCGCCGCTCGAGCGGCGCGCTCGCCAAGCAGATCAACCAGCTCGACCAGGTGTCGCCGATCGTCAGCGCGGCAGCGCATGAACTCGCGCCCGAACTGCTGCGCATCGTTGCCGTGCTGGTCATCATGTTTACCCAGAGCTGGCGACTGTCGCTCGTAGCCCTGCTGCTGTTGCCGCCCTATGTCTGGATAGTGCGGCGTTCGGTGGCACGTCTGGAGACAGGCCTGGATGGTTACTACGAAATGTGGGAGCGCGTGTCGGCGCGCATTCAGGACGCGCTCGGTGCCATCAAGACGGTCAAGCTCTCGGGAGCAGCGGCCCGGGAAACCGCGCTGTTGGGCAGCCATGCCAACTCGGCCTATGAACGCTACCTGGCCCGCAATCGACTGGCTAACGGCTATCTGTTCTGGCAGACGACGCTGAATTATTCCAGTCAGGCCCTGGTGCTCGGTTACGGTGGCTTTCTCATCCTGGAGCGCCAGCTCACGCCCGGCGATGTGGTCATGTTCGTCGCTTATCTGGACAAGCTGTTCGCACCCATCGAGAGCCTGTCGGCGACCGCCGTGACACTGCAGGAGCATCTGGCCTCACTGCGTCGGGCGCTCAAGCTCATCGCCAGCGGGCAGGAGGAGCCGGGTGGCGTGGAGCTGGCTGACGGTCCGGGCCGGGTGGAATTCCGCAACGTGCGCTTTAGCCACGTTCGGGGCCGGGAGGTTCTCAGGGGTATCTCCCTGGTCATACCCGCCGGCAAGGTCACCGCACTGGTTGGCCCTTCCGGAGCAGGCAAGACAACTGCAACGGATCTGCTGCTGCGCCTTTATGAGCCGGACTCGGGCACCATCTGGCTGGATGATCAGCCGATCGCTGCAATCGAACCCGGCGCGCTGCGCGCCGCCATCGGTGTGGTCGCTGCGGACGGAGTACTGTTCCGCGGCACCCTGGCTGATAATATCCGCTACAAGCGTCCCGACGCTGCCGATAGTGAGGTCGCGGCCGCGGCCATCGCGGCCGGGCTGGGTGCGCTGATTGAACGCCTGCCGCAAGGGCTGCTGAGCGAGGTTGGCGAGCGTGGAACCGGACTGTCGGTTGGCGAACGCCAACGGCTGCAGATTGCCCGGATACTGGTCGGCAGGCCGCGCATACTCGTACTCGATGAAGCCACTGCCAACCTCGATTACGCAACGGAGAGTGACATCCGCATGGCATTACTGGATGCGCCAGACAGACCTACGACCCTGGTGATCGCGCACCGCTACTCGATGGTTCGCGATGCGGATTACGTCTGTGTGCTCCAGGGCGGTGTCATCACGGCCAGCGGCACGCCGGCCGAACTGATCGAGACCAACGACTGGTTTTCCCGATTTGCGCAAAGTGGCGCCGAGCCGGCCGGCTCGAAGGGCAGACGCCGATCGGCGCCGCCACAGTCCGCCGGGTCGCCCGTATGACTGGCGCGGGACCGCCGGAAAATCCTGGCTACCTCGCGGCAATTGATGAGGCGCTCAAGGATCCGGCGACTCGTGCGCGCGTCGCGGCTGCCCTGGCC
>JBAVRE010000123.1:0-2616 GCA_049694695.1 Steroidobacteraceae bacterium | reverse complement strand
GTATCGGCCTGCGGGCGCCGATCTTGAAGGGTCGGCGCCGCTAGCCCACCAGGGGCCAAAGCGTGACGCCGGTCACTTCTTTTTGCTCACTTTGCCGCGGGCGCGGCCAGTCCGGGGCACAGCGGTTCGCTCCAGCGCGCGGCGCGCGTCGTCGGCCGTCAGCGTGGCGGCAAGCTTGAGCAGATAGCTGCGGAAGGCCCGGCTCAATTCCGGGTGTGCCAGCGCATATTCCACGGTAGCCTGCAGGTAACCGAGCTTGCTGCCGCAATCGAAGCGTTTGCCCTCAAACCGATGGGCATAGACCGCCTCGCGGGCCAGCAGGCGGGAGATGCCGTCGGTAAGCTGAATTTCACCGCCCGCACCGCGACCAATCTGGCGCAGATGATCGAAGATGCCCGGAGTCAGGATATAGCGGCCGACGACCGCCAGTGTCGAAGGGGCTGCGGCCGGCTTGGGCTTTTCAACGATGCTGCTGATGCGGCTGACCGCGAGCCGGGGCGATTCGACCTCGACAATGCCGTATTTATCGGCGTCACGCCGTGGCACGTCTTCCACGCCGAGCACGCTGCCACGGTGAAATTCGTAGGTCGCCGCCATCTGCTTCAGACAGGGCACCTCGGCGTCGATCAGATCGTCGGCGAGATGTACAAAGAAGGGTTCCTGGCCCACCGCGGCTTCGGCGCACAATACGGCGTGGCCCAGGCCCAGCGGCGCCGACTGGCGGATATAGATGCAGGTGGCATAGCTGGGCAGCACGCTACGGATCTGGTGCGCCAGGTGGGTCTTGCCCTGCGCCTCCAGCAGTTTCTCGAGCTCCTGATCGGAATCGAAATGATCTTCGATGGCGCGCTTGGAAGCGCCGGTAATGAACACCAGGCGCTGTGCACCGGCGGCCAGGGCTTCCTCGACCGCATACTGGATGAGTGGCTTGTCGACCACCGGCAGCATTTCCTTGGGACTGGCCTTGGTAGCCGGCAGGAAGCGCGTGCCGCGCCCAGCCACCGGGAAGACGGCCGTTCTGATCTCACGTTTCACGGGCGCAGGTACCTTAAGGGGCAATGGGTTGAGCGCAGTATAGCGGCCGCCAATGGGCGGATTCTATTTCGAGTGTAGCCCTGAGCACCCGGTCACGCCGCGTCGCCGGTGGGCCAGGCACAGGGCTCCACC
Source organism: Steroidobacteraceae bacterium (assembly GCA_049694695.1). Lineage (GTDB taxonomy): Bacteria > Pseudomonadota > Gammaproteobacteria > Steroidobacterales > Steroidobacteraceae > FEN-1191. The sequence continues at coordinate 1,449 of JBAVRE010000123.1, read as the reverse complement.
GGCGACGCTCGACTTTGACGGCAATCGCGACCCTTCGGGGCCGCTACTTCGTGGTCTTGACAGGTTTGGGGGCGTTGGCCGGGGCACCCAGGCTGGCAACCCGCAAATCGGCGCGGTTGCGTTCAATCAGCTTCTGGCTGATGCCTTTGACCATGGCCAGTTCGTCAATCGAGCGGAAGGCACCGTGCTTCTGGCGGTACTCAACGATTGCCTGCGCCTTGGTATTGCCGATGCCCTTGAGCTCACGAGCCAGGGTATCGACATCGGCGGCATTGACGTTGACCGGGCCGCACCAGGCGCCCGTCGAGACTGCCAGCATGAGGGTGAGCAGAAAACCATGTTGCTTGGTCATGGGAATGCGCCTCCGGGCGCTTGTGGGTTGAGGAACCCCGCAAGCGTAGGAGCACGCAGCGTCAGCGCGTGAGGCGCAAATCTGGCGCGTTTACCGAGCTACTGCCCCGGCGAGCAGGCTAATCGCGGATCGGTCGATCAGCGCCCTCGTTGACACGCTCGCGCAGGTCCTTGCCGGGCTTGAAATGCGGCACGAACTTGCCATCGAGTGCGACCGCTTCGCCAGTCTTGGGGTTGCGGCCCTGTCGCGGCGGGCGAAAGTGCAGGGAGAAACTGCCAAAACCACGGATCTCGATGCGATCGCCCTGTGCCAGGGCATCGCTCATGATCTCGAGCATCTGCTTGAGCGCCAGTTCGACATCCTTCGCCGGCAGATGCTTCTGCTTGGTGGTGATGATCTCGATCAGTTCTGACTTGGTCATGCCAGCCCCTGCCTCCGCCCCGGGCTCCATCATTCGCGCTCGGGTGTGTTGATCTGCTCTTTGAACAGATCGCCAAGGCTGGTGCCCGAAGTCGGCTGTTCGGAGCGATAGTTCTGCACGGCTTCGGCCTCCTCGTGGAATTCCTTGGCCTTGATCGAGAGCGAGATCGAGCGCGTCTTGCGATCGACGCCGATGAACTTCGCTTCGACTTCATCGCCCACTTTCAGTATCTGGCGGGCGTCTTCGACCCGGTCGCGCCCCAGTTCCGAGGCACGCAGCTGCCCTTCGATACCGTTGCCCAGGTCAATGATGGCGCCGCGGGCGTCGACTTCACGCACCGTGCCGCGCACGACGCTGCCCTTCGGATTGTCGGTGATGTAGCCGGAGAAGGGATCCTTGGCCAGCTGCTTGATACCGAGCGAAATGCGTTCGCGCTCCGGGTCGATCGACAGCACCATGGCCTCGACCTGCTGGCCCTTCTGGTAATTGCGCACCGCCTCTTCGCCGGGCATGTCCCAGGAAATATCGGACAGGTGCACCAGGCCATCGATGTTGCCGGCCAGGCCGATGAAGATGCCGAAATCGGTGATCGACTTGATCTGGCCGGAGACCCTATCGCCGCGGTTGTGGTTTTCGGCGAACTCCTTCCAGGGATTGGCCGCGCACTGCTTCAGGC
>JBAVRE010000122.1:0-36537 GCA_049694695.1 Steroidobacteraceae bacterium | reverse complement strand
TACCACGGCCACGCCGACGCCATGCTGCTGCGCGCCGGCTCGGGTCTGGCCGACGCGCCGCTGCCCGACAGCGCCGGCCTGGGTGCCGAAGTGGTGCGCGAAACCGTGGTGGCGCCGCTCGATGACGAACCGGCGCTGGAAGCTGTATTTGCCAGCCATGGGCGCGAGCTCGCCGCCGCGATCATCGAACCGCTGCCGGCCAACTATGGCCTGTTACCGCAACGCACGGCCTTTCTGGCCACCCTGGCGCGCCTCGCGAAAGCGCACGGTGCGCTGCTGATCCTCGATGAAGTAATCTCGGGGTTTCGTGTCGGCTTCCAGGGCTACGCACCGCTGGCCGGCATCGAGCCCGATCTGGTCACCTACGGGAAGATCATCGGCGGGGGCTTTCCGGTGGGCGCTTATGGTGGACGACGCGAACTGATGCAGCTGGTGGCGCCGGTTGGCCCTGTTTATCAGGCCGGCACACTCAGCGCCAACCCCGTGGCCATGTGCGCTGGGCTCGCAGCGCTGCGGCAATTGGCCGATGGCACGCTCTATGCCCAGCTCGAGGCACGCGGTGCGCGCCTCGAGCGCGCCTTGCAGGCGCTCCCTGGTCTGATCGTGCAGCGGGTGGGATCCGTGTTCTGGCTTTGCCTGGGCACTGCGACCGGCACGGTACTGCGCAGCCCCAGGCACTACCCGGCGGGCTGCGCACAGCGTTACCAGGCCATGTACCACCCCCTGCTGGCACGCGGCGTATACCTTGCGCCCAGCGCTTTCGAGGTGGGATTTCTGTCGGCCGCGCATACCGACGCGGATATCGATCTGCTGGTCGCAGCGATCGCGGCCAGTATGCCCAAGGCCGAAACGTGAACTGCGCCACAGAGTCGCGCGGCGGTAGCAGTGCCGGATATTCTGTCGCATAGGAACTGTGAACCGGTCCGGGGCGTTGAACTGCCATTTGTCTCACATTGCTGCGACTAGATTGGGGGTCCGCCACCAGTGCCCAGCACCGAATCGCACCGCAGTACTGCCGCGCACGCCAGCCATGGGGGCGCCGCGCCTGCCGTGGGCGGCGCACCCGCGGCGACCGGCAAGCGCCGCGACGCCTGGCTGCTCTCTGGCGATGATGGCTTGCTGCTGGAACTGGGCCCGCTGCTCGGTGAGCGCTATCGCACCCGCCCGATCGATTCACCTGATGCCCTGAAAGATGCCGGCACTGCCCCATGGTTACTGGTGTTTGACGCCACCACCCGCCGTGAGGCCCGCGCCGTCGTGGCGAGCATTGACCAACAGCATCCGCTGGCGCCAATCATCCTGGTCTGCGCCGACGGCCAGTCCGCCAGCTGGGCCAGCGCACTGCAGCGCGGCTCGGTCTGTGCGATTGTCGAACGCAGCCAGCTGAGCGCCACCACCTGGCGTGATGCCCTGCGCGCCGCCGAGCAACGTCTCGACACTGCGGCCACGCTCAGCACCAGCAGCTCACTCACCAGCCTGGCTTCGACCGGCAATCCTTTCAGTTCCGGGCGACGCCTGTGGCGGGTGCTGCTGCCGCTGCTGCTGCTGGCCGGTACGGCACTTGGGTATTTCCTTTTCCGGCACGCACCCTTGGCCACCATTGCCACGGCCACCGTAGCGCCGGCGCCTTTAGCCGTGGCTGCCGACCGCCCGACCGCACAGGGCACTGCGGCCCCAGGCGCGCTCGCTGCGCCCGAGCACGCGCTGCGCACTCCGCTGGAATTGCTCTCCGACGCGCGCGTAGCGTTTCGCGATGAGAAGGCACTGCTGCCGCACAGCGATGGCGTGCCGGGCGGCGAGAGCGCGCTGGAACTCTACGCGCAGGTGCTGGCCCAGGAACCGCAGAACGAAGAAGCCCGCGATGGCATGCGCCGCCTGTTCACGGTGGCGCGTGCCCGCATCCAGTCTGATCTGAACGCGGGCAAGCTGGATGACGCCACCCGTCTGCTCAACAGCTTTCGCGGCGTCGGACTGGATGCCGGCGCCACCAGCAAACTTGAAGCGGATATCGCCGCGGCGCGCCCGCGCTGGCTGATCGCACAGACGCGCACAGCACTCGCCAACAATGAGCTGGATACGGCCGCACAACTGATCGCGCAGATTGCCGCCGGCGGCGCTGATCGCCTCGCACTTGCCGATCTGCGCCGCTCGCTTGAAGCACACACCGGCGAGCTACAGCTGGCGGAAATGGCAGCGCGTACCCGCGCCGCGATCGCCGCGGGGACGCTGCTCGAACCCGCCGCGGAGAGCGCGCGCGCGCGCCTGCAGACCATGCAGCAGGCCAATCGCGGTCACCCGCTGACGCTGGGCGTACAACACGAACTGCAGGTCGCGCTGCTGGCGCGGGCCCAGGCAGCGCTGCGCAATCAACAACCCGACGCTGCCCAGCCCTGGCTCAACGCCGCCGCCGAACTGGGCGCCAGCGGTGAACTCACGGCGGTGCGCAAACAGCTGCAGGGCGAACTGGACGCCGGCAGCCAACGCGCCGCGGCGGCGGCGGCTGCCGCACAGCTGGCCAGCGAACCAGCCGACACCGCCGTCGCACAGCCCGCAGTCATCAACGCCAGGCCGGTGCGCGCACTCGATGCGGTCTATCCGCCCAAGGCATTGAAACTTGGGCAACAGGGCCGCGTGGTGGTCGAATTCACGCTCGATCGCAAGGGCCGCGCCAGCGAGCCCAGGGTAGTCGAGGCCAGCCTGCCTGGTGTGTTCGATGCGGCCGCCCTGCAGGCGGTGCGCGGCGGTCGCTACGATACGGCGGCTCTGGGCAGCTCTGGTCTGCCGCGGCGCGCGCGCCTGCTGGTATCCTTTAAACCAACATGACCCAACCGTTATCGAAGGCGCGCGTACAGTGGCTGCCGGTCGCCATCGCGCTGCTGTGCACGGCGGGCCTGTCATTGTTGCTGTTCACGGGCGTGCAGCGCGCAGCGCGCCTGCAGTCGGCCTCGACCGCGTTGCAATTGGCCGCCGGCCTGACCGCCCAACCGCAACTGATGCGCTCGGAGCTGACCCTGATCCAGCGCGGCCTGGAAACCCGAACCTACGTGGGCGATTCGCTGCGCACACTCGACAACAGCCGGAACTTGAGCAACCAGGCGTATGTGCAGCTGGCCGAGGCGATGCGCGCCGCGGGGCTGGCGGCGCGCGCCGACACCCGGGAGCTGCTGGCCGCGGCGCTGAAACTCTGGGCACCGCTCGATCGCGGGCTCGAACGCCTGGGTGGGCACAAGACCTCCGATCTATACAGCGACTCCTCCAGCGGCTCGGCCTTGACCGCAGCCGGCGCGCGACTCAAACGCAGCGTCGATGATCTGCTGGCGACCCAGACCAGGAACACGGCGGCGCTCTCGCACCAGCTCGTGGAACTGTCCGCACTGCTGCGCGAAGCCGTGGTGAGCGATGGTCGTTCGCTGCGTGCCCTGCTGCTGGGTGGTTCGGGCCTGGCGGCACTGCTGCTGGCCTCGATGCTGTATTTCGCCTGGCGGCGCGGCCAGGCCGCAGTAGCCGCAGGCGCAGCACAGCGACAGGTCGCCGATATCATGGGCACGGTGCGCGAGGGCCTGTTCCTGATCGCCCGCGACGGTCGCATCAGCGACGCGCATTCCGACTCGCTGCGGGAATTGTTGCGGGTGGCGACGCCAGCCGGGCAGAGTTTTGAAGATCTGCTGCGCCCGCTGGTGGATGACAAGACCCTGCTGGCAGCCGGAAAATTCCTGGGCCTGTTGTGGAAGGACAAGGTCAACGAAGAACTGATCGAATCGGTCAACCCTCTGAACCAGATCGAAGTGAATTTCCACAAGGCGCATGGCGCTGCCGAAGTGCGCTACCTGTCGTTCTCGTTCCGGCGGGTACGGGGCGGTGGCGCCAGCGCTGATCATGTCTTCGGCGTGGTTGCCGACATTACCGACCGCGTGCTGCTGCAGCGCGAACTGGAGCACCTGAAGTCCGACACCGACTCGAATTCGGCCCTGCTGCTGCAGGTGCTGCAGGTCGAGCCGCTGCAACTGCAGACCTTCCTCGGCACGCTTGACGCGACCCTGCGACGCAGCAACACGCTGCTGCGCACCCCGGGCAAGCAGAGCGCCGACCTGCAGCAGAAGATTCAGGGCGTGTTCCGCGAGATGCACAGCCTCAAGGGCGAAGCGGCGGCGCTGGCGCTGGGCTCGTTTGCGCGCCGTGCCCATGAGGTCGAGGACCTGCTCGCCGAGCTGCGCGACAAGCCAGAACTGGCCGGCAACGATTTTGTCCCGGTGGTCGTCAGGCTCGACGAACTGATGAGCCATGCCCAGGAAGTCGCCAGGCTGCAGCAAAGCATTGGCCAGGCGCGCTCCGCTGCGGCCTCGGCCGGCGATCTGCCGCCGGCGCAGCATGGCGATACTGCCGTGCTGGGCTCGCGCCAGGTCGCAGCTGCACTGGCGGCGCCCCCGACGGAACCGGCCGCAGCGCTGCACGCGACTCTGCAGCGCCTGAGCGCCGATGTCAGCGTCGGCAGCGGCCGCGAAGTGCGGTTGCTCACCGAAGGGCTCGAACATGTGCCCGCCAGCTTCCTGCCGCGGGTGCGCGAGATCTGCATCCAGATGATCCGCAATGCCATTGCCCACGGCATTGAGACGCGCGAGCAGCGCGCACTGGCCGGCAAACCCCCGGTCGGCACGATCCGCATCCGCTTCAGTGACAGTGATGCGCAAGCCTATTCGCTGATCGTCGAAGACGATGGCCGGGGCCTGAACCCGGAAGCAATCGGCGCTCACGCCCGGGATCGCGGTCTGCTCGATGCGCAGCAGGCCGCCGCGCTCGATCGCAGCGGCGCCTTTCGGCTGCTGTTCCTGCCGGGGTTCTCCACCGTCGATCAGGTCTCGGAGCACGCCGGACGCGGCGTTGGCCTGGATGTAGTAAATGCTGCCGTGCGCGACTGCGGTGGCCGCATCGGCATTGCCACCACGGCCGGAAAATACACGCGTTTCAAGATGATATTGCCGCGCGCGGCAGCGCAATCGGAATCGCAGTCCTCGGCAGCCTGAGGCTACCGGTTGCCCCGCATGAATGCCGTGGCCCACCGCCTGATGATCGTCGATGACTCCAATGTCATTCGCCGGCGCATAGAGCGCGCCAACGAACTGCCTGAAATCGAATTCGTGGGTGCCGCGCGCAACGGCGTCGAGGCCCTGGCGATGCATGCCGCGCTGCGCCCGACGCTGGTGACCATGGATCTGACCATGCCGGAGATGGATGGGGCCGAGTGCGTCGCAAAACTGGTGCAACGCGACCCCGAGATACGCATACTGGTGATCTCGGCGCTGGCCGACAAGCTGACGGCGATCGACGCGCTGGAAAAGGGCGCCAGCGGCTTTCTGTGCAAGCCCTTCACCGATCGACAGCTCAACGAGGCGTTGCGCAAATTGATCAGGACCTGAGAGCAATGAGTCTGGAAGCGGAAGTTGCCGTGTTCGTCGATGGCGTGCTCAACTACTTCAGCACCACGGTGCAACAGACTGCCCAATGCGGCACGCCCCACCTGGCTTTGGGCGAACGCCCGGAAATTTCCGACTACACCGGTGTCATCCAGGTGAGTGGCCGGCGCACTGGCATGGTGGCGTTCACCGCGCCAAAGAGCATGCTGAGCGTCATGCTCATGCGCATGCAGGAAACCGACATGGGCCACGAGAATCTCTGTGACCTGGTGGGCGAGATCGCCAATACCCTTTCCGGCAATGCACGCCGCGACTTCGGCCATCAGTTCCAGATTTCCGTGCCGGCGGTGCTCACCGGGCGCGACAGCCAGCTCGACTATCCGGCCGCCACGCGGCCGATCGTCATTCCCATCGACTGGCGCAACTACCACGCACGCCTGATTGTCTGCCTGGGCTAGCGCCGCGGCAGGCTCAGCTCAGGTACGCACCCGCGGCTGCACCAGCGTTCCGCTGGAGCGCTGATAGGCGACGCTGAAGCGCTGCAACTGCGCCAGCGCCGCGCCGCGGTCTTCGGACGGATCGAGATCGAAGGCATCGAAACCGCAGCGCGCCAGCAGATACAGGTGATCGCGCTTGAGCTCACCGGCAGCGCGCAATTCGCCGTGAAATCCGAGCTGCTGGCGCAGCACCTGGGCCTGCGAAAAACCGCGGCCGTCGCCGTTCTTTTCAAAGTGCACGACGATCAGTGCCACTTTATCGATGACACCCGCCAGCCGCTGCACCTCGTCGGTGGGCCCGATATAGACCCCAGCGGCGGCCGGCGGCGACGGCGCTGCCGCCAGCAGTTCGGCCAGCGTCACCAGCTGCGGCCCGCTGCCGGCCTCGCCGGGGTAGCGCCAGGGATCAGCACAGATTTCACGCTGCCGCAGTATCTGCCGCATAGACGCGCTCCCTGAATGGTGCGACTCCCAGTCGCTTCACCGCCTGCAGAAAACTCTCGGCGCTGCTCTCACGCCGCTCGATATAGACGTCGAGAATGCGGGCGATGGTCGCGGCCACGCGCGCCTTGGCAACCGACGGCCCGATGACTTCGCCGAGCGCCACCTCGCCGCTGGCCGAGCCGCCCAGCGTGATCTGGTACCACTCTTCACCGTGCTTATCGACGCCGAGGATGCCTATGTGGCCGATGTGATGGTGTCCGCAGGCATTCATGCAACCGGACATCTTGAGCTGAACCTCGCCGAGATCGTACAGATAGTCGAAATCACTGAACTGTTCGTGTATCTGCCTGGCCACGTCGATCGAGCCGGCATTGGCAAGGCTGCAGAAATCGAGGCCCGGGCAGCAGATCATGTCAGTAAGCGTGCCAATGTTGGGCGTGGCGAGTCCGAGCGGCCCGAGCGCCGCATGCAGCGCCGCCAGTTCCGATTGTGCGACATCGGCGAGCACCAGATTCTGATCGTGCGTCACGCGGATCTGTCCGAAACTGTAGCGATCGGCCAGGTCCGCCAGCGCGTCCATCTGCGCATCGAACATATCGCCCGGCGGTTCGCCGTGCTTCTTGAGCGAGACCAGTACCACGCGATAACCGCTGAGCTTGTGGGCGCGCGTATTGTGGCGATACCAGGCGATAAAGGCCGCGCTGACACCGACCCGCGTCGGATCTTCATCCGGCAACGAGCGATAGGCCGGCGGCGCAAAGAATGCCCGCATGCGCTCAATCTGCGCCGCCGCCAGACGCGGCGCGCTGGCCTTACTGGCCGCATATTCAGCCTCGACCTGGCGCGTGAATTCCTCCACACCCAGGGCCTTGACCAGCACCTTGATGCGTGCGCGATGGATATTGTCGCGCCGGCCGTGGCGGTTGTAGACCCGCAGGATCGCCTCCAGGTAGGCCAGCAGTTCCTGTTGTGGCAGGAAGCTGCGGATCCGCTTGCCGATCATCGGCATGCGACCCAGTCCGCCGCCCACCAGGACTTCAAAGCCGCCGCTGCCATCGGCGCCGCGCACCAGGTGCAGCCCGATATCGTGCACTTCCGAGGCCGCCCGATCCGCGGCTGCACCAGTCACGGCGATCTTGAATTTGCGCGGCAGGTAATAGAATTCAGGATGCAGCGTTGACCACTGGCGGATGAGCTCGCACCAGGGTCGCGGGTCTTCGAGCTCATCGGGCGCCACGCCGGCCAGGTGATCGGCCGTGACATTGCGGATGCAATTGCCGCTGGTCTGGATCGCGTGCATGTCGACCGTGGCCAGGTCCGCCAGGATATCGGGCACCTCGGCCAGTTTCGGCCAGTTGTACTGGATGTTCTGCCGGGTGCTGAAATGACCGTAGCCGCGATCGTAACGACGGGCAATGTGCGCCAGCATGCGCAGCTGCCGGCTGTCGAGCAGGCCATAGGGAATGGCGACCCGCAACATCGGTGCATGGGTCTGGATATAAAGCCCGTTGCGCAGGCGCAGCGGCCGGAACTCATCTTCGCTGAGCTCCCCGGCCAGGAAGCGGCGCGTCTGTTCACGGAATTCCGCGACCCGCTCGGCCAGGAAGGTGCGATCAAATTCGTCGTAGCGGTACATGTGGCCACTTTACAGGGCGCGAGCATGCCCGCCGGCCCCGGCCCGGTTATCTGGAAAAGCCCAACGGTTATCAGCCCGTGGTCTGCAGGCCCATGCCCATGCCGTTCACTGCATGTTCGGGCGCTGCGGAACTCTGCCCTGCCGATCTGCCTTAAACGAATCCGGAGACACCGGCTTGACCTCTCCGCAATCCGCACCCAGCCACTTTGCCGACTGCGTCATATTGGTCGTGTGTTCCACGCCAGTCATTTTTGACACCATGCGCATCTTGATGGTGTAACTCTCCGGGCTGGTGAATGTCGCCTCGCCGTCGGATTCAGACTTCATCGTCGGGCAGGTCGAATGCCACTTCCAGCTGGTACCTGTGGCGGTTGAATAGTTCACCACGCAATCTTTGCTCATTCCCTGCCATTTGCCCTGATCGAAGGACTCTTTCGACAGACACACTTTGGTACCGCCACCGGCTCCATCCATGCTGACGCCACGCGCCTTCATCATTGCCTCCATTTGCTCGCGCGCCGCGGGTGGCAGGTCTTTCATTGCCGCAGCGGCCCTGGCCAGCGGGTCTGCCGAATTACCGTTGGCATCCCGCGTTTCCATGGTCACTTGCCACAATCCCGGTTTGATCGGTGGCGCGCCGGGCAGCGGGCCGGCAGCCAGGGCGGCCGACAGGCCCGAGCCCAGTACAGCAGCAACGGCCAGTGATCTCCTTGTGTAGCCTGTCATGACAACCTCCACAGCAATAGCTGCCGGGTATTGTACGCTGTCGCCCCCTACCGAGCCCTTTGCACTCATGACCCGCCTGCACTTTCAGCTTGAAGCGACCGCTGCCGGGTCACGCGCCCGGGCGGCGCGCTTTCGCACCCGGCATGACGAGGTGCTCACGCCCACCTTCATGCCGGTGGGAACGCACGCCTCGGTGCGCGGCCAGCGTCGCGACGATATTCTCGCCAGCGGTGCGCAGGTGCTGCTCGCCAATACCTATCATCTGCTGCTGCGCCCCGGTCCCGAACTGTTTGAAAAGCTCGGCGGCATCCATGCTTTCATGAGCTGGCCACGCTCCGTGCTCACCGACTCGGGCGGCTTCCAGATCTTCTCGCTGCCCGGCAGCCGCACCATGCGTGAAGACGGCGCCGAGTTCAGAAGCTACGTCGATAACAGCACCATCTGCCTGAGCCCGGAACGCAGCATTGCCATGCAGAAGTCGATCGGCGCGGACATCATGATGGTGCTGGATCAGTGCGTGCCAGCCAGCGTCGATCGCGCGACGGCACGCCATGCCATGGAGCTGACGCACCGCTGGGCACAACGCAGCCTGGCGGCACGCGGTGATTCACTCCAGGCTCTGTTTGGCATCGTGCAGGGCGCGTGTTACCCGGAGCTGCGCATCGAAAGTGTCCGCGCCATTACCCAATTGCCGTTCGACGGTTTTGCCATTGGCGGCCTGGCGGTCGGTGAAACCGTGGCCGAACGTGAAGACTGCACCGCCACCGTGACCGACTACCTGCCGACCGATCAGCCGCGCTACCTGATGGGTGTCGGCACGACGCGCGATCTGCTCGAAGCGGTGCATCGTGGCGTGGACATGTTCGACTGCATCCTGCCCACTGCCCTGGCCACGCAGGGTGTGGCATTTACCAGCCTGGGCCGGCGCGATCTGCGGCGCGCCGCTTATCGCGGCATGGAAGCTGCGCTGGACCCGAGCTGCAGCTGCCACACCTGCCAGACCCACTCCATTGCCTATCTGTACCACCTGCGTGAAACCCACGATTCGCAGGCCACGCAACTGGTGGGCCTGCACAACCTGCATTTCTATATGCAGCTGATGCGTACCATGCGCCAGCACATTCTGGCGGGAAGCTGGTTGCCTTTTTACCAGTCACAACGCGAGCTGCTCGATGCTCGCGATAGTTACGGCCCCAAGACCCAGCACCGCAGCCGTGCGGCACGCCGGCAGTCAAAGCTGACCAAGGGGCGCTATGAAATTGTGGTGCGCGAGGACATCGGCCGCATCCGCGATACGCTTTCGGGCGAAGTGATGCACTCGGTCAACGAGCCGGCGCAGGAGGCGCGCTCATTGTATGTGGAGCAGTCACGCCTCATCGAGCGCCTGCAGAGGGCCGATGCCGCACCACTGGTCATCTGGGATGTCGGCCTGGGTGCCGCCGCCAATGCGATGGCGACCATTCACGCCGTGGAGGCCATGCCTGCCCAGCAGCTGCGGCGCCGCCTGCAACTGCTCAGCTTTGAGAATGATCTGGATTCGCTGCGACTGGCACTGCGCCACACCCAGTGGTTCAGACACCTGCGGCATACCGCACCGAATCAGCTGCTGACTGATAATCAATGGCTGAGTGCCAGCGGCAGCATTGAATGGCTGCTGCTGTCCGGCGACTTCAATCAACGCAAACACGCCGCGCCCGCACCGGATATCGTGTTCTTCGATCCGTTTTCATACAAGACGGATAGTGCGCTGTGGACACTGCAGGCCTTTCGCGAACTCGCGCAGCTCTGCCAGCACAGCGCCACGGAATTGTTTACTTACACTTACTCGACCAGAGTGCGCGCGGCACTATTGGCTGCTGGATTCTTCGTGGCTAAAGGTCGCGCCACCGGCCCAAAATCTGAAACCACCATTGCATTGTCGCCACTGGCGACCGCCCTGCCGCATGGCCGCGAACTGCTCGGTGCTGAATGGCTGAGCAGGTGGCAGCGCAGCGACGCACAGGCGCCCGTGGGTGCCGGCGCTACAGATGAGACGTGGCGTGCAGCTGTGATGGGCCATCCACAATTCAGGAACTGAGGCTCGCCCTGCATGAGCGCCCCGATCCTGGTTGAACACCAACCTCGGCGCTGTTCTTCAGGGTAGGTTTCTAACTCCCGGGTCGCAGGAGATTACGCAGTTGCCGTTGAGGGTGTCGACCACCGTAATCGTGTATTTGGCTTTCATTTCCAACTTGTTTTCGTCGTCGATCGTGCCGGCCCACGCAGAGTGACGTTCCCAACTGAGTTGGTTCTTGTGGATTCCTGTGAAGTTGCACCCCGAAATCTTGTACCTCTTCAGTCCGATCTGGTCGATGCGCGCCAGGCGGTAGGGTCCGTGTTTCCTTATGCGCGCCACAATGTCACCATTGCCTGAGTCGCCGCCGGTGAATAGGTAGGCGTACTGATCGTTGCCAACTTGCACGTTTACCCAGGGGGCAGGCTGGCTCGACTTACGGATATCCAGGCTAATGTTGGGGCTGTTGTTGCCGTTGGTTTTGTGGGACTTAGAAGCCATGATCATCCTCCGGGTTGAGTAACTGAATGGAACTTTCGTCGTTGTAGGCAAACATTTCCATTGGAGGCGGCAGCAGGTTGTGCCGGCTCATCGCGCAGCGATTCGGCCGACCGCTGGAAAGCTCTGCATCGGCACGTAGCCGGCCGCGGCCAGTCGCCGACGCAGGGCCTGCGCTTCCTCGGCGCGGCCGAGATGGGACAGCGTGCGAACCATGGGATCAAGGCGTTCAAATGGCAGCACGGTGCCGGCATCCGCGGCGAGCAGCTGCTCGGCCTGGTGCCAGGATACGAGCGCGCCGTCGCGGTCACCCGCGAGCTGCGCCGCTTCACCGGCCAACAAGCGCGTGCTGGCGAGCACCAGCCGCAGCGTCTCGTTCTGGCGCGCGTTCCATGCGGGATCGAGCAGCGCTGCGGCTGCGGCGAGTTGCGAGCGTGCGAGCGCGCTATCGCCACGGAGGAGCGCGCGCTGCGCCTGCAGATTGCGTACCTGCGCCAGCGATCGGAGCACGCGTTCGCTCTTTGGGTCGACGGCCAGCGCTCCTGCCAGTATGGTCGCAGCCTCCGCGGCCAGCTCATCGGCCAGGGGATCATGTGCCGCGGCTGCCAGTTGCGCCTGCCACCATCGGCATATTCCAGCCGTCACCTGCCAGGTATTGTTGGCCGGATCCTGGCGAGCCAATGCGTCGGCGCGTGGCCTTGCGGCCCCGATGCCCGCTCTGGCCTCGGCCAGGCGTCCGCGCACCGCCTGCGCGCCGGCCTGGAGTATCAGCGCATCGATCTGATCCTCTTTCCACTTCGCGTTGCCTGGATCATCGGCGGCGTTGCGGCCCAGCTCGGCCAGTTGTTCGGCGAACAAGGCTTCTGCATCGGCGAGCTTGCCCTGCCGTGCCGAGATACTGCCCAGCCAGGACGCCGTATCGGCGTCCTCGGAGCGCAGCGCAAGATCCTGCGGCCTTCGCAGCAGCCACTCCCGGTAGAGCTCGCGCTTGCTGCGCATCTCGCGCTCGGCCTCTTCATAGCGACCCAGGCGCTCGTCGAGGACCGCCAGGTTGTGCCGCCCCCACGCCACTTCCTTCTGCCACTCGAAGTTGGCTCGGTCCATCGCTGCCAGAGCGACGCCGCTGTCTCTGTATTTGCGGAACCACACACCGGCTTCAGCGTATTCACCCTTGGTCAGTGCGACCAGCCCGATCCAGTACTCGGCCTGGGCGCGATCGAACAGTCGCTGGCCGTCATCGGCTTGGCGCTGATACAGCGCAGTGCTGCGCGCATGCGCCTCACGAAACGCAACCATCGCCGCCTCAAGGTGACCCTCGTCAAGCCGCACCTGACCGATCCCGATCAACGATCGCGCCTGCGTCTCGAGAGTCCGGTCGGTGAGATCGTGCGGGTCGAGCGCCGCGAAATACGCCGTGGATTTGTCATCGACCACCCGCATCAGATCGAGCCGGCCGACGGTGCTCAGCTTCTCGCGCAGATCGCCGAGCATGAATTCAAGCATGTCTTCGGTCTGCAGCTGACGGCGCTGCGCATCGTTGCGCGCAATGTAGGCGGAGGCCGCCAGCGCCAGCGCAACCAGCATGCCCGAAAGCGCCGCCGTGGTAATCAGCGCCAGCCGTTGATGCCGCCGGTGCGCCTCGCGCGGAGCAAGTGTGTCGTAGCTGATGCCGAGCAGGCCGGCCACCAGTTTGACGAAAGCGCGCTCGCGGCCATCGGCCGCGCGACGGGCGTCCGCCGCCAGCGGCTCGCGGGGCATGGCACCCCCATCCTCGAGTTGCAGTAGCGCTGGCGGAATGCAGGCGCGATCCGAATCGCGGACTTCCGGATCGCCATCGACAACGAAGCACAGGATCCGGTCGCCTCGACCGGTCGAGCGAAACGCCGAGATTTCGGCATTGACCCACCTGGAGCGCGCCGCGGCTGGTGAGCACACGACCACCAGCGCAGCGGAGTCGTCGAGCGTGGCTTTGATTGCTGCGCTGAGGTCGCCAGCGCTGGGCAGTGCATCACGGTCGCGGCAAAAACGGCCAAGCCGCGCCGGGATCGGCCCATCGCGTCCCGGCGTACCGACCAGGCTGCGTGGCACCCGGTAGCTTTCGAGTCGCCGCAGCAACCAACGCGCCCAACGCTCGTCGGTGTGGCTGTAACTCAGGAAAGCTCGATAGCGCATGCTGCGCCCCCAAAGGATCGATGGTCAGCGCCTGAACCCCGGGCAGTCCTGACCCACTCCCCCGTCGATGCATTGTTGCCGTGCTTCCACGCGCGAGTGTACTGCAACCTGGATTCCAGCGTCGATCCGGACTCGTCGCACTCGTGCCCGACAGGCGCCGTGGATCTGCTTGCCGGGCGAGTTATTGACGGGCCAAATGCATGCTGATCTAGTGTTGAGCCGCTGCCTCGCTGGTCTGCACGACGAAGCCGCGCGGCAATTACTGACTCAGGAATAGTGAGCATGTCGCGATCGCATGACCGTGAACTGGGGATGCACTGCGGGATACGGCGCCGTGATTTTCTCAATGGCGCCGCGGCCAGTGCTGCGCTGCTCGCCGCTGGTTCGGCTGGTGCGCTGGCAGGCAGCGGCGCGGACCCGCGGGGCTATCCGCCGGCACTCACCGGCATGCGCGGCAGCGGCTACCCGGACGCTTACTCGGTAGGTCACGCGTTGCGCGACCGGACATTCTGGAAGTCCGCGCCGCTTGCCGCAGCTACCGTCGACCAGTACGACCTGATAGTGGTAGGCGGCGGCATCAGCGGTCTGGCCGCCGCGTACTTCTTTCAGAAGCGGCACGGGTTCGGCAAGAAGGTTCTGATCCTCGACAACCACGATGACTTTGGCGGCCACGCCAAGCGCAACGAGTTCGGCGCGGGTAGCAATCTGCGCCTCTCGAACGCCGGCAGTTTCAACATCTACGCGGGCGCGGACAGCACGGCCTTTCAGCAGGAGATTTACCGCGATCTGGGCATCGATGTCGCGCGCCTCGCGCAACAGACGGTGGATCCGCAGTTCTACTCGCGCCTGGGGATGGGACAGGGCGTGTTCTTCGATCGCGAGACCTTCGGCGCAGATCGCCTGCTGAAGGATCCTGCGCCGTGGACGGATTTCACCTTCCTGTATGCGCCGAACCTGCCGCCGGATGCCGAGGAGCGCTGGGCAGCCTTCATGGCACAGGCACCGCTGCCCGAGCCCGTCAAGCGCGACCTGTACAGGCTTTACCACGATCACGTCGACTTCCTGCCTGCGCTCACGCCCGATCAGAAAGTCGCCCGGCTGGCGCGCATGAGTTATGCCGATTATCTGGTCAGGATCGCCGGTTGCGATCCAATGGTGTGTACGTATCTGCGGGATCGCACCTATGGCAGCGGCCGCGGCCTGAGTTCGACCACGGCGCTCAGCGCGCACCGCCGCTTCGGCCTGCCGGGATTCGCCGGTTTGAATCTGCCGCCCGCCCCGACGCCTGAGGGTGGCGTCGAATACCATTTCCCGGAGGGCAATGCGACCGTGGCGCGTCTGCTGGTGCGCAAGCTGATCCCGCAGGCATTGCCAGGGCGAACGCTCGAGGACTCCATGCTCGCCCGTGCGCGCTACGATGAACTGGACCGGCGCGGCAACGCGACCCGCATCAGGCTCAACAGCACGGTGGTGCATGTGCAGAATCAGGCAGCGACCGGGCGCGGCGGCAGCGTAGACGTGAGTTACATGCGCGGCGGCAAGCTGTACACCACGCGCGGCCGGCACTGCGTGCTCGCCTGCTGGAATTACCTGATTCCCTATCTGTGTCCGGAAATGCCGCCCGAGCAGAAGGCGGCGCTTGCCTACAACGTGCATACGCCCAATCTGTGGGTCAATGTATGGCTGCGCCAGTGGCGCCCTTTTCATCGCGCCGGCGTGAATTTTATCAATGCCCCGGGCAGCTATTTTGCCTCGCTGATACTCGAGCAGCCGGTGTCGGTGGGCGGCTACCGGCATTCCCAGTCTCCCGACCAGCCCATCGTCATGACCATGCTGCGCGGCTATGAAACGCCGGGTCTGCACATCAAGGAACAGTTTCGGCTGGGGCGCGCCGAGATGTACGCCACGTCGTTCGAGAGCTTCGAACGCAACACGCGTGAGCAACTGGGCCGTACGCTGGGGTCGCACGGATTCGATCCGGCGCTCGATATCCAGGGCATCACCGTGAACCGCTGGGGCCACGGCTACGCTTACTGGTACTCGCCCCTGTACGACGATTTTCTCAATACCGGCGGCGAACTTCCACACCTGCGCGCCCGCCAGCCGTTTGGAAACATTGCCATCGCCAATACCGCATCGGCAGCCGATGACAGCACCGAACTGGCGATCGACATGGCGGCACGGGCGTTAGTGGAACTGACGCTGATATAGGCTCAGAAGATCGCAGCTGAACCGGTGCGCACTGCCACCCGCCAGCTATGGCATCGGGCCAGCCTGGTGTGCTATTATGCACTCGTTCAATAGCGATAGTGACGCTACCTGGCAGGAGACGAGTGATGAGCGCAACACTAAGTGCGGCCACGATCCGGGGCTCCGAGGTCGAGCTCAAGTGGCGTGATGGTGCACCCGGCCTGAAGCTGCCGCTGCTGTGGCTGCGCGACAATTGCCAGTGCGATGAGAGCCGGCACCCACAGACCAGGCAGCGGCTGGTCGACACCTTTCGCATTCCGCCGGACATCAGCGCGAGCGCCATCGAGCTCGAGCAGGATGGGCGTGTGCTGCGGCTCGAGTGGGACGGCGGTGGGCATGTCAGCCGTTTTGACGCCGGCTTCCTGTCGGAACTGCGCGCCGATCCGGACGTGCTGCCGCACAGTTTCGCGACCTGGGATCGCGCCAGCATCGCCGAGGCGGCTCCGCAGGTGCCTTACAACGAGTTCCTGCAGGATGAGGCGACTCTCAAGGAATTCCTCGAGCAGGTCGCGCGCCACGGCTTCAGTTTTGTCGAAGGCGCGCCCGCCACGCCGGAAGCGACCCAGGCCGTCGCCCGGCGGATCGCCTACATCCGCGAAACGATTTTCGGTGGCTACTGGGGCTTCACGGCCAACATGGAGCACAAGGATACCGCCTACACGTCGATGGCGATTGGCCCGCACACCGATGGCACCTACAGCTTCGATGCACCCGGCTATCAGATGTTTCACTGCCTCGCAGCTGAATGCAGCGGCGGCGAAAATGTGCTGATCGACGGATTCAGGATCGCCGAGCTCATGCGCCGCGATCACCCGGCCGATTATCGCACCCTGACCGAAGTGCTGATTCCAGGGCAATACATCGATGACAGCCGCGGCATTCACCTGATGGCACGGCGGCCGCTGTTCCGGCTGAACGATCTGGGCCGGCTGGTGCAGGTGAGCTACAACAACTACGACCGCGCGCCGTTCGCGCTGCCGGAGGCGCAACAGGCGGCGTTCTACCGGGCCCTCGGGCGCTTCGACGCCTATTGCAATGACACCACGCTGCAGCTGCGCCGCCGCCTGCTGCCCGGCTCAGTGCTGCTGTTCGACAACTGGCGCGTGCTGCACGCCCGCGATGCCTATGTCGGCTATCGCCATCTGGCCGGCGCGTATCTCAACAAGGAAGACGTCGAGAGCAGGCTGCGGTTCCTGCGCGTAGCGGCCGGTGAGCCGGTCTAGCCCGCCGTCCGAACCTAAATTCCGGCGCGAGCCAGCGGCGGCGCGCCGCGAGGCGCTGGTGGCGGCGACCCTGGCGTGTCTGCGCAAGTTCGGACACGACGGCGCTTCGGTGCGCCGCATCAGCGCCGAGGCCGGCGTCACGATGGGGCTCATCAATCACCATTTCCCCGGCATCGACGCCCTGCTGGCCGCAGCCTATGAATCGCTGGCGACGCTGCTGCTCGAAACCAGCCGCCAGAGTGCGCTGCGCAGGCAGACCGGGCCACGGGCGCGATTACATGCCTTCTTCGCCGCCTCATTTGCGCCGGAGGCACTGGACCCGGCGCTGTTTCGCACCTGGCTGGTGTTCTGGAGCATGGTGGCGCACTCGCCCGAGATGCGCGCCGTGCACGCGCGCACCTATGCCGCCACGCGCGCGACGCTGGAGATGCTGCTCGGCCGCCTGAAGCGCATGCCGGGGGTGAGCGGCTTTCGCATCGCTCCCGCCGCGATTGGCCTGTCGGCGCTGATGGATGGGCTGTGGGCTGAACTCAGCCTGAATCCGCGCAGCTTTCGGGCCTCGCGGGCGGTGGCGCTGTGCGACGATTGGGTCTGCGCGCTGGCAACCGGCGCATTTCCGGGGCTCAGGGTTCCGGTGGCGGCAGCGCGCTAGCGCCCTGCTCCCGCAGCAGCTGCTGGGCGCACATGTATCCGGGCGTACCGGCGATCGAGCCGCAGGGATAGGCGCCGGCCCCGCAATAGGCCAGGTTGGCCCACCGACCAAATTGATAGAAATGCCTTTCCGGATCAGCGGCGTATTGCCGCTCAGAGAAGGTCTGCCCCCCGACCAGCATGGTGTGATCGAGGTTGCCGCCGGGAAAGAGAAACAGCTGCTGCAGATCCCTGGGCAGCAATAGCCGGCTCCAGACGCAGTCTTCCGGGTTGGCGATGTGGGCGAAGACCTGCGCCTTCACCGCTGCTGCCACCTCCGGCAGCGCCGCGCCGCGCTGATCGAGCGCCACATTCTTGAAGAACAATGTCAGACGGTCAAACGGCTCGGCCAGGCCGAGCTGACGCATCGCCGCGCCTTCGCAGTAGATCTGGATGAACCCCGGCTGGTAGTCGGTATCCCCGGATGTCACCCGAAGTGTCGCCCGCTCGAAATCGGCCAGCGACTCGACCGCGAAGATGAAGCGGAACACCGTGTCGCCGCCGTCGGCGGTCGCTCCCTCCTTCCAGCGCACCGGGCGGCGAAACATCAGCGTCAGCTTGCCGCTGCTGCCGAGGAACCGGCTGCGCTCGACGGCACCGGTCAGCGCACTATCGCCAACCAATCGCGCGGCGCTCAGCGGGTCGGTCGCCATCAGCAGCTGGTCGAACGGCACCGTTTGGGCGCGCCCATCCGCGAGGTAGTGAACGATGCCGCGCTCCGGATCCACCCCTTCGACCTGGGCACCGAGCCGGATGTCGACGCCGATCTCCCGGTTGATCTGCGCCAGCTCCTCGGTCACCCGCCAGATGCCTGGTTTGACGAAGCCGTAGTAACCATCGAAGACCGAACCGGAGTCCATCACCGGGAGGGTGAAGGCCGAGTACGGCTCGTGCAGCGATACCGGCCCGCTCTCGGTCACCGTCATCCCCATGTAGATCTTGGTGTGATCGGCGGTGAAGTAATGGTTGAGCAGGTCGATGGCGCTGCCGCTGATCCACAGCCCGGTGAGCGTGTCGCCCAGGCGGTCCCGGGCGGAGGCAAGACTGGGCGCTGTGGCGCTGCGGTAGCCCTCCTGCAGGTAGGCCACGACGCGCGCCTCATCGGCGCGAAAACCGGCGACATCGCCGCGCTCGCCCCACTGGGATTTCAGCTCCCGGTCCAGCTCCTGCGGGTCACGGTATATCCAGGCGCTGGCATCTTTCGAGGGGAAGTAGATGCGCTTGGCCAGGTTCGGCACGTAGGTCTCGAGCCGTTCCGCCAGGCCGGTCTCCCGAAAGATGAAATCCGGCATCAGGCCGAGGACGGAGGCGCCGAGGGCGTAGTGCTGGGTATGGCCATTAACGGACGCCACCTCTGAGATGCACGCTCCGCCGGCCCGCTCGGCCCGTTCGAGCAGGGTGACCCGGCAGCCGGCCTTGCGGAGGTAGTGCGCGGCGACCAGGCCGTTGATGCCAGCGCCAATGACTACTACGGCAGGCTTCATGGGGAAAGCTCCTATCAGCCCGTAGTCTGCAGACCCATGCCGATGCCGTTGACGCTGGCCAGCAGGGCCTCGAACAGCGCGCGGTCCGCTCGCCCGCCAGCGCGCCAGCGCTTGAGCAGATCGACCTGCATCAGGTTCATCGGGTCCACATAGGGGTTACGCAGTGCAATGCTCCGCTGCAGGGTGCGATCGCCATCCAGCAGGGCGCCAATCTCCTTGATCTCACACACCATCGCGCAGCTGAGCGCGAATTCCTCCTGAATCGCACGCGCGCAGGCGAGCGTATCGGCGGGCGCGAGTTCATCGTAACGGGCAGCGATTTCCATGTCAGCGCGCCCCAGCATGGCTTCGATGTCGTCAATCAGATGCCGGAAGAACGGCCAGCCGGCATAGGCGCGCCGCAGCAGCGCAATACCCCGCGAGGCGTGCGCCGCCTTGAGACCTGCGCCGGCGCCATACCAGCCGGTGAGCATGTGCCGTGACTGCGCCCAGGCGTACACCCAGGCAGCCGGCGGCACTGCGGCGATATCCACGTCCAGCGGCGTGCTGTGCCGTTGCTCGCCGATACGCATGCGCTCAATGACATCGATAGGCGTAGCGGCGCGAAAAAACCGATAGAACTGCGTACTGCCATCGACCAGGGCGCACCAGGCCGCGCGGCTGCGCGCGGCGATCTCGCCCACCACTTCCGCCAGCGCCGCCCCTTCCTGCACCGCGATGCCGCGCCGCACCGCCAGCGTGGCGAGTGCCAGCGTGCCAAAGGCGCGCTCCAGGGTGCGCATGGCATTGGCGCGCAGGCCGAAATTCTGCGCGATGCTCTCGCCCTGCTCGGTGAATCGCAACACGCCGCTGACTGCCTCGGCCGGCGCCGCGCGCAGCAGCGCATCGATACGGCCGCCGCCGCGGGAAATGCTGCCGCCACGGCTGTAGAACAGCACATGCCGCTCGCGCGCACGCTCCAGCGAGCGCGTCAGGGCACGTTGCGCGCGGTAGGCCGCATAGCGCGAGGCGATCAGCCCGCTACCGCGGCTGCTTTCGGAATAATCGACCAGCACCGTCTGCAGGCGCCCGCGCGCCGCCAGGTGACGCTGGTAAGCCGCATCCTTCAACAGCTCGCTCATGACGGCGCCGCAGCCCTCGAGACTGTCGACCGAATCAAACTGTGGCGCGATGTCGATCGCTGCCGTGCCGCTCTGCCGGTCACGGGCACCGGCCCAATGCGCCAGCACCAGCGGCGCCAGCACATCGGCCGCTGTCACGGCCCCGCTGACGATATACAGGCCCACGGCCTCGGGGCCATAGCGGTGACGCCCCTGCATGATGGCTTCAAATACCGCCAGCGTGCGTCGCCCCAGCGCGTCGAAGCTGCCGCTGGGGGCCACGTCGCGTTCCAGGATCTCCACCAGGCGCGCATGCTGGTCGGCGGCACTGCGCTGTGGCCACAGCGGGTCATCAAGTCCCTGCGCCAGCACCGCGTGATGCACGCCGGTACGCTGGCGCAGATCGAGCGTGGCGAGGTGAAAGCCGAAGGTGTCAACCCGCGCCAGCAGGCGCCGCGCCAGGAAATAACCGGCGTGCACGCCATTGTTCTCGCGCAGACTGGTGGCAATCAACGCCACGTCGTCACGAAACTGGGACGGGCGCTCATAGCCGTTGGGGCGGCCATCAAAGGTAATTCGCAGGCGTTCAGCCATCTGTCCGCACAACACGCGGTACGGCATGATGTCGTGGCGGGCCGGCGCCAGGCCGGGCGCACCAGGCAACAGGGTTCGATATTCGGCGATACGCTTGGCGACGCCCGCCGACACGCCCACGCGCGCCGCGCTTTGCGAGAGCTGCTGCGCCAGTTCCTGGCAGTCGTCAAAATAATTGTTGATGATGACCTGTTGCTGGCGCGCCAGTGTCTCGCGGATGCTCTTGGCGTGCACTTCGGCGGCACCGTCCATGTCGCCGCCCACCCAGGTGCCAAAGCTCAGCAGCTGCGGCAACTCCAGCGCTTCCGTGTCGGCGCCGTAGAGCTTGGCCAGCGCGGCGCCAATCTCCTGGTAGAATGCCGGCACGATCTGGTAGAGCACTTCGGCCAGATAGAAGATCGCGTGTTCGCGCTCATCGGCCACGGTCAGGCGTTCGCGCGGGTGCTCGGCAGTCTGCCAGTCGATGGTAACTTCGGTACGGATGCGCTCGAGCAGCCCACGGCGCTCATGCGGCGCGAGTTGCGGATTGCTGCGCTCGAGCAGCCGATCGGCCAGCCGCTGCTGGCGCCGCAATACCGTGCGCCGTGCCGACTCGGTGGGGTGTGCGATCAGCACCGGTTCAATGCTGAGTGAACGCAACAGCTGCAGCAGCTCGGGCAGCTCCAGCCCCTGGGACTTCAGTTCGGCCAGCGCATCCTCGACACCACCGGGCTGCGGCCGATCGCTGGCTTCCAGAAAGTATTCACGGCGGCGACGGATGCGATGCACTTTCTCCGCGACATTGGCCAGCTGGAAATACGAAGAGAAGGCACGCACCAGATCACGGGCCAGCTCGGGACGCCGCCCCTGGACGCGTGCGCGCAGCTCCTCGCCCGCGGCGGCGGCGCCGTGGCGGCGAGCGATCGCCACGCGGCGATCCTGCTCGGCGAGCTCATAGAGCTCCGCGCCACCCTGTTCGCGCAGCACCAGGCCGACCACTTCGCCGAGCGCATGAATATCATCGCGCAGCGGCTGGTGATGGGGCGGAAAATGGAGGTCGTCGCGGTTCACTTGAGGGCGCGCATTGTAGCGCTCTTCAGCCTGCCAGCAGTACGGCTTCGGCGTGCTCAAGGGCCTCGGGCGTCCCATAGACCACCACAATATCGCCTTCCCGCAGTTCGGTGGCGCCGTCCGGCTGGCGCCCGGTGATGCCGTGGCGGCGCAGCGCTGTAAAGGTGACGTCGGCACCCCGGGCGCGCACCTCCTCGAGTCGCCGGCCGACCGACCAGGCCTGGGGCGGCAGCACGATTGAACGCAGCTCCTCGCGGAAGGCGTGCGTGTCATCGACCACCAGCGCGCCGTCATGGCGGAAGATGTTGCGCAGTGTGGCGTAACGCCCGGCGCGTATATCGCCCACCGTGCGCACCACTTTGCCCACCGGCACATTGAGCAGCATCAGCACCTGCGAAACCAGCATCAGGCTGGCCTCGAAGGTTTCCGGCACAACCTCGGTGGCGCCCGCCTCGCTCAGCTCGGCCAGGCCGACATCATCCTGGGTGCGCACCAGCACCGGCACATCAGCACGCAGCCGGCGCACCGCCCGCACGATGCCAACCGAAACCGCAGGATTGGCGAAGGTGATGATCACGGCACTGGCCGCCTCCAGGCCGGCACGCTGCAACAGCTCCTCATCAGCGCTGTCGCCAAACACGACGGTGTCGCCGGCATTGCGCGCCAGGCGGATGCGCGCCGGGTCCAGGTCGATGGCGAGATATTCAAAGCCCTGTGATTCCAGCACCCGCGCGATGTTCTGGCCCACGCGGCCAAAGCCACATAGCACCACGTGCTCGCGCTTCGCCAGCGCGCCGGTAGCCGCGTCCTCGCGCGCGAGTGCGCTGACGCCCGGCCCCCGCTCGCCCAGCAGCAGCCGCGCGATGGGCCGGTTGTAGCGAATGATCAGCGGGCTGAGCACCATGCTGAGCACACTCGCGGCCAGCAGCGGTTGGGTGATATGCGCCGGCACCAGCTCGCTGTGCTGCACCAGCAGCGTCAGCAGGGCCACGCCGAACTCGCCACCGCCACTGAGCACGATGCTGGTGCGCACCGCCTTGAAGGTGCTGCCGACAAAGCAGCGCGTCACCAGCGACACCAGCAGCGCCTTGCCCAGCAGCAACGCGAGCAATAGCGCACTCACCACAAGAAAATTCAGGTACAGCAGGCGCAGGTCGAGCAGCATGCCCACCGAAATGAAGAACAGCCCGAGCAACAACTCGCGGAACGGGCGCACGGTCGATTCCACCTGATGGCGATACTCGGTCTCGGCCAGCATCATGCCGGCGAGAAACGCGCCCAGCGCCATCGACAGGCCGACCTGCTGGGTAATCCAGGCGCAGCTGAGCACCACCAGCAACACCGTCAGCGTGAACAGCTCGCGCAGGCGGCTATGGGCGATCTCGTAGAACAGCGGCCGCAGCAGCCAGCGCCCGATCGCCAGCACCAGCACCAGCGCCAGCAAGCCCTCGCCGGCCAGGCGCGCCAGTGTCACGGGCGTGAAATTACCGCCACTGCTGCCGAGTGCACTGGCGAGCGCCAGCAGCGGCACGAAGGCCAGATCCTGGAACAGCACCACGGCGAAGGCCAGGCGGCCATGGGTACGATTGAGTTCGGCCTGATCGGTAAGCTGCTGCAGCACGATCGCAGTGGAACTCATGGCCAGCGCCCCACCAACCACTATGCCGCTGGCCCAACCCACGCCCAGGAGGTGGAGCAGCGCGGCCGTGGACAGTCCCACAATCAGTAACTGCGCCATTCCCAGGCCAAAGACTTCGCGGCGCATGGCCACCATGCGCGACCAGGAGAAATCGAGGCCGAGCGTGAACAGCAGGAACACCACGCCGATTCCCGCCAGGGCCTGGGTGGCGTTGTTGTCGGGCAGCAATCCGAATGCCAGCGGCCCCAGCAGCATGCCTACGGACAGGTAACCCAGCACCGGCGGCAGCCCCTGCCGGCGCGCGATCGCCACCACGACGACCGAGGCAAACAGCAGTACCAGTACCTGGGTGAGTGGACTCAACGCGGCATCATGGTCACGGTGGCGTCGTTGCGATCGAAGCCCTGAATCGCGCGCCGATAGGCATTGACCACCAGCCGCTCGGCCAGCTTGTCGGCGCGCGGCGAGAGCAGCATGCGCAGCAGCACGTCTTCACTCGGGCGGCCGCGCTCGTCGACCAGCACCTGCTCGATGTAGCGGGCCAGTCGTGCCGTCATCTCATTGACGAAGCGCAACCGGGCGCCGTCCTGCACCTGCTCGGGGAGCGGGCCATAGGTGGAGCGCGCTTCGGTGCACAGCTCGTGCATGAACATGCCCAACAGCCGCGCCTGATCGACCGGAGCGAGCTCAGTGAAATACTGTATTTCGGATTGCAGATTCATGGCACCGAATATACGCCGCTTTACCACCCGCGCACGAGCGCAGCCCCGTGAACGCCTCAGTTCGGGAAGAACTCGATGGTCTTGCGTGCGGTGATAGCCTCCACGTCCTTGGCCTCGAAGCGGAACAGGCGCACGCGGCTGACCATCTTGCTCTCCAGCTCCGGATCGTTCAGCTCGCTGCTGAGCACACGGCAATCGGTCACCTCGCCGGCCGGCGAAATCGTCAACTGCAGCACCAGCTTGCCCTGCAGGTCAGCGCGCTCGCGCAGCGCCCGGCTGTAGAGGGCGTAGATCGCGCCTTTGTTGCGATCGAACACCAGTTCAATTTCCTCCTGGCTGCGCGCCGCCTTGCCGCTGGTGCCGGTGCGCGTGGCGCGATTGCGCGCCGCGTCGGCGGCGATGCCTGATTTGACGCCAACCGTGTTGTGATCGGAGAGCGCGCCGGCACCCGCACCGAAGCCACGGCTGGCGTTGGCAGTGACAATACCGGACGAACCGGTGCCCACCTTCGAAGCGATGAGCGAGCGTTCGGAACGATTGTCCTGGCCCACTGCCGCCGTGAGCGTGCGATTTTGCAGCGCGCTGGTGTCGAGCTGGTCGCGCAGATCTGCGAGCTCGTCCTTGATGGCGCGCATGGCGGCGGAATTTTCCACCTTCTTGCGCACATCGACCGGCTTGGGAATATCGGTGGGCTTCGGCTTGGCCTCGGGCTTGGGCTGTTCGACTGGCTTGGGCGGCGGCGGCTTGGGTTTCTCCTGCGCCATCAGCCGCGCCAGTCGCGGCGGCACGGCTTCCTCGGCACTGATCATGCTCTTGGGCAGATGTATGAACGGCAGCACCAGGCCGAGCACCGCCACGCTCACCAGGCCGATGAGCAGGTAGCGGCGGAAGCGCTGCTGATCCTCCGGGAAATTCTCCCAGGGAAGTTCGTAACTGCGGTAATACTGCGTGAGCTGCACCGTTGAGTTCTCCGCCTAAGGCTCTATGAAATATGCCGCAGCTTCGCCATGTCGACCGGCCGGTCCTTCTGCAGCAAGGCAAAGGAAATCCGGCCGTAGTCAGCATCCGTGCAGGTACCCATGACCTTCTTCAGCAGCTCGTAGGGCATGGCCTTGTCTGCCATCAGCGTGATCTCGCGCTCGGCGATATCCTTCTCGGTCATTATCTGCCCGACGAGCTTCGGTCGCTTCAGGGCATCGCTGAGCGGCTTGATGATGGCATCGCTGCTGGCGCGAATCTCGCTCACCGACGCGACCCGCTCGCCCTGCACGAACAGATCATCCCTGGTCACCATCACCACCACGGTTTCACGCGGCCGCTGTTCGGAGATCGACTGCGGAATATCAATGCCCTTGGTGTTCTGCACCACTTCCACTTCGGTCGAATAGACCAGCAGGAACGACACCATGACGCTCAGGATGTCGATCATCGGTATCAGGTTCAGATCCGCATCGGCCTTGTTGCGCAGCTGATGCAGCAGCATGCGGCGCGCGCGGCTCGACATGCTCATGGCTTGCCTCCAGCGCTCACGGCAGCGTCGCCCACCGGAATGGGTGCATCGCCGATCGATACTTCCGGGAACAGCTCGGCCTGCACGCTTTGCAGTCCGGCATTGACCTCGACCACGCGGGTGCGATCCATTACCTCCACCATCGTGTTGTAGGGGGTGTCGGGTTCGAGCAGGATGGTCGCCTCGGTCTTGTCCGGGTAGCGCGATTTCACGAATTTCAGGTATTCGGTCAGGCCGTCCAGGTCATAGCCCTTGGCAGTATTGGGCAGGGTACGGAGTGGTCCGCTGCCGCGATCGGCGATCTGCAGCAGGTTGTTGCGCACGATCACTTCCAGATTCAGTCCCTTGGGCAGTTCGGGAAAACTCGGATTGTTCGACGGCAGCTTCAGATCAAGCACCACGGTGCGTGAAAAAATCGCGGTCATCAGCAGGAAGGTCACGAGCACCGTGAAGATGTCGATCATGGATATGAGCTGCAGCTCCGAAGGCTTGCGCATCCGGCGCATCAACTTTCTTACCGCTGCGGAGCGACGCATGACTGCTTCAGCCCGCCGGCGTCGGGTTGCGCTCGGTCACCGCGTTCAGGAACTTCACCGAGGCCATTTCCAGGCTGTCGATCAGTTCCGTGGTCTTGGTCTGCAGCACCGCGTGAATGACCAGCAGCGGCACGGCGGTCATCAGACCGAAGGCCGTACAGTTCATGGCCACGGAAATGCTGGCCGAGAGCAGGTTGGCTTTTTCGGAGGGGTTGACGGTCGCGACCGCGGCGAAGGCGTTGATCAGGCCGATCACCGTGCCCAGCAGTCCCAGCAACGTGGCCAGGTTGGCGAAGGTGGCCAGATAGTGGGTGCGCTTTTCGAGCTTGGGCACGATATCCATCAGGCTCTCTTCCATCGCCTTCTCGATGTCGTCGCGGCTGCGCGCCGAGGAGATGCGCGCCAGGCCGTAGCTCAGGATCTGCCCGATGGCGGCATTTGAAGCGCCGGTGATCTGCACCGCGCTCTTGAAATTGCCCTGTGCCAGCAGCGGTGCAATCTCGTTCCACAGGCCGCGATTGCGAATCGAGGTGTGTGTGAGAACGACATAGCGCTCGACCGCGATGGCGATGCCGATGACCAGTACCACCGCAATGGGGTACATCATCGCGCCGCCGCCCTGGAAGAAACGAACAATCATGCTAAAAAATTCCATCGCTCAGACTCCCATGCCCGATTCAGCCCACGAAATTAAAGACCCTTGGCCTCTCAATGCCGAGACCTACTTCTCATCCCCGGAAACTGGTGCCGCCGGAACTGCCGGCGGCGGCGCCGCTCCCGTGCCCGGCGCAGTACTGGTCGCCGCATCGGGTTGCAGGGCAGCAAAGTAACGGTTCTGGCGCCGGAATACTTCACGATCGACTGGCGCCAGCAGTTCGTCCAGCAGACTCTTGGGCGGTCGGCCGGCGAAGTCGCCCAGATCGGGCTTTTTCCAGGGAACGACGTACATCACGTTGGGCAATTCGCGATTGCCTGTGATCTGCGTCGCTTCGAGTTCGATGCGATCCTGTGCATGAGCGCTGCCAGCCTTGGGAGCCGCCGTCGGACGCGCCCCGGCTGGCGCCCGGGCTGGCGCCACCACCGGCGCCGCAGCAGGCTTCAGGGCAGGCGTACTGGGGGCCGGTGCCACCTCGGGTGAGGTGCGCACCGCGGGCTCCAGTTCCGGCTCAGCGCCCCATACCGCGCTGCTTACCACCCATGCCGCTACCATCAGGGTCAGTTTCATGGTGTCGCTCCGCTGGCAGCCGCCGCCGGCGCCTTGGGTGTGGCACGGCGACGTACCTCGGCAATCCACCCGGTCACCGGCTTGTCTTCGCCGGTGAGTTGCTGGTATTGCTCAAACTCGGCCAACGCCGCCGCCGGGTCGGCCAGGTAGATATCGAGCAACACGCCCAGATTCCGGTGCGCCGCCGCGTAAGCGGCATCGGCCGCCACGGCGCGCTGATACGCTTCGCGCGCCTCGGCAAATCTGCCCAGCCGGCGCAGCGTCAACCCCAGCTCGTCCCAGGCACGGGCATTGCCGGGCGCGCGTTCGCTTGCCCGTTGCAGCGCCGCCGCCGAATCGTCCAGCTTGCCTTCGTCACGCGTCACGATGCCAAGGTTAATCGAGGGCTCGGCCAAAGTCGGGTACTGAAGTTCCATTTGCTTGAAGTCGAGTTCAGCGTCGGTGGGCCGGCCGGCGAGCAGATCGGCGACCCCGCGTGTGAAATCGCTCACAGCGGTGGGTGAAATGATGCCATCTGCAGGTGGCGTCAGGCTGCGCAGCAGATCGCTGGTGGTCTCGCTCTTGGCGTAGCGCGCCGGACTGAGTTCGGCCAGCGCCCGGTAGCTGTTCTTCACTCCATCATCGTAAATGCCAGCCTGCACGCGGTGGGCATTGACCTCGTGTATCGAGATCGCCTGCTCTTCAAACGGGAACGCCTGTTCTTCAAGCAGTGAATCGAACTGCTCGCGCTCCTCGGCACTGAGCTTCTTCGGGCGCTCGGAAGCCAGCAGGTCCTTGGCCAGGGTGCGGTACAGCTCGGCCATCTCGAAGGTAGCGGCGGTCGTGGTACTGGCGACGTCATACGCCACCACCGCCTGATAGCCGGCCAGTGCAGTTTCCATGGCCTGCTTCTTGGCGATCAGGGATTTCTTCAGCGGCAAAGTCAGGTGCACAGCACGAAATGCATCGCGCGCCGGAGTGGCCAGCGCCAGACGAGCACTCGCCGCCAGCGAGCGCGTGCGATCGGTACGCCCGGCGCCGGCCGCGGCGTCGGCCTTGATGATTTCATTCTGCCAGTGCCTGTGCTGCTCGCCGTCGTTGGCACGGGCGGCGTAATCAGCCAGACGGGCGCGCGCTTCCTCGGCATCGACTACCGGCGTCGGGTAGTGCTGCACGAATTGCTCGAGCATGCTGACGGCGTGCGCGCCATTGCCGGATTTCTCGTACAGATCGGCGGCGCGCAGCGTCGCCTCACGGGCCACCGCGGCGTCTTCCCCCGGGGTGCCGGCAATGCGCTCAAATTCTGCGGCCGCCTGCGCGCCCTGCCCGGCCTCAACGTAGGCAATGGCGAGCTTGCGGGTGATCTCGGCGCTGTATTCGCTCTTCGGGTAGTCGCGGCGGTAGGCCTCAAGCACACCAATCGCCTGCGGCCACTGCTTGGCGTTGATGAGCGAAGCGGCGGCATCGTATTGTGCGGTCGCAACCACTTTGGAACCCGGCGCGACGGTCGCCACGCGCAGGAAATCGGCCGCCGCGCCCACCTCGTCGCCGCCCTTGCGTTTGGCGTCGCCCTGCTTGTAGACCGCCGCCGCCAACCGCTCGGCGATGTCGGCATGCTCGGGCGTGGCCACCGGCGTGACCGCCAGCGCATGCATGAAGGCCGCTTCCGATTTATCAAAAGCGGCTTGTTCGAACTGCGCCTGGCCCACGATCGTCCAGCCAATGCGCTGCTTGGCGGCCTCGACCGGCGGCGCGCGCGCCAGCAGGGCTTCGGCCAGTTTGATGGCGCGCGGCAGATCATGCGCGGCGAACACATCCTGCGCGGCGCGGGTCAGCACGCCGGCGCTTTCCGGGTGATCGGGAAAGGTCTCGGCAAAGTGCACGCCCGAGGCCGTGGCACGCTCATGCCAGGCCGGACGCGCCGCTGCCGGCAGCAGCTCTTCCTGCTTCTGATAGGCCACCAGAGCTGCATATCCGGCCGCGGCGGAACGCGCGCCGACCGGGTAGGCGTACGCCGTGTGCTCGTATTCGCTGGCCGCATCCGGGTACTGGCGGCTCTCGAACAGCGCTTCGGCCAGCAGATAATTGGTCTCGGCCGAATCGGCGTCGTCCGGGAATGAGGCCAGATAGTCGCGATACCAATGGGCCGCCGTGGTGTAATCCGCCAGCTGCTTCGATTTCTGGGCCTGGGCGTGGTAGTACTGCGCCAGGTCCTTGAGATTGCTCTTCAGTTCGCTGACCACCTGCGGAAAGGCCGTGCGCTCGCGCCCGCGCCAGAACGCGGTACTGAAACCGTAGCTGCGCACGTACTCCGCTTTGCCCTCGACGACCAGGTCGGAAAAACCGCCCTTGGCGTAGGCCGCGATCGCCTGGTTGCTCAGGGCAGGCGCGTGCTCATCGACCGGATCACGCGCCACGAATGCACGGTAGGTGTTGGCCGCGTCCTGGAAGCGCTGCTTCTGCACGTACAGATCGCCGAGGCGCGAATACAGCAGCCAGGCATAGGGCGTGGCGCCGCGCGTGGCCAGCAGCTGATCAACCGATTTGGCGCCATCCAGGTAGGAGCAGGCAATGCTCATCACCCGCAGCGTGTCTTCGGCCAGTTCGCGATCAGCGCGCGAGAGTGAATCCCAGCTGCGCGCGGCGCCCGCACGCCTGCGATCGAGGAGCGTGCGATCCAGCAGGGTGGCAAACGGCTTCAGGCTCTCCTCATTCTGTCCCTGCTTGAACAGTGACCAGCCCAGCTTGTAGAGACTTTGGTCATAAAACGTGGAGCCGGCGGCGCCACGGGCAATCACTTTTTCGTAGGCGCCCTGGGCGTCGGCGTAACGCTTGTCGGAGAACAGCAGCTCGCCACGACGGAAATGCACTTCGGCGATTTCGCGCGCCGCCGGAAAGCGCTTGATGATCAGCTCGAGCGTCTTCAGGGCCTCGGCGCTCTGCCCCGTAGTCTCGTAGGCGCGCGCCAGCTGGTAGAGCACCTGATCGTTGCGCGCGTAGTCGGGATAGGCCTTGAGCAGAGTCGCATACAGCTTGATCGCCTCGGCGCCCTGCAGGTCGAGCTGCGTCACTTCACTGGACATGCGCTCGAGCTCGCCCGATTCCAGGTTCAGATCTCCCAGGCGTCGCAGCGCCTCGGCGCGCAGCTTGGCATCGGTGTTCTGCAGTTCAAGGAATTGCCGGTAGCTCTGCATGGCCTTGGCCGCGCTACCGCCCACGCTGGCATCAGGGTGTATCTCGACGCTGCGCTTGATCAGATCGCCGACCGTGGCAGCGCGCTGCGGCGTGGAACTGGCGGCCGGCGCAACGCCGTTCAGCCCCAGCAGGGCACACAGGCAGGACAGCGCGACTGACGGCGGGCGCATCACGGCTGCGTCTCCGGCGGTGCTATCGGCTCAGCGGGCTCAGCGGACTCGCCGGGTGTTGCCGGTGTTGCGGGTGCGGCCGGCGCCGCGGCGCTGGCACGATCATAAATATCGGCCAGTGAAAAGCGCGCCTGCACTTCGTAGGCGGCCAGGCGCTGCTTCTGCGCCAGCAATTCATCCTGCGCCAGATGCTGCAGGAACAGGTTCTGCTGTTGCGCGGAGTCACTCAGATTCTGTTGCAACTGCGCGATGCGCGCGCCCAGGGCGGCGATGCGCGCGGCGAACTCGCCGGTATTGGTCGGCACGCTGCCGCGCGCGCGCTGCACGCGCGCCCAGCGATTCTGCGCCTCGTTGAGCGCAGCATCGAGCGCGCGCAGGGCGCGCCGCTGGCTGTAGTCGCGCTGCTTGAACTGCGAATCGAGCCGCCAGTAGAGCACGCCCTTCATCAATTTGAGTTTGTCGCGATTGAGCTGCTGCGCCTCGGATTCGGCGCCGCCAGCACTCGCCAGCGAAGCTTCCAGCTGGCGCAGCTTGGCCCACTGCTCCTGCTCGGCACCAGTACCCAGTGCGG
Source organism: Steroidobacteraceae bacterium (assembly GCA_049694695.1). Classification (GTDB taxonomy): domain Bacteria; phylum Pseudomonadota; class Gammaproteobacteria; order Steroidobacterales; family Steroidobacteraceae; genus FEN-1191. The sequence goes on along the minus strand of JBAVRE010000122.1, from coordinate 5,162 downwards.
CCACGTCATCGCCGGTCTCAATGGCCGTGAGTCGCGAGTCGACCGCGGCGCGCGCCGCCAGGAATTTGGCCGGCAGCTCGCTGGCCAGCAGCACGTCGGCACGCGGCAGCCGTTCAGCGTAGGCGCGCTCGCGGGTGTCGATCATGGCGCCGAAGGCATCCATGCTCTGGTCCCAGCGCGTCAGGGTGCCGCCCAGATAAGCCAGATCACGGTAATTCTTCAGGCCTTCCTGAAAATCGTTGTCGGCCAGCAGGGCGTAGAGGTAACGCGATTGCGGCGCGTCGGGCAGTTGCTTGAGCTGCCAGAACCAGCCCAATTGAGCGCTCTGCTTGTCCTCGCCCAACAGGTCATCGAGCATCTGGCCAGCGCCGATGCGCGTGACCGCCGCGTCGATATGACCGGCTTCGCTCTCAAAGGACTTGATGGCGGACTCGTAGTAATCGGCAGCCTGCGCATTGGCGCCCAGCTTGCTGTAGGCATAGGGCACGGCCAGGAAAGACTCCTGCACTGCGGCGTCCAGGAGATTGCGATCATGCAACTCGAGCCACGGCGTCAGTGCTTCGCGATACTGACCGAGCGCAGCGCTGGCCCAGCCGACACCGAGCAGGGCGCGGGTCGCATAGGGACCGGTAAGCCGCACGCGTTCGAGTGCGGGTCGCGCCCTGGCGGCATCGCCAGCCTGCAGCCAGGCGTAGCCCAGCGCCAGATTGGCCTTGTCGCGCAACGCCATCATCTCGGCGCCGCCGACCTCCATGGTGCCCACGGCGGTCAGGACCGGATCGGCCTCGCTCATCCGGTTCTGCCGCGCCAGTGCCACACCCAGATTGAAGCGCGCGTAGGCCGCCCAGTCCGGCGGACCCTGCCAACCCGCGAGGCGCGCGGCGGCCTCATCGAACCGGCCCTGACGCATCAGGACATTGACGAGCAGATGCTGCCGCTCAGGCTCGAGTGCCGGCGTCAACGCTCCGCTGATGCGTCCGAGCGATTGCTCACTGCGATCGTAGTAGCCGCGCGTGTACCAGACCTTGGCCAGGTAGAACCAGGCGCGGTTACGCACGCCCACCGGCACATCGGTGCCGAGCAGGGTGTCGAAGCGCTTACCGGCCTCGTTGTGCATGCCCAGCGACAGATACAGGCCGCCAGCCAGCAGCGCCGCATCGTGACGATGGTTGGGCATGCGGTTCCAGTGCTCGTAGGCCTCGAGGCGCGTGAGCGCTTCGAATTCGTCACCCGCGTAAAAATTGAAGAGCACGTCGCCGTAGTGCAGATCCTGGACGCGGATCTTCGGCAGGCTTTCGGCGGCATCGGGGCGCGCAGCGGCAGTGGCCGGGGCGGCGCTGAACAGCGCAGCCGCCAGCGTCACGGTGACGCCGACCAGCAGCGAGGTCACGAACGCCTGGAGTCGCCGCATCGGGACTCTACTCCCAGTCCCGGATCTCGAATTCCGGTTGCGCCTTGCGCGCCCGATCGGAGATCTTCAGCTCCAGATATTTGGCGCCAATGCCTTTCTCAAATTTGATCGAGGCGCCGCGCCGATAGTCACGCTCATTGGGGCCCTTGCCGCCAAACAGCGCTACCAGCTCGTGCTTGCCGGCGCGCAGGTTGCCGACGTAGATGCGCTGCACACCGCCCTTGGCCAGCGCGGCAACCTCACGCGGCGTGTAGAGGTAATTGCTGACTTCGTGATTGTCGATCTTCAGGGTAACGGAATCGAGGCCGAAGAATTCACCGACATCCATCGACACGAAGATGGCCACCTGCGTGTTGGCCGGGAACAGCAGTTCTTCCTCGAGCACGAACAGGTCTTTGTTCAGATCGACGACCTGCTGCTTCAGATCCTGGATCTGCTCATCGAGCGCACGGGTACTGGCATCGGTGGCAGGCGCTGCGACGTCTGCCGGCGGCGCGGGCACGGGCGCTGCGTCGGCAGGCGCCGCAGTCACCGGCACCGCGGGCTCGCCGGCTACCGGTTCGGTGGCGCACCAGGCGGACGGTGCTGCCAGCAGTGCAGCCACTACCACCGCGTCGACAAGGCGACGGCCGAAAGCTCTGGCAATACTCATAGTGGGCAACCCATGGTCAAGGCAGGCCGTGCTGACGGCCATTACGGTGGATCATCGAGCAAGGCGCGCAGTTGCGCGACGTACGAGTTATCAATACCGCGAAAGTCCGGCTGGACGCTGCGCACCCGGCCACTCCGGTCAATCAGCACCGTGGTCGGCAGGCGTTCGACGCCGTAGGCGCGGCTCACGCCCTTGCGGCGGTCGAGCAGCAGCGGGAAGCGCGCCGGATGGGATTTTGCGAAGCGGGTCGCACGCGCCAGGTCGTCATCGACGCTGACCGCCAGGGTCACCAGGCCGGCCGATCGGTAAGTGGTCTGCAGGTCTCCAAGAGCTGTTAACTGCGTCACGCACAGCGCGCAGCGGCTGCTCCAGAAGGCCAGCAGCACGACCTCGCCGCGATACTCTGACAGCCGCACATTGCCGCCGCTGGCGGCCGGCAAGGCGAAATCGGGAGCCGCACTGCCCGGCTGCGCGTCGGCGCGCAGTGCGCCCTGGCTCGCCACGCATAGGGTGAGCAGCAGAATTAAAGGTCCGATCCAGCGGATCACCCACAGCTCCTTGAAAATGATTGAACAACAGTGCCAGCCGCCGCCCTCCATTTGACATCATCTGGAGGCGGGATGCGATAGGCAGGTTGAAGAATGCGGCAAGACGGTGGCTCATGGAACCACCGCGGGCGTCGGTAATGCGCGACAGCGAGCGATCAGCTGGGCGCGAACTTCTGACCCGGCGCCGCAATGGCGGGCAAGCCGATGAGACCGGCAATACTGCCCAGACTCGTGCCCACGCCGCTGGCCCATTTCAGATTCTGAAATGCGCCTTCCTGTCCGTGCAACGCCATGTAATTCAATATCACGGTTTCGGCCAGCAGGTTGACGGCGTTGGCCGCCGGACTCGAGGTGCTGGCGACCGAACCATCGGCGCTGTAGTGGCCGATCTGATTCTGGATCGCAGTGATCGGCCCGCCCGGGTTGTACACCAGGAAGAACGCTGCAGCGGTCGACTGGTTGTCACCGGTCCACACGCCCTTGCCGCGGCCCGCCGCGGAATTGTCAATCATGCCGTTTGAGGAGAGCGAACCATCGCTGAACACATAGAGCATCAGCGGCATGTGGCGGCGCGCGGCATATTCGAGACAGGCGCCCATGCAGCGTCCGGCGCGAAAATCGCGCCCCTCGCCCGTGGAACGATCGCCGGTGTGATAGTCGAAGCCGCCCATCTCGATGGTGCCCGCCCCCGCATAGCCATTGACGACCATTTTCATGACTGCCGCGGTTTTGCGGATTTCTGAATCGCCGTCGTACTCGGCCTGCGTAAAGATACCAGTCGGCCCAACGATCAAGGGGTCAATGTCCGGATTGAGCGCCGCCTTGGCGTTGCCAAAGCGATCGGCCAAATCGGCCGCCTTGACGTAGCCGCATTGCACGAGCTCCTTCACAACTTGATCAGCGGCCCCATCGTTGCGCATGGTGACGTTGTCCAGCTTCTTACGGCTTATGCGCTCCATTGATTCGAGGACGTGCGTGGCATCAGCCTGGCTCAGAAGCCCGACCAGCTTGCCGGTGTCGACCAGACCAGTCACATCCGAGGAACGATCCACCTTGGTCGGCCGCGCCGTACTATCCATCATGTATGAAGGCGCCAGCGAGTTGCCGCCCGAATCGGAGCTGTCCGAGCCGATGAGCGGCAGCAGTTCACCAAATGCGCCCGTAGCGAAGATGCCATACATCGGGTTGTGCGGATTGTTACCCGTGTCGTTCTGGCTAAGGGCCGGAATTACCGTACCGTTGATGTTCGCCCGCGTGGTGGTTGCCGTACGTTCGAGGATGCCACGCAGAAAAGCGCTGTCGGCATGAAAGGCCAGGCCCAGCTGCGTGTCGATGAAGCTGCCGGCCCCGATGGAGGAATTGGGCACCATGTTGCCGGGCAGGCCCAGTTTGCTGTAACCGGCGGTGGAGAGAAAATCGAGCTGCCCACCAGCTTGTCCAACCAGCACGTTGGAGCCGGCGATATTGGCGCCGCCAGCCAGGTCAAAGCAGATGAAGGGAATCTTGCCCGCGCCCGGCACGATGTTGCACAGACCGAAGCTCGGCGCTCCCGGGGGGCCCGCCAATTTGGCGATGTCCGGCGCCAGCGATGCATAGGCTGCTCGCGGATCAGCGAACAGGCTAAATACCGAGGCACCCGCCAGGGCCACGCCGCCGGTCACGAAGCCCTGACCCAGAAACTGGCGGCGCGTCACCGGCAGGGGGTGATCTGGATGGCGCAGCGGTTCATTCAACCCCAGGGCTCGCTTACGTCGAATCTTCATATACAGCCTCGTTGTCCTGGTGGTCACGCTTACTTGAGTAGAACCGCACCGCTGCCCAGCACGGCAGCGCAGGCGGCTTTGGTAATGGTCTTGGTGCGAACCGGGCAATCGGTCGTGCAGGGTGTCAGTAAGGTGACCAGATCTGCAAGCTCGCTACTGGTATCCAGATCTGTGGGCTGCGTCGCCAGGTTGATGCCTACGCCATTGGCGATAAGCGGATTGACGAGCAGGCCCATGTTCGCAAACGCAGTCGCCGGGCTGGCGTTGAGATTCAAGCCCGGAAAAAAGCTTGCCGCCTGGTTTGATTCCACCAGCGCATCGCAGTACTGGATCGCCAGCTGCGCCACGCCCACCTGCTGCGAGGCCACGAAGCCTTCAATGGTCGGCACAGAGGGCAGTTGCTGCTCAACCAGCGCGTAGGTCGCTTTCACGTTGGCGTCATTCATCGAGATACCGGTGATTGCCGCCAACGATGCGTTGATCTCGGCGAAGGTGCGCAAGCCCAGTTGCGAACTCTCCGGCTTGTCCGCCGGCGTCGCAGGAGTCGGCGGCACCGGCTCCGTGCGCACATGCGTCATGCTGCCGATCTGATCGAAGCTCAGGAAGAATAGGTCGGAATCAGGGCCCTTCTCCAGAGCGATGATCGTGCCGACATCGGAGAGTCGCTGCCCTACGCCGGCCGTATAGTTGACATCGGTAACCGTGACGTCTAGCGGCGCATAGGCCTGGCCCACTTTCGCTTCGGCGCCGTTGACGCCGATGCGCAGGCCCTTTATCGCGATGCTGCC